>CAZWAW010000085.1:0-12606 GCA_964632025.1 uncultured Sporosarcina sp.
CTGAAATAAAGGGTGCGTTTTTTTTAGTCTTCCTTCTGATGAGTCGGAGGATTCTTTAGTTTAGCTTGTTTGATAACTTCTGCAAGATCATCACCGACAGTTAGTTCTGTTGGTTTTACACCAGAGATATAAGCGGCTCGGCTCATGAGATGTCCGCCAATCGGAGAGGTAATGAACAGAAATGCAATTGCAAGAAGCAGTTGTATACTGAAATTACCTTCCTTCAACCAAAAGTGAAAAAATACGCCTAACAGAATACTAAGTACTCCCAATGTTGCACTCTTAGAAGCTGCATGCGCCCTCGTATAGACGTCCGGCAAACGAATGATACCAATGACAGTCACGATAGTGAAAACGATGCCAACGACGATTGTAAAGACAATGAGGATATTAGCTAGTACGATCACGCTCGATTATCTCTCCTTTCTCAATGAATTTAGAGAATGATACGGTTCCAATGAATGACATAATCGCAATGAGCAAGATGACTTCCATGAAAAAACCGGTATCGAAGATGACTGATAACAGAGCAATTGCTGAAATAAGCATGACACCAATCGAATCAAGTGCGACGAGCCGATCCGGAATAGATGGACCGCAGAATACACGGTACAGCAGACCAGCAATCGACAGCAGTACAAGGATTAGGCAAACCCAGATGAATGTCGTCATGGTCGGCTTACCTCCTTAATGGCTTTTTCGAATGAATTTTTGATCGAATCAATTGCGTCATCGACATCATCGACGTCAATAGCATGGATATAAAGTGTTCGTTGATCATCGGAAACGTTCAATACGATTGTTCCGGGCGTCAACGTAATTAAGCTTGATAATAATGTAATCTCCCAGTCATGCTCAAGATCAGTTGGCAAAGCGAAAATCATGGGCTGAATATTCATCTTCGGACGTAGTATGACCTTCAGCACTGAAATATTAGACAGAGTTAGCTCCTTGAAGAAGAGCAGTGCCAATTTGAATGCTGCCCAAAGCCGCCAAATATACAATCTTTCTGTGAAAAAACGTCTCGTTATAATGATCAAAAGTAGACCAATCAAGAGCCCAATTACGAATGTTGAAGGGGTGAATGAGGTGCTCATGAACATCCAAACAAGAGCGATGAAAAAGTTCAATAATAGTTGAAATGCCATCGTTCATCTACTCCTTTAACACCGCATCAATATAGATGGATGGTTGTAGTAATACGTCTGTCGCGTCCTTCATATAGGGAATTAGCCACTCAGATCCAACGCCGTACAGCACTGACAGAATGACTAATGCAACAGCAGGCATCATCATCTTGCGGTATGTTTGGCGGTTTGTTGTCGGCAATTCCACGGTTGTGGGATCTCCCCAGAATGCATAGATGAAAATCCGGATGACAGACAACAGGACCACAAGGCTCGATGCAAGGATAATCATGCTTCCTAAGACATTACCTGCCTCGAATCCCCCTTTAACGATGAGAAGTTTGCCGACGAAACCGCTTAATGGCGGAATGCCCGCTAGTCCAAATGCGGCGATTAAATACATCCAGCCAAGTGGGGCATGGGTTTTCATCAGCCCGCCCATTTTACGTAAGTTGGAGGTTCCGGTTACGTAAACGATGATGCCAATCAGAAGGAACAAAGCCCCTTTAATGATCATATCGTGGACCAAATAGAAAACAGCACCCGTTAAACCAGCCTCGTTCATTTGAGCAGCACCGAATAAAATAACCCCCACTGCAATGACGATATTGTAAATAATAATGTGTTTAACATCAAAATAGGCAAGGGCACCAATGCAGCCGGCAATGATTGTGAGCAATGCCAGTGCGGATAATAAACCATGTGTAAATCCGATGTCGTGAACGAAAAACAGCGTATACGTTCGAATGATTGCATAAATACCGACTTTAGTCAGCAATGCACCGAATAGTGCAAGCACCGGTATTGGAGGTGCTGCATAAGATCCTGGTAGCCAGAAATAAAGAGGGAACAAGGATCCTTTTACGCCAAACACGATTAAAAAGAGCACTGCAATGACCGTTATGATACCCGGTTGTCCAATCTCTGCAATCTTCACTGAGATATCTGCCATATTTAATGTACCAATAACAGAGTAGAGATAAGCAACCGTGATGACGAATAATGCAGATGAAATGACATTGACGAGTATGTACTTTATTGATTCGCGAAGCTGTTTTTTCTCGCCGCCCAGAACGATTAACAGGTAAGAGGCGATGAGTAGCACTTCGAAGAATACGAACATATTGAAAATATCACCTGTTGTAAATGCGCCATTGATGCCTGTAATCATGAACAGGATGGCAGGATAATAAAAGTAGCGCTCCCGCTCTTCACCAATCGCTGTGAAACTGTATATCACAACAAAGAGAGTGATCAAGATTGTTGTCGTCACAAGCAATGCAGATAACATATCGGAAACCATTGAAATACCGAACGGTGCCGGCCAGCTTCCGAGCGTAATTGCCTGAACGCCATCAGCTTTCACTTTTGCTAAAAGGAAAAGTGCAGCAACCAGGCTGACTACTAGACCGATACAGGTCAAAAATCGTTGTACCTTGATATTCTCCTTAAAGAACAGAAGAATTATTGCGAAAAGGAATGGCAATATGATTGGGAATAAAGGTAAATTAATCATGTTCGTCATTTCCTCTCATGAGATTCATATTGTCTGTCTTATGTTCAGCATACGACCTGTAAGCAAGAACAAGGATGAACGCTGTCACACCGAAACTGATGACAATTGCTGTCAAAATAAGCGCTTGCGGTAATGGATCTGCGTAATCTGTTACGCCTTCTGCCAAGACTGGCGGGGAAGTGCCGCCAAGACCACCCATTGTAAGGAGTAGCAGATGGGCACCATGACTCAACAGGCCTGTCCCTAGTATAATTTTGAGAATGCTTCTCGAGAGTATTAGGTAAACGGCGGCCATGAAAAGGATTCCGATGACAATAGCCATTAGAAATTCCATTATTCATCTCCTCCAATCGTTTGAATCATTGTAACAGCCGCGCCTACAACAACAAGATAAACACCGGCATCGAAAATCATCGCTGTATGTAAGGACGTTTTTCCAAACAAAGGCAACGTGAAATAATCGAAAGCGTGTGTAAAGAACGGAACGTTGAAAAAGATTGAACCTGCGGCTGTTCCGAATGACAGCAGTAAGCCGATAGCTGTTACGATTGTAAAATTAAATGGCAATGCTTTTTGAACAGTTTTTAAATCAAAGGCTAGTAACAGCAACACGATTGCCCCTGTCGTTAGCAGTCCTCCAACGAAACCGCCCCCTGGTGTATAATGTCCCGCAAAGAATATATGAATTGAAAAAAGGAAAATGATGAAGAACACGAATTTTGTTGTCGTTTGTAAAATGACATCATTTGTTTTCATCCGTACTCTCCTCCTTTCTTGACAACTTCAGGCGTATCATTGCAATGACAGCGATTCCTGCAATTGACAGAACGGCGATTTCAAATAATGTATCAAATCCACGATAATCTACGAGGATGACGTTGACGATATTACCGCCCCCAGCTTCTGTTGCAACTGTGTCTTTGTAATACTGCGAAATAGATGGAATCAGTTTTTGTGAATGGGCTGATAGAGCAATCAACGTCACAGTAATTCCGACACCAGCTGCAATAATCAAATTACCAAGTTTGTTGCGTTTTGTTTGACCGTGATTATTAAGTGACGGTAAATGTTTAAAGGCTAACAAGAACAAGGCGACCGATATCGTTTCAATAACGAGCTGCGTAAGCGCCAAATCGGGTGCTTTGAAAATGACAAAGAATAAAGCAACCGAATAGCCGACGGCACCTAGAGCAATAATTGCTGACAGCCTTGTCTTCGCAAGAAGAACCATACAAACCGCGATGACCAGAACAATAGCAGTCAGAACACCATATAAGTTAATGGGAGAAAAACTCTCCATATCTACAATGAAAGCTTCTTTGATGAATAACGTCGCAGCTGTAATTGCAGCAATAAACGCAAACATATAAATCAGATAGGTACGGATTAAACCAGTCATATAGAAGCGGGAAAGTTTGTTCATCCCACCTTCACCAAACATCATGGCAGAATCATACAATGCATTTAACGACAAGTACTCTGGTTGAATATCGTACATTTTTTGCCATCTTGCCAATGTCAAAAATAGAACGAGACCAACACCAACAAGCGAAACTGTCATCCATAATTCAGGAGCATCAAAGCCGTGCCAAGCTGCAACGTCAACGGCAACCTCAGAAGGATGCCTGTATAAATCAGGCTGAACAGCCATTACAGCTGGTTTCACCAACCATTTTCCAATCAAGTTCGGAATGAAGAAAATGCCAATAACGAGCGTAGCAAGTATGACGGGAGATACAAGCATCCCGATAGGCGCTTCATGCGGTTTAATAGGAAGAGGTTCACTTTTTTGTTGTCCAGCGAACGTCTTGAATACAAAGTAAAAGCTATAGACGAGCGTAAAGACACTGGCAATCCAAGCCACAACAGGGAAGATGATTCCCCATGTTGCAAAATTGAACAGTTCAAAATGACGAATGGCAAGCATTGACTGAAGGAACATTTCCTTACTCAGGAAGCCGTTAAATGGCGGAAGACCTGCCATCGACATAGATCCGATGAAAGCAACGGTGAAACTGACGGGCATAATGCTCATCAAGCCACCGAGTTTTCGGATATCCCGGGTACCGGTTTCGTGATCAACAATACCTGCAATCATGAACAAACTTCCTTTAAAGGTCGCGTGGTTGATCAAATGGAAGATTGCTGCGAATGTCGCAAATTTGAAAATCGGATCATCCGAGTGATAGGCAAGCGCACCCGCGCCGAGCAGGGACATGATAAGTCCAAGCTGACTGACTGTCGAGAAAGCAAGAATCGCTTTCAAATCGGTCTGTTTCACTGCGAAGAAAGATCCCCAGAACAATGTCAAAAGTCCGATACCAGCTACGAGCCAAATCCAAACTTCAGAAACAGCGAAAATGGGTGTAAACCGAGCGACAAGGTAAAGACCTGCTTTTACCATCGTTGCGGAGTGCAGGTAGGCGCTGACCGGTGTAGGCGCTTCCATTGCATCCGGTAACCAAATGTGGAACGGGAACTGTGCTGACTTCGTAAATGCACCAAGCAGTACGAGAACGAGCGCGAGCGTAAAGAATTCATGTCCTACAAAGGTGGGGGAGCTAGCGATAAGTTCGCGGATGGAAAACGTATCTCCCATAATTCCTAACAGAACGAATCCCCCAAGCATCATTAGTCCACCAAATACAGTGATCATCATCGATTTCAATGCACCAAATCGTGAACCGTCACGTGTACTCCAATAGCCAATAAGCAGGAATGACGAAATGGATGTTAGCTCCCAGAATAAATAAAGGGAAATCACGTTATCAGATTGCACAACGCCTAACATAGCACTCATGAAAATCAGCAGATAGACGTAAAAGTGATTCAACTTTTCTTTACGCTTATCGAGATAAAAAATGGAGTAGAGTACAACGAGTGCACCGATACCTGTTATAAGCAAGGTAAACAGCAGGCTGAGACCATCAATGTACGACACAAACGAAATGCCGAGTGAAGGAATCCAATGCAATTCCGATATTGCATGTCCGCCATCCATTGTTGTTTTGAGGAATCCTATGTAATAAATGAAGAGGGAGACAGGGACGAGTAAAACGAACCACCCAGTATGTATGTCTTTCAGTTTCCTGTATAGCAGGGGAACGAATAAGGCTGCCACGATAGGCATGAAAATCAGCAATACGAAATTCAAAAAAATCCTCCTTCCAAATGAATGAAACATTATTCTTTGCATTGTTTTAAAGTATAGCGTAAATAGAGCACCTTTGCATACAACACTTCCTGACATTATTGCTTATTCAGTCTCTCTTCTTATATTATAGAAACGGAGAAATAAATTGCTTTTGAGGTGCTGGAAATGAAAAATCCGTACATATTTGGTTATTTACCGTTTGTCACAATTGTCTTATTCAGTTTAACATTCGGAGTTTACACAGTAGGCGTGTCAGTTGAACTGTTCAAAGGAATTGGTTTATATGCAGGTATGCGTGAATTTTTAACGGATATACAATTACGTATTTTTCTGCTAGTTATTTATGCATTGCTATTTTTTATGGTTTTTTCAGCGTTAAAATTGATTGCGGAAACGATTCACGAAACCGCTATGTTATTCTTTTCGAAGGATGTGGAGGGGAAATCGTATAGCGAGGCACGCGGAGGCAATGTTATCTACTTTTTTGGCGCACTTGCATCGGCAGGTGGCATTAATTCAATTAACCTATTAATGGCTATATTTTTACTGACAACATTCATCTACTTTGTCTATGTCGTTTTCAAATTAAGTAAATTCATGACAATCATCAGCACGATTGGGCTCCTCGTTTTTGAAATTATGATTTGGACGATACTCGTTTCAACCATCATCTATATTCTGTTGAAGCTTTATAATGGCGTTATTGCGAGTTTGCCTTTCATTGGCAGTAAAACGGACTAGCCCTTTGAATGAACGGCTAGTCCTCGAGTAGTGTGGAAAATATACGTAAATGAAGTTTCTGATCACTCAAGAGCTTTATAGATTGCGGCCTATCATAGCCGACCCAGACAGCGGTTGTATAGTTGTCGTTTAATCCGCCAACCCATAAATCCTTATAATGATCTGTGGTGCCGGTTTTTGCTCCTGTATACGAAGTTGTATAGGGGATACCGCGGCCAGTCCCGTTCAATACGACATCCGACATCATGCCGCGAATTTGGGAAACTGTAGCAGCTGACCAAACATCCTCTTTGCCATCTGGCCATTCGTATAAAATAGTCCCAGACCTATCCTTCACGGTGCGAATTGCATGGGCAGGGGTATATTTCCCGTCGATGAAACTCGAATAAGCCCCCGCAAGTTCAATCGGCGTCATCCCTTTTGAAAAACCACCGAGAGCAGCTGCATAGGTCATATCCTGTTGCGTAACTGATTTGAAGCCGAATGGCTCGATATAGTTGAATGCCTTTTCGACTCCAATCATCTGAAGCAACCTTACAGCTGCTGTATTATGGCTGTGTCGAAATGCCTCTTTTACTGTGACATTACCATAAACGTAACCGCCGATATTTGTCGGGCAGTAAGAGCCGATGCAAATATTGCCGCTGTTAATGGGCGTGTTTTCTGTGTAGGATCCACTTTCAAACAGGGGAGCATAGACCAAAAGTGGTTTAAGAGCGGAACCAGGTTGTCTGACAGCCTGGAATGCGCGGTGGAAATCAGCTTTTTTATAGTTTTTACCTGCGAATAGGCTGACGATTTCCCGGGTTTCATTGTCGATAACAGCGGCACCTGCTTGCACGCCTTCAGGTTCTAAAAGAGGGGAGATCGTTTGTTCATCTCGCCTTTGCTTTCCAGGGTTAAGTGCCGTTTCGATAATCAATCCTTTGGACAACACTTCAGCTGTCCGCTGTTTAATTATCACTTTAAGTGCTATCTTTTCTGCATCATCTTTCGCATATGTCATTTTTTCAGATAAGCCTTCGGACTGTGCGATGAGATCAGTAAGTTCGGCAAGTGCATATGTAGTGTAAGCAGGAAAGGCATTCACTTTTTCCTTCAGGTTTAATTGGATAGCTGTGTTTTTATACATTTCCGCTTCCTCGGTAGTCAGAACCTTGTTTTTTGTAAGTACAGACAAAAGGCGTTCTTGTCTTACTTTTGTCCGATCGAAATGTTTTAATGGGTCATATAAAGAAGGATTGTTTGGAATCGCCGCTAGGAAGGCCATCTCCGCCTCATTCAGCTCATCTAAGGGTTTGCTAAAGTAATAGGTTGCCGCGGCACCAATGCCGTATACTTGGTGGCCAAAATACATTTCATTCATATACATTTCCAAAATCTCATCTTTTGTCGATTGTTTTTCAAGTTCAGTTGCGTAAAAAAGTTCCGTCAACTTACGTTCGTACGTCTTTTCAGTCGATAAAAACCGCATCCGCACGACTTGTTGTGTAATGGTAGAAGCACCTTGACTGACATCTTCTGTTGCGGTATTGACAGCAAATGCACGGACGATTGCAGCTATATCATAGCCTTTATGCTCGAAGAAACCTGTGTCTTCACTTTCTAGGAACAGCAGGCGCGCGAATAAAGGGATGGAGGACAGTGGAAGCGGATTGCGCCACTCTATATACTCTTCTGCAAAAATGAGGCCATTGCCATCTTTCAATGTTACGGGGATATTGACTTCTGGGGCTGACAGTTCGATAGAGTCATTCATCTGGTCATTGAAGGATTCGGCGCTCTTTAACTCGACAGCAATCGCATCTTGGACAACAAAGAGGAGTGGGATGGATAAAAGAATAAAGATGAAACCAATAAATTGTTTCAATGCATTTGCACTCCGTTCAAGAATTCATTCAGTAACAAAAATATAGCACACTCCGACTAGCGAAGTGTGCTGTTTTTCAACTATGCGTCCGTTTCTCTTCAGCAGCAAGGAAATCCTCAAAGTCCTGCACGGGTTTTCGTTTGGCATAATAGAGAAATGCGAATCCAACTATGAACAAGACACCAGTGACAATGAAGACGGACGAAATGCCGATGAAGCCACTGACAATTCCGCCAAACATTGGACCTATAATATTCCCGAGAAAACGGAAACTGGTATTATACCCCATGACTTCTCCTTGAATATCAATGGGTGCTTCACGTCTGACTAATGCAGTCGTTATGGGAATCATTCCGCCGAGCGCTATACCAAACAGTAGCCGCCAAAAAATAAGTTGCCACAGCTGCGTCACGAAAGCTTGAGGGATGATAAAGACGAATGACAGGAGTAGCAGGATTGACAGCACTTTTTCGTAGCCAATGTCGTCTCCGAGCTTCCCCCAGCGACGCGCGAATAAAAGATTGCCGACCCCAGCTGCACTGAATGTAACTCCAGCTAGGAAAGCCACGTCTTTCGCATCTGTCAAATGAGCAACGTAGAGCGACAGAAGTGGTTGGATACTGAAGTTTCCGACTTGAATAAGTGCCGTAACAATCATGACGTTCAACATGAGTCGGTGATGCAACAGGCCACTGATAATCGCTTTACGGGAATACTGGATAGCTTTTGGATTTTTTACCCGTTTTTGTTCCTTGATTCCGAAGAGCACGATAAGTGTTGCGACGATCACGGAAATGGATGTAATAACAAAGGTATATTGGAAACCGAATGCATCTGCCAATAAGCCTCCAAATACAGGTCCGAATAATGTTCCCGTCACACTGCCCATCTGTAAAGTACCGAGCATTTTTCCGGCTTCCTTTTTCGCAGTCTGCGAAGAAATAAACGCAAGTGACGTTGGTATGAAACCTGTGACAACCCCGTTCAGCAGCCGAAGCAGGAAAAACGACTCGACGGAATCTACAAATCCCATTAGGAAAACGGATGTTGCAATCCCGAAACCATTTATGAGAAGGATGGGTTTGAAGCCATATTTATCGGCGACTCGCCCCCAAATCGGTGACATAATGAAAGCGGTGACGAATGAAGCACCGAAAATAAGGCCTGCCCATTTTTGGACATACGCATCGGAATGATCACCGAATGTCTCGATATAAAGTGATAAGAAGGGCATGATCATTGTCATTGTCCCTGCAACGAGGACGTTGGAAATCCAAATGATGATGAAATTCCGTTTTTGCACGTCCATTTAGAAAACCTTCTTTCCATGTAGTGCTTTTCATTCAGTATAAAACAATTCGGAAAACGAAGGAAGTATCATGCTTATTCGTCGAAATAGATTGCCCAATATGATAAACTAGTCCAGGGTGAATGTTAATGAGGAAAATGTATTTCTCCCTTCTGACAATCTTTGGTCTCGTCTTACTTACCGCTTGCGGAAATAGTGCGTCTGAGAACAAGAAACCAGAAGAAGTAGTGTCTGCTGGCAAAGCGCCAGTGGAAGAAAATAGCACGAAGAACTCAGAGGAGGCAACAACAATGTATCCACAATTATCGACTGAAGTAGCAGCAAACGAAGCACTAGTTATTATGAACACAACAATGGGGCCAATCAAAATCAAGCTTTTCCCTGAACAAGCACCAAAAACAGTTGAAAACTTCTTAACACATGCAGAAAATGGTTATTATGACGGTATTATCTTCCACCGTGTTATTGAAGACTTTATGATTCAAGGCGGCGACCCAACAGGAACTGGTATGGGCGGAACAAGTATTTTTGGCGATACATTTGAAGACGAATTTACTATGGATCTATTTAACTTAAAAGGAGCTCTTTCAATGGCGAACGCTGGTCCAGGAACAAATGGCAGCCAGTTCTTCATCGTTCAAGCTTCAGAAGTTCCAGCTTCAGTTGATCAACTGAAAAAAGGCGGATATCCAGCAGAAATCGCTGAAGCATATGGCGAAATGGGCGGAACTCCTCACTTAGACCAAAAACATACAGTATTCGGCCAAGTTATTGAAGGCATGGATGTTATCGACAAAATTGCAAAAGTTAAAAAAGGCCGTCAAGACAAGCCTGTTGAAGATATTTCTATTGAATCAATCGAAATCCTTCAAAAATAATTCTAATCATATAGAAATTTACAATGTGAGGAAGTGGATGTAAGTGAACGTACTATTAATGCCGTTCCTTTACTTTCCAGAAGATAAAACAGAATATATATCAGCGGGCATTTCAATGTTTTTCTTTGGGGTTCTTATGGTGCTCACATTCATGTGGATTCGACGTAAATCGAAGAAACAGGAATTAGAAGCGAAGGAATTTGAAGAACGCATTTTACGTGAACGCCGCGAACAAAAAGAAAAACAGCATCCTCAAAATTGAGGATGCTGTTTTTCTTTTTGAATAATGCAATGTCAACTTTATGATCGTAATGCCAACTCCGCTAAATCATTCACTCAATGCATTGATAAAACGGTTAACGCCGTCTTGAACAACTGACAGCGGTGTTGCCACGTTCATGCGAAGGAAGCCGCGTCCCGCTTCACCGTATTTCGAGCCTGGATCAAGAGCAAGTTTTCCTTTAGTCAAAAGCTTGTCCATTATTTCCAACTCGGTAAATCCGGTGCCACGGTAGTCAATCCAAAGAAGGTATGTACCATGCGGCTTAGCAATTTTCAAAGTAGGGATTGCAGCTGTTAGTTCACGGATTGCATAGTCCATATTGTTAGAAACTGTTTCAAGTAATTCTGCTAGCCAAGGGCCACCATCTTTATAGGCGGAAGTCAAAGCTGCGGCTGCAAAAGAGCTCAAATCCATTTGACCATGTGCCATTGCATTCAACGTAAGTTTCTCTCTCACACCTTCATCTGTCGCAATCATTAACGCCGCTTGGATACCTGCAAGGTTAAACGATTTTGTGGGAGCAACACATGTAATGATACGTCCTGCTTCTTCACCTGCAAGCACTGCGAGTGGAATATGCTTATGCCCAGAGAAGACTAGATCGGCATGGATTTCATCCGATAAAATCAAGACATCATATTTTGTACACAGTCGCAGCATTTCTTTCAATTCGTTTGCTGTCCAGACAATACCACCAGGATTATGCGGATTGCATAAAATGAATAGCTTTACATTTTGCTGCAAACATTTCTCGAATTCTTCAAAGTCGATGGCGTACACACCGTCTTCTTCTTTCATAATACATTCGACCATATTTCGTCCCTGCCGTTCAGGAATTTGGAAAAAGGGCGGATAGACCGGAGAAGTGACAAGAATGCCGTCACCCGGATTCGTAAACGTTTCAACGACCGAAGCGATTGCTGGAACTACACCGTGGTGAAATAACATCCATTCGTTTTTTGTTTCCCATGCATGGCGTTCAGCAAGCCATGTACTTACTGCGTCTTTACAGCCTTCACAAATATAGGAATAGCCGAAAACGGGATGTTCGAGACGTTCTTTCATCGCGTTGACAACTACTTCCGGAGCAGCAAAGTCCATATCTGCAATCCACATCGGTAAAATATCGGATGCATCTTCGATTCCATATATCATTTCCATTCGGTCCCATTTTACAGAACGTGATTTACGACGTTCAATTACAGTTTCAAAATTATTCATGGAAATCTCCTCTTTCCTTTTTTCTCTACTATGTTATCATAATCTAAACTATTGAGAAAAATAAGGTGACTCATCGTGCATACTATAGAAATGAATAAAAAGGCAGTGGCGCTTCTTGAACAATGGGATCCATTTGAAGCGGGACCAAAAGCGTATGAACTTGAAATCGTTGATGTCGTATCGGATTTACACCGTCTTGATCATCCAACCGACCTTGCAAAACGAATCCGGGAAATTTACAAACATACTTATGAATTATGGATTCCAATCGAGAACTGTGTACAAATTTCTTATAAGCTGTTAGCGATTAAATACGAGGCGAAATGCATCGTCTGATTGTGCAAAGCTGTACCCATTATGAATGCGGGTACAGTTTTTTTATCGCGTAAAAATACCCACAAATCCAGTTACTGGATTTGTGGTTATTTTATTATTCCTTTTATAGTTCGATTATCCATACGTTGATAATGACGATGATATCTTTAGGTGCTTCATACCTGACTATGA
>CAZWAW010000086.1:0-12560 GCA_964632025.1 uncultured Sporosarcina sp.
GTATTTACTTCAATATCTAATTCCATTTGAATTTTTATGTAATTACATGAATTGTACGTTGTTATTTGTTACACAGGTACCGATTTTTTTGTCCAACAAACTCATCAAGGTATCTAACGAAAGCCCGTAGATGCCAACTATCCGCATCCTGTCTCCAACCAACCTCCTCTGATTTCCGACGGGCTATGTTTTCGTAAGTGAATTTTAGGTATGCTGTGCGTGAAAAAACTCGGACTATACGCTACAATTTGATAATAATACAAACAATATCAGTTTTAAGGCTGACTGTATGACAAACTTGTTTGAGTTGCTTGTCTTCGTTTGATGCACAAGCACTATTTTTCAGTCTAATTGATTCTTTTTTCGTCTGTATATCGTTTCTTGAATAAAATAAATTTAGTTTTTGTGAAAAGTTTGGGATAGTGTTTAGGTTCTTAACATTGATTTGATCAATATTGCATACATATATATGAAAACTTTAAGATGAGGTATTAATTCGTATGAATGAGAAGTTACTAAAAAATGCCGATGCAAGCTATCGGTTGGCGGAGCAGAAGGCTGCTGATTATTTTAAATCACTTTCTGAACAGCTCGTGCAAAAAACGGTTGTCCCTGTTTTGATAAAAGATATACAGTCTTGGAAACAGAACCATATTCATCCTTTCCCGTTATTATCTATTTTTTCGCGTGGAAAGGGAAAAAATGGTTCAGAGGGGTATCACACTTATATCCAATGGCTGGATTACACAGGTAAACTAGATAATTATTTGGATCGGAGCATTTCCTATATTTACATGCGAGATTTGGGTAAAGCCTTGGACTCACCTGACACACAGACCAGGGTTCAACGTACAGTTGATAGTTTGAAAAATCACCTAATTGATTCCAATCCGAAAAACCCTGGAAGCAATTTGGAGATGTTTAGCATGGCGGGGATGTATCGGCTGGCGCAGAAGGAAGGCGTCGAATCCACCATGATCTGGGCGATGGACAAAATAAAGTCTGTATCCGCCCATATTCCAGAGGCGATGGATGCTGAGGAAGCCAAGCGAAAACTTATCAAAATCATAGCAGGGGTCATCCTGCATGTGGTTGAAGAGATGGACGTTGACATTACGCCTGAAGAACGTACCCGGAAACTTGATGAAGCGATTAGGCTTGGGTATTCCTATGGTCTGACGTATCCATTCATTGACGACCTTCTCGATGCCGGTGTTTTATCAAATCAAGAGAAAAAACAATATTCCGATTTAATACGTTCCACACTTATCACAGGATCTGTTCCTGAATTGGAAGAGTGGACTGGAAAAAACGCGGAACTCATCCGATTCGCCCATTCGGAACTCCAAGATGCCTTTGAGTATATTAAGGGCCATCAGCGGCCAGAGACAAGAAAAAGTTTTTTCGAGCAGTCCTATGTGTTTTTTAATTCCCAGGAAGTGGATCGTGTAAAGGATCTATCTAATGCGAATTACACCAATGAAGCGCTATATATCCCTGTCATTTTAAAATCCTCTTCTTCCCGATTGATTACCCGTTCAGTCATAAGTGCTCCTGAGGACGTGGGCTTCCAAAACCTAACATTCTTATATGGCATTTACAACCAGCTAGCGGATGATTTTGCGGATATGTTTGATGACTTAAATGAAGAAAGAGTAACACCCTATACCTATTATTTGAAATATCATGGTAAGCGCTCGGATCTCATAAATCCCTTTGAATTGTACTGGACGGTCATCTTCAATTTGATCCATAATGTCTATCACTCAGATAGCAAGACGCGTGAGGTGATACTGGGTCGTGCAATAAACGGGCTGAAACGATTTAAAAAACGAATGGGCACTAAAAAATACAACGAGGTTATGCGTTTATTTGCTACAGGAAATCCTACTTTCAATAAAGTCATCCAACGTATGGTTCGAAAAGCGGATAATGTGGATTTCTTTGATAAGCTGCTGCGCGATCATATGATTACGAATTTGAAAAGTGAACGCAAGGAGCAGGAAGACTTTATAGATCTGATCGAAACTGTACGCAATCAAGTCAACGACGTATTGCCTATTTCCGAAATAGGGGATGCCTCTTCGATGAGAGAGCCGATTATTGATGCGGCAAATTACAGCCTGAAAAGTGATGGAAAGCGACTTAGACCAATCATGACTTGGGTCATGGGTGTTAACGGGTATGGACTAAATGAGTCGTCAATCGTTCCACTTCTGAAATCATTGGAATATATGCATACGGCATCCCTCATTTTTGATGATATGCCATCCCAAGATAATGCGTCCACGCGTAGAGGGCGTCCAACCTTACATCAGGTGTATGACATTGCCACAGCTGAATTAACTGGACTTTTCCTGACCCAAAAAGCGATTGAAGAACAAACATCTCTTGATCAGTACGATCCGAAAACGGTGCTACGCTTGATTCGATATTCTTCCCAAATCGTAGGAGATATCTGTAGGGGACAGGCGATGGACTTGGATTCAAGAGGGAAACAATTGACGATTGAACAATTGAATGAGATGTGCTTTTATAAGACCGGAATCGCATTTGAAGCTTCTCTCATAATGCCTGCCATTCTCGCCCGTGCAACGGAGTTGGAAATGGAAGCTTTGAAAAGATTCGCCCGTCATGCCGGCATTGCATTTCAGATTAAGGATGACCTGCTTGATGTTGAAGGAAATCACAACTTACTCGGAAAACCCATTGGAAAAGATGCTGAGAACAACAATACAACATTTGTTTCTATCTTAGGTGTTGTAGCTGCCAGAAAAGCAATGTGGGACCATTATTGTACTGCAATGGAAACGTTGCAAGAAATACCACGGAATACGACTTTTTTGAAGCATTTATTGAATTATCTAGTGAACCGAGATCATTGAGTTTGTTAGCCCTATAAGCGGATAGAATACTTAGTAAAAAATAATGTGATCGTGAGTCAAGAGCTGGAGAGTAGATACGTTTTAGCGTATCTACTCTCTTTAATTTTATTAACAATTGGTTGATTGGGCATAACCCGTGAGTCCAATAAAAGCCAGGAGTTGTCCAACGAATTCGGATAAGTGTCCAACGAAAGCATCAAAGTGTCCTACCAAGAAAGAGGTTTCCAACAAACTCTCCGAAGTGTCCAATCAAATGCTGAAGTTGTCCAACCAAATTGGCCAAGTGTCCAACATTGAGGGGGGATTGTCCCTTCAGGTTTTGATTTTTGATATAATGAACCATATGTAGCTTAAATTATTTAATTAATAGGGGAGCGGAATATGGAAAACAACGTCTTTGAACAGATGGCAAAAAGATATGATACAGAAGAAAGAATTGAATTGGCTAAAGTTGTAGTTAAGGAAGTAAGACTAGAATTACGGAATAGTAAATCAGAATCTTTAATAGACTATGGGAGTGGGACTGGTCTAGTTAGTTTAGAATTAATAGACTTGGTAGATTCTGTTTTGTTGGTTGATTCATCACAACAAATGTTGGAAGTTGCGACAGCTAAAATTGCTAACAAAGGCATTACCAACGCCAAAGTACGTTATTCAGATTTCACTCAAGAAGCAACTGAACTTAAGGCAGACATCGTTTTAATGTCACTCGTCCTTCTTCATATTCCGGATACTGAAAAAATTTTACAAGGCTTGTTCAACATTTTAAATAAGGGCGGCAAGCTCATTATTATTGATTTTGATAAAAACTATAAAATAAATCATCCGAAAGTTCATAACGGTTTTTCGCATGAAGAACTGAAAAAAATATTATCCGAAGTTGGATTTAAATCAATTGAAATTAAGACGTTCTATCATGGGAACAGTATTTTTATGAATCTAGATGCTTCGATGTTTATATCCAGTAGTATAAAGTGATTTTGGTTTCTTAGTTCACACAATCTCTAAAAAAGAACCATTCATATCAAGGGTTTTGGTCTCGTTTATTCCCTGCTGATGTGACTGGTTCTTTATACGTTTTAGTTAGTTTAACTTTCTGTTGGACAAGTAAAGGCGGCCCGCAGAGTTCGCACTGTTGTCGATTTAAAGAGGAATTCGTATGAATGAGAACGAATACTGAACAACGCTCTGCTCTTAATTAGCTCCCATGAAAATGAAACGTCAAACTTGGTAAAAATAGCAGTAAGTACTTAAACCATTATGAGTAAAAACAATAAGGGGGAAACGAATATGACAAAAGAAAATAAGCAGTTGTCACAAGAACAACGTGAGGAACTGCTCGCAACGTTGAAAGCCCGTTTTGAGAAAAATAGGAGCCGCCATGAAGGTCTTGAATGGGCTTCAGTACAAGCTAAGCTCGATGCGAATCCTGAAAAACTGTGGTCACTCAATGAAATGGAAGGAACTGAGGGTGAACCGGATGTCGTTGGCCATGATGAAAAGACAGGCGAATACATTTTTTGTGATTGTTCTACGGAAAGTCCCAAAGGTCGCAGAAGTGTTTGTTACGACCGTGAAGCACTGGAGTCTAGGAAAAAACACAAACCGGAAAATAACGCTATGGATATGGCAACCGCCATGGGCATTGAACTTTTAACGGAAGAACAATACCGGGAGCTGCAGAAAATTGTGAATTTCGATATGAAAACGTCGAGCTGGGTGCAAACACCTGCTATTATTAGAAATCTCGGCGGGGCTCTCTTTTGTGATCTTCGCTACGACACTGTCTTTTTGTACCACAATGGAGCAGATTCCTACTACGCTGCAAGGGGCTTCCGTGGCTTGCTAAGGGTCTAAAACTTAGCTGAAATTGAATTTGGATTTCAGCAGAAGAACAAATGGTAACAAGGGGTCTATTTCTCTTGTTTTATTTAATTTTAGATACCTATGCGTGGAAAAGTTCAGAGTATCATGACAACATTATAAAAATACAATCTAAATCAGGTTTATGGGTGTCTGCCTGACTATCATGTGTTTTTGTTTAATAGGCACCAAAAATAAGTAGGGATGCGACTTTTTCGCACCCCTACTTATTTTTTTCGGTAATCACATGGTGTTTGTTCATCCTTCGCTTTCCAAAGGCACAATTTTGACCGCTCAAGCCTCCTCTATAGAAAGTCATCTATTCTTTTCTTTCAAAAACAACTAGCCACACTTGCCTTCATTGGTTAAGGTGTCATAATTAATTCTCCGAAAGCGGGCCGGAAATCGTCCGGTGAAAATGACGGTTTTCAAGCTTTTTAAGATTTCTGTGTTTGCTAACAAACTAAATAAACAACTAACATTTGTTGAGGAATAGATGGAAAGGATAAAATCTCAATTTCAACGCATCCTACATTATCTTGTCAAGATCGAATTCTTAACAATATTTAACATAGAGAATCTTGCTTTTAATGAAATTTACGAATCCTTTACAAAATACCTGTCGAAAATTTACACTAGGCCATTATTCTAATATTAGACAAAATACGACAAAGAAAAGTTCCTAACCTATTTCTGGGAGGTCACAAATGATTAGTTTGAAAAAAGTGAAAATGGGATTATTTATGCTGTCTCTACTTATTGTACTATCAGCATGTACAAGCAAAGATGATAATAACGCACAAGCGTCGAAAGGTAGTAACGCTACAGTGTCTATTTCAGGATCAACATCTGTAGGGCCGCTTGCTGAAAAACTAGCTCACAAATATTCAGAGCAAGACAATACGAATATTGAAATAAACCAAATTGGTTCATCGGCAGGTATCACCAATGCAATCAGTGGTGTATCTGAAATCGGTATGTCTTCACGTGATTTAAAGGAAGAAGAAGTAGCAAGTGGATTGAATGAGGTAGTTATTGCTTATGATGGAATCGTAGTAGTGACTCATCCAACTAACAAAATAAAAAATCTTACGATGGAGCAAGTAAGGAAGATTTTTACGGGTGAAGTGACGAACTGGAAAGAACTTGGTGGAGAGGATTTGGAAATCGTTGTTGTCTCCCGTGAGGATGGTTCAGGTTCACGGGATGCTTTCCAAGAAATTGTCGATTACAGCTCTGGCGAATTAATAAGAAATGCAATTATCGCAAGTGGTAACGGTAATATTAAAACAACAGTAGGGAACAACAAACATGCAGTGGGTTTTATTTCATTTGAATATATCGATGATTCCATTTCGACAATCGATATTGATGGCGTAGCGGCAACTGCAGAAAATGTTTTAAAAGAACAATACAGTTTGTCTAGACCCTTCTTATTTGTATATAAAGAAGGTCAATTAACAGAAGCTGGTCAACAATTTATAGATTTCATCTTAAGTGAAGATGGACAACTCATTGCAGCAGAAGCAGGAGCTATTCCTATAAAGTAAAGAATTCTTAAAGTATGACAAAAATATAATTTTGAGCGTGATTTTGGAGGAATAAAGTGTGTCTATCCCAACAACTAACAAGCAGGCCGTAGCAATTGGTAAAGCAAATAAAAGGAAGTATATGTTAGAGAAGGTGTCTTCAAGAATTTTCTTGATTTGCGCACTTCTTTCAGTCATCACTTTATTGTTAATCATTGGATTTGTATTTTATAAAGGAGCTCATCCCTTTGTAGCAGGGGGCTATAGCTTTATAGATTTTATCTTTGGTACTGATTGGGTACCGAGTGAAGATAAATTCGGTATATTCCCAATGATTGTTGCATCCATTTACGCAACAATTGGCGCATTAATTATTGGGGTTCCCATTGGCTTATTTACAGCTATTTTCTTAGCAGAAATTGCGTCTAAAAGGGTAGCTAAAATTATTTCACCGGCCATTCAGTTGCTAGCGGGTATCCCATCTGTATTATATGGTGTATTTGGACTTGCAATTATTGTTCCATTTTTACAAGATACGTTCGGTTTAGTGAAAGGACAAAGCTTATTAGCTGTTATTCTTGTGCTAGCAATCATGATGTTACCAACAATTGTGACTGTAGCAGAGACAGCGATTCGTGCTGTCCCTCAAACATATCGTGAAGCATCATTAGCACTTGGCGTATCCCAAATTGGGACAATTTTCAAAGTCATTGTACCAGCAGCGAAATCAGGAATTATGACGGCAATCGTATTAGGTTTAGGTAGGGCAATTGGGGAAACGATGGCAGTTATCTTAGTTGCTGGTAATAGTTTAATTGTCCCTACGAGCCTAACTGACAGTGTTCGTCCACTGACGACAAATGTTGCATTAGAAATGGGTTATGCATTCGGTACACATCAAGAAATGTTGTTTGCAACGGGAATTGTTTTATTCTCATTTATATTAATTTTGAATTTTGTATTAGCAAGAATCAGTGCGAAGGGTGGCAACTAAGATGAGACAATTTAAAGATAACTTGTTACGTGGACTTTTATGGTTATCCGCTTTCTTATCGGTTGCTGTTCTCGTCATGATTGTTGGATTCATCTTTTATAAAGGATTTCGTTTAATAAGTTTCGATTTCATCTTTGGCGATTATTCACCAACTGGAGGTGGAGGTATTTGGCCAATGATTGTAACAACTATCTACACAATCGTTATTTCATTAGTCATTGCAACACCCATTGGGATATTAGCGGCCGTTTACTTGCAAGAATATGCGAAACAAGGACGATTAGTAAAAATCATACGTTTTGCAACAGAAAGTTTAACTGGAATTCCCTCGATTATTTATGGTTTGTTTGGTGCAGTATTCTTTGTAACAACCTTAAAGTTAGGTATGTCTATTATTGCTGCTTCGTTAACATTAACGATTATTGTTTTACCTGTTATCATCCGAACAACAGAAGAAGCATTGAAAACAGTACCGGCTTCGTTTCGTGAAGGTTCGTTAGCACTTGGAACAACTAAGCTTCAAACCTTATATAAGGTGATTTTACCTAATGCCATGCCGGGGATTTTATCGGGCATCATCCTCTCTGTTGGACGAATTGTTGGCGAATCAGCTGCCATCTTCTTAACTGCAGGAACGGTTGCTGCTATGCCAGAGGGTATCTTTTCATCAGCTCGAACGTTAACGGTTCATTCATATTTAGTAACACAAGAATCTGGAGACATTGAGCTTGCTGCAGCAGTTGGTATTGTCTTAATCGTTATTATCCTGGCCATCAATCTCTCAGCAACATATATATCGAAAAAGTTAAACAAAGGAACCAACAAATAAGGAGTAGTTGTCAATGAGTACAGCAGTAATGGAACGTGCTGAACCAACGATCAAAAAAATTCAAGTAGGAAAGGTATTTGCGCATATGGAGCCACATAAAGTAGGTACAGCGAAAATTAATGTGACGGATTTGAATTTATTCTATGGTGAGAAACAAGCGTTATTCGGCGTCGATCTTGCTATTCGTGAAAATGAGGTTACTGCTTTAATCGGACCTTCAGGTTGTGGTAAATCAACTTTTTTACGAACACTAAACCGAATGAATGATTTAATTGATGGTGTGAAAATTACAGGTGAAGTTGTCATTGATCATGAAAGAATTTATAGTTCAACTGATGTAATCAAATTAAGAACAAAAGTCGGAATGGTATTTCAAAAACCAAATTTATTTCCAATGAGTATTTATGATAATGTTGCCTATGGTCCAAGAGGGCAAGGCATAAAAAGTAAAAAAGAATTAAATAAAATTGTAGAAGATAGTTTACGCGGAGCAGCGATTTGGGACGAGGTAAAAGACCGTCTTAAAACATCCGCACTAGGTTTGTCTGGTGGTCAGCAACAACGTGTTTGTATTGCACGTGCAATTGCAATGAAACCAGATGTTATATTAATGGACGAGCCTACTTCCGCACTAGATCCAATTTCTACGTTAAAAGTCGAAGAACTAATCACAAATTTGAAAAAAGAGTATACGATTGTTATTGTTACTCATAACATGCAACAAGCAGCACGAATCTCTGATAAAACAGCATTTTTCTTAAATGGAGAAATCGTTGAATACGATGATACAGATAACATTTTCTCTACGCCAAAGGATCAAAGAACAGAAGATTATGTAACAGGTCGATTCGGATAACAGGGGGTAACAAACAGTCATGCGTGAAAACTTCGAGAAAAATTTAGAGGATTTAAAAAGAAAAATCACCGAAATGGGTGAACTATCGATCATTGCCCTAGAAAGAGCTTTTAAAGCCTTGAAAACACAAGATGTTGAGATTGCTTTAAAAGCTATAGAGGGAGATACAGCAATTGATAATCTTGAAATGGAAATTAACCAGTTTGCAATCTGGATTATGGCAAAAGAAGCGCCTGTTTCAAGGGATTTACGCGAGATTATTGGTGTACTCAAAATTTCATCTGAAATTGAACGGGTTGCGGATTTTGCCGTAAATATTGCAAAAGCAACGATTAAGATTGGTCAGGCAAAATCTTTGCTGGAAATTACACATTTAGAGAAGATGAAAGATGTATCAATTGAAATGCTCCGAAAAGCACTACAATCTTTTTTAGAGGAAAATATCGTACTTGCTAAAGAAGTTGGCGACTTAGAGGATGAAGTGGATCAATATAGTGGTGAAACATATAAAAAACTTACTACTTATCTAAGTGAACATCCAGAAGAAACAAATCAGCTTGTCCAATTATTATTTGTAAATCGTTATCTTGAGAGAACAGCAGACCATATAACAAATATTGCTGAAAGTGCGGCGTATTTGATTAAAGGTCAAATATATGATTTCAATTCATAAAAATAAACTGATTGTGAACATATAACTTAGGAAAATGATATGTGAAAAGCGCTGGAGAGCCTTAAGATAAAGACGTTCTTTGTCTTTAACTTTAGGATTGAAGCGACTCCCGCCGTCTCCGTAAAAACATTCATGCGATTGAGTTTAATTTATCAAGCCTGGAAGCTATAACTACTGAAAATCAATCAGTAATTATAGTTTTTTTATTATGTATAATTCTCGGAACATTCCGTTAATATTACATGAATATCATAAAAAAATCCATATATATTCTGATATAAAAAAATCATTGCGCAATTCGGAAACCCTGTGTTAAAATAAATTATCAGTCTACTTGGAGGCGAAATAAGTACCTACTGCCTCACTGGGGAAGAGTGGCTGTACGTTTTTATTATAAGGTTTTTAAGAAAATTTCAAAGGGGTAGAATAATGAAGAATTTATTAGTTAAATGGAATCAAATAAGTCTAGTAAAAAGGATAGTTATCGGTATTATTGCCGGTCTTATTTTAGCTTTAACCATTCCTACTGCTGCAAGTTGGGTAACTATTTTCGGTTCTTTATTTGTCGGTGCATTAAAGGCAGTTGCACCAGTCTTAGTATTATTCTTAGTTATGCACGCAATTTCCGCGCATAAAAGTGGTACGAAAACGAATATGAAAGCGATTCTTGGTCTTTATGCGATTGGTACACTCCTAGCAGGGGCTGTCGCTGTCGCTGTAAGCTTTATGTTCCCAGTTACACTAACGTTGACAGCAGGAGCAGAAGGTCTTTCTCCTCCAGAAGGTATTGTTGAGGTTCTTGAAACATTACTCTTTAACGTAGTTGCCAATCCGGTTAATGCATTACTAAATGCTAACTACTTAGGTATTTTAATGTGGGCAGTTGTACTTGGACTTGCCTTAAAAAATGCCAAACAAAATACAAAAGACGTGTTAGGTAGTTTTTCAGATGCAATTACTAAAGTCGTACAATGGGTGATCAATTTAGCACCGCTTGGTATTATGGGGCTTGTGTTTGATGCTATCGTAACAACTGGTCTTTCTGCTTTACTTGTATACGGTAAATTAGTTGTAATTTTAGTTGGATGTATGTTGTTTATCGCACTTGTAGTGAATCCGTTAATCGTGTATGTCTATATACGCAGAAATCCTTATCCAATTGTTTTCAAGGTTTTAAAAGAAAGTGGTTTAACGGCATTCTTTACACGCAGTTCAGCTGCAAATATTCCGGTAAATATGAAATTATGTGAAGAACTTGGCTTAGATGAGGATACGTATGCAGTGTCAATTCCTCTAGGTGCTACGATTAATATGGCTGGTGCAGCTGTTACAATTGCTGTACTAACTCTTGCAACAGTCCATACGCTTGGGATTGAAGTTGATTTCGTGACTGCACTTCTGCTTTCTGTTGTAGCGGCTGTCTCTGCAGCAGGTGCATCAGGTGTTGCAGGCGGATCACTATTACTGATCCCACTAGCATGTAGTCTATTTGGAGTTCCAAATGATATTGCCATGCAAGTTGTTGGTGTAGGCTTTATCATCGGTGTTGTGCAAGATTCTTGTGAAACTGCATTGAATTCATCGTCTGACGTACTGTTCACAGCTACAGCTCAATATGCTAAAGAACGTAAAGAAGGTAAAGTTGTTACTGTGAAGTCTTAAGAATTACGATAAAAAAATGAAAAGCCACGATTACCGAAGATGGTTCGGTGATCGTGGCTTTTTGGTTGTGCAGAAAACATTTTTAACTCATTCAGTTCAATTTGAAACTACATTAAGCTGTGTGAAGGGAAAAAACAGCTATAATGAGTATAGAGCTATGTGAATTGCGATTTAGGGAGTGTTTTATAGATGCAAAGTTTCGTTGTGATGCAAGGGCAGACGTATCAAGAAGAAAAAGAATTAGGGATCATTTGGTCACTGCAACAAGACAGTACTGGGAAAGAACGTCATTCACGGCTGCGAATGATAGAGGTAAACGAAGGGGATCGCATATTTCATTATGTAAAAGGAAATATTGTGGCGATTAGCGTTGCTAAAACAGGATGCCAGATAGCGAGTAAACCGTCAACTATGCAAAGTCCTGATAGCGGAAATGATGATGGCTATTTAGTGGAATTAGACTATCACGAACTTGAAGTACCTATAAATGTGCTTTCGAAATTTGATGACATTTTGCCGCTTCTGCCAATTAAGTATTCACCATTCCAATCAGACGCAAATGGTAATCAGGGATATTTGTATCCTTGTAATGAGGAATTATCGATAAAATTGTTAGAATTAATGGGTGATCTTAATATTTATCAAGTAGATGAAGAGCAGCTAGAATTAGCAATTGGTACGGTACTTCGAACGGAGCGTAACACGTTCATTCCGATGATTGCTGAAACAGAATCAGAATTGAAAATGAAGATTCGTTTAGGGCGACAAAAGTTTAGAGAAGGTTTACTACCGTTGTGGGATCACAAATGTGTGCTTTGTGAGATTGAGTTACCTGCACTACTTCGCGCAAGCTACTCTAAGCCGTGGAAAGACAGTATGGATGTTGAAAGAGTCGATCCTTCTAACGGTGTACTTCTGTGTTGTAATCATGATGCGCTCTATGAGAACGGATTTATCGCATTCGATGGACAAGGTAGATTGCATATTTCATCTCAGATCCCAGAAGAGGATTATGATAAATACAGCATACATTCAAAAATGAAAATCGCTCGAACTGAAGAAAACAAGCCTTATTTCAAGTGGCATAAAAGAAATCTATTTAAAGATTAAATGGTGTAGATTCACGTCTGTTGATTTACCGAAATTAACTTGAGTACAAACTGGGTGCTACGTGTCTAGTTGCATTTGGATTGCTTTGGATTGAACGACTTCTATAGGATTACCGAGCTGTCTGGTTGTGTAGGGATGCGACTTTGTCGCATCCCTACA
>CAZWAW010000087.1:0-12261 GCA_964632025.1 uncultured Sporosarcina sp.
CATCAAAACATCCCATTCTCGTTTGGTGAATCTTCCGGCACAGGTTGGCTAACATCCCACATTTCAACAATCTTGCCTTCATGAAAACGGAAAATATGGACAACCGCTGCCCCTAGGTCCCCCACCTTCTGTTTGATGTGGGAATAAACCATCACGTTTTCTCCCTCTTCAATCGTCTGCTTCACTTCGAGCGTTTTGTTTGGGCTCATACCATCATTCTCTTCCATCGCTTGCTTAAGCGAATCCGCATCCCCCGGGAAATATGGATTATGATGGCGGAAATCTGGGCTTACGTATTTTTTATAGGCTTCGTCAATCTTTCCAGAGACGATAAGTTGTAGAAAGTCCACTGCTTGGTCTTGATGTGGTTTCATGATTTTAACATCCTTTCATAATAGTAACTCGGAGCCAGCATATTATTGGTATTCTATAAAATAGCCAAATATCCTTTTCCAATTGTTTTGAAATAAATGAAGTATCTGGAGTAAGACACCGATATAGAAAATTTATACATTCGAGTAGTCAGACAAAAAGTAAAGAAAAATCTCACAATTATTGATTCACTGAGTAGTTCCTCACACAGTCACCTAAAATTAAATCTCTATCCTAAAAATAGAGAGAGCGCGTCTTACTATTTAGGCGAGTAACACTATAGTTTAGAATACGTGTAACCGGTAATCGGGGGAAACAATGCATGTCCGAATCTTTTAAACCATAGAATTAGGTATTGGGGGTGGTTGCTTGGCTCAATTATTTCTTTTTTTATTTTTAATCGGAATATTTATTTATGGCATGGCATTACTAAGATTGGGGCTTTTCAATTTATCTGCAAATTCATTAAAATTATGGCTTACTAAATTAACGGATACGCCCTGGAAAGGTTTACTAGCAGGGGTTGCAATTACTTGTATTCTACAAAGTAGTTCGGCAGTCATGGTTATTACGATTGGACTCATTTCTGCTAGATTACTCACTTTCCCGCAATCTATTGGAATTATTTTAGGAACAAATATCGGAACGACATTAACAACTGTACTAATCACCTTTGACCTGACGCGATTCCTTGTACCTCTAGCCATTTGTGGGGCTATTTTATTAGTAACTAGAAAAAGAAAGTTACGAAGTATCGGTCTAATACTTTTCGGCATAGCCGCTGTCTTCACTTCCATGAGTGGCTTTGAACTCTTAGCAGGTCCATTGAGCTCAATTGGATTTGTTAGTAATTTACTCTTATCTTTGGACGACAGTTATCTTTATAGTATTCTCACCGGTACATTCATAACGGCGATTATTCAATCAAGCACAGCTACTACAGGCATTGTAATGGGGTTCCTAACAAATGGCGTTGTACACCTGGACACTGGAATCGCTATTATGCTAGGTTCCAATATCGGTACATGTGTCACTGCTTTTTTGGCTTCTATTGGTGCTGGCAGGGAAGCAAGATTGTCTGCCTATGCCCATATATGGTTGAATATCATCGGGGTTATCGTATTTTATCCCTTTATCGGTTTGCTCACTTCGATTGGATTACAGCTTGCCAGTGAAGCTGATACACAACTCGCTTATATAGGTATTCTGTTTAATGTCCTTTCTTCACTCATTATCCTTCCTTTTGCAACTTCATTTGGCAAACTTATTATGAAAGTTCATGATCGCAAGTGAAAAGGCGCATTCGTGGGTTAAGTGGCTATTCTTAGTGAGCCGTACCTACAATGCATGACACAACGACAAACAATTCACACATGTGAATAAAAACACAAAAAGGTCAGATATCCCCCTCGATATCTGACCTTTTTGTTATTATTATACAATTGTAGTGAATTTGCAGAATAGGTAACTAACACTAATTTGCGACGGTGCAAAAACAATCCTTCCCAACAGGCACCTTTGATCAATACCTTTGAATAAATGGAAAACCAGGTTGATGTCTCTATATAGTAAGCGGTTGGTTGACGGCTTCTTCTTCTGGACTGATAACAACCTGGTTTCCCGAATAGGATTGGGTGTATTACCTTAAATTATGTCTGATTCTGGTACCATCGCCCCTTTCTACACCCACTGCTATTCCTCAATGAGCCAACGCTGTGAGCCCGAATCCCGCTTCATATAAAACACCCTCTCTGCTACCCCTTCTCGTCCATATTGGTAGTAGATTTCAACCTCATTCTCAGAAACTGGAGCCATTTTTCGATAAGCTGCCTCTAAAAACAGTTCACCCAACCGGCTAATTTCTGTAAACGCAGGCGTTTCCGGCAAATTGCCGAAGCCCAACAAATCGTCATATAAATACAAATCAAAATATTGCTCCGGTGAATATTCACCAGTAAGCTGGTCGGATAAATAATCCATATAAATCGAATGGGTGCGCTCTTCCGTTGCTATGCCTACAACTTGTCCATAAATTTTATGCACAGGGGTAATCGTTGCCCCCTGCACTGTTTTACTTGCCGGGAAATGGTTCAATAATAAATACTCCCGCGCATTCAACAGCTGGTCGTAACCCCCTGCAACCGTGATTCCCTGTTTTTCATAACGATCCATAATTTCAGATGGCAACGGTTTGCCGTTTATCTTCAGCTGGCCGTTTTTCAGCACGACACGATCACCTGGGACCGCAATCACCTCGTAATAGACATCCATATATGTCGGTAAGTGACTTGTCGTATTTGTCATCGTGCGTACAATGTCGCCCGACTTATAGACAACCTCATCGAATAAATTCGCTTTGCGCTCAATGACCGTATGGAAAGCATCCGAACTCCCTATTAATGAAAATTTTTCTTTATCCACATAATACAAACCGTCGACTTGATCAAAATGTGGAAGTGCCGCAAATTCCTCATAATCAATGGCTGACAGTTGCTTTTTCTTCTGCAGTGCCGAGATTTGCGCCAAATCATCCAGTGGATCATATGGGACGCCTGGCCCCTTATCTGAGGAAAGATAATTCGAAGGGTCAATTGTGAGAATAAGAAACAGTGCTACTACAGGAATCACCGCCGAGACTAACAGCACTTGCCAAGAAAACTTTTTAGCCGGTGTTCGTAAACGTTCATGCACACGCTGCTTTATCCGTCTTTCCTGCTTCGATGTATCGCCCATCACTTGATCGAGCTTACGTTTGAAATCGCTCAATTGCTCTCTACCTCCCCGTCCTCTTCCTCAAAAAATCCCTTTAGCTGCTGCTTCGCCCTTCGCAGCCGTGTTTTCACGGTATTTTCATTCAGCTGTAGATAGTTTGCTATTTCCGCTATAGATTGCTCATCATAATAAAATAATATTAAAGGTTCACGGTATTTTAACGGAAGCTGGAAAAGATTTTTTTCAAGTGTGGCCAGCCGCTCTTGCTCCAACACTACTTCTTCTGCGCCTTTTGTCGAAACAAAGATTGTATCGAACAGCACATCTTTTTTATGCTTCCACGAGCGCAAATAATCTTTTGCACGATTGGCGGTTATTTTCGTTAAATAGGTCTTCAATGATGCCTCATTGCGAAACTGATCACTCTTTTGAAAATACGTAACAAATACTTCTTGTACAATATCCTCGGCAGTCGACCAATTCTTCACATATAAATAAGCGATGCGCACTAAATAACGCGAATGCTCATCGATTATTTGATTAATAGTACTCATTTACGAACCCTCGCCCTCTTCTACGGCCACGTCATGTCCCCCTCCACATACGCAACAAATTGCTCAAACGACTTTTTCTCTGTTATTCCATATCGGCATACTTTATAATTTGAAGTCTTCCTATTTGCATACCCTTCTGTCGTGGTAAAGCCAATCAACACCCCTGCCTCTTTAGCCGCCGCGATGAAATCCTCATTATAATGCCCATACGGATAGGCTAATGATACAGCTTCCGGCACTTGCTCGATATTTTGCTGTAAATCTAAAAGGATCTCTTCTTTTGAACGTTCTAACGCAATACCTACACCCGAAACCGTATTAAGTGAATGCAATTCATATGTATGTGCTTCAAACTGGAAAACATCCGCCAACTCTTCTAAATCCGCAGCGGTAAAAAACTGCAGCGGGCCTTCCGCATCAAACAACTGCGCTCCCTGCGCCCGATCCGTACGTGAGGAAATAATGTGCTGAAGCGCACGTAACCCGTATTGCTTCAAAACGGGATAGGCATATTCCTTCGTCGATAATAACCCATCGTCGAATGTAATGAGCACTGCTTTGCTCGGTACAACAAGACGCCCTTCCAAATAATCATACAGCTGATGTGCCGTCAGCGTCTCAAAATGATGATCCTGCAAGTACCCCATTTGCTGCTCAAACGCTTCCAAGGAAATCGTACTCTCCATCGTTCTCATCAGATCGCGCGGCAAAACCTGATGGTATACAAGCACCGGTAGACCCGCATCCATTGTAACAGTCTGCTTAGAAATATATCCCGGCCGCTCACCTATTATAATGATATACCAATCCTCTTCCTCCCGCACGACCGGATAGCGATAACCTTCTTCCAACTCGAGAATAACGCTGCCTTGCAAGTCAGCATCCTCGTAAACCGCAGTTTTTTGCAATGAATGAACAGCAGCCAACCGCTCCGGATGTACAAGTGTCGAGAGCTTCATTTTTTCAACAGTTGCCTGCCCCTTACGGACAAAAGCAGTCATATTCCCCAATCGAAGCTCATAATACGCCTCATCCTCACCTGCGATAACAACAGGCTGATTCGCCTGCAACACGCCAATCTGAGTCATGGCTGCCCCCTTCATATAAATCGGCTGACGCTCCTGCAATGTCAGCACCCGCTCAAATTCCCTCTTCGTGACAAGCCGCTCCCCTTCCTTCCCCTGCGCAAACACTCTTCCTTGCGATTCAACCAAAATCCATATCGCACCCATACTCATAATAAATACAATCAAGCACACAAATAACGGCACGTTACTAGAAATCTTTCTCATACCTTTACCTCCACTGTCAATTAAGTAACGTACAGACGGAGATTTTCAGAAAAAGTTTCAAATGTTTATTAAAAAGTTTTGGAAGACGGGAAAGTTTTGATTACTGTCATGCAAGTCTAGTGGGCACAAAACAATAATTTCAACTCCAAAATCTGCACCAAAAATCGAATCATCTTAATTGAAATTTCTTTCAACTGCATTATGATGGAAGTAAGAAGAGATTACGAGGAGGAATTAATATGGAGAAAAAATCCCTGTTAGATTATCAAGAGTTTGATGAAAAACGATTTACAAAGAAAAATATCTATACAAAAGCGGATAGCGTCGCATTCGTGTTAAACTTCTTTCCGGGTCAAGAAATGCCTGCTCATAAGCATCCTGGTATGAATCTAACGGCCCTCGCGATTCAAGGAAATGGCGTGTTTAGGATAGATGATCAAGAAATGACAATCATGAGAGATGAACTCATTCACTGTAATGGTAACTTGATGATTGCTTTCAAAAATACGAGCACCGAAAAAACGAGTATCTATGTCATTTTGAACAAAACCGATGAATAACAAGGTAATTCTAAATGAAGTGGCTACCTGTTCAAAAAAGTTCACCCAATTGTATAAAAAATGATAGAGATTAGATTATCTATACCTAATCTGATCTCCAGTTTATAAATATGAAATTGGGGAGAATAGTCAAAATGTCTCCAATACACAGGTATCTAAAATTAAGGTTGAAAGTGCGGACATATGTATGATCCATCTCAGTTCCATTTTCTTTGAATACGCAAAAAGCAGTATGCCTCCCCATTCCAAAGGATGTATACTGCTTTTGTATGTCATGATAGGTGACCGTCAGATTTCCAATTCACAAACGACTCTGATCCTTGTCCTAATTTCCCAGGTATCTGTCTACCAACTAAAGCAACATGCGCAAAAATTGTTCGAAATTCACGCCTGCCTCGCGCGGAACTTGCTCCTTTGACGTAGCTTCAATCGCAGCGGCTAAAAACGCCTCCGCAAGCTTCATTGACTCCACTAAATCCTGTCCGCGCATCATCCCCCCCATAACGACTGATGCAAACAAATCCCCCGTTCCCGAATAGCTCTCGCCGTTATAATCTCTCATACGATAATAGGAATGATTTGCATCTACATACATATTGCCTACATAGCGCTTGTTCGCATCTGCTGGAGGTGGATTCAAACCAGTAATTATAACTTTCGCCCCTGTTACATGCTGTAACTGATGGCCCGCCTCCTCTAGCACCTGAAAATAATCTGAATCATTTTGATAGCTCTGTAGCTTCTCATACGACACCCCTGTAAGCAAGCAACACTCTGTAATATTTGGAGTAATAATGTCAGCGCGCTTCACTAAATCCTTCATACGATCAAGCAACTCGTTTGTAAACATTTTATATACCTCGCCCGTATCGCCCATTACCGGATCAACAAGTAGCTTCGTTTCACTCGAATGAAACACGTGTAAAAACTTAAATATGCTATCAATTTGCTCTTTTCCTGTCACAAAGCCTGTATGAATGCCATCAAAGGTTGCACCAAGCTTTCTCCATTCCTCCACAAAATAGTCCATTTTTGAGGTTAAATCCTCACAATAAAAACTTGGATACCCAGTCTGCGCCGTTAAAATCGCAGTTGGCAATGGCACTGCCTGAACACCCATCACTGATAGCACAGGTATTGTAGCCGTTAACGAGCATTTCCCAAAGGATGACATATCCTGAATTACAGCAACTTTTTTAATCAAATTCGCCACCTAACCAATCCTACATATACTCTCTTCATCGTATCATGAACCTCCCACGACTGAAGTCACGGGTTTCAGGGTTGGTGCTATCGCACATTGACCACTTGAGGCTGGGAACGCACAGCCGCTATACCGTTAGCGAATGCTTTCGGCACTACTTTTCTTAAGATGTTTGCTGCACCATTAACATCTGCATTTATTAATGTTTTACTTTTTGTACGGTAAATACCGCGTTTTAATCGTTTTCCACTGAAAATGTGATTTGTATTATTCCCCGATTTGTAGGTCGGAATAATGTCTTCATCTACAAAACTTGCCTGTGATGTGTAGCTTTCTTCAGTTACAATTACTGAAATACCCTCGGCATTCGCTTTGTAAATGATTAATTCTATTAGCAATGAGTGTGGTACTTGGACAAAGTTTTGATTGTTTCTTTTCCCTAATTCTATTTTTTGTTTCCAACCCACATTCTTGCCAATAACAATTGCATCAATGTTTCTTTCCACGGCTATTTTCACGATATTGAAACTAACTTTATGGAAAAAGTCTTTGATTTGTCTATGTCTTGCGGAATCTAATTTCACTATTTTTTTGGAATGGAAGTTTCCTTCTTTTGGTTTTTGACCGTTCCGAAGAGCCGCGTAGTAATAAGCACGCATTTTGTTGTACCATTGATTGATAGATTTAATTTTACCACCTTTAAATAGGACCGGCTCATGTTCTGTATTAAACACTAGCGCTGCAACATTATCAAGTCCTAAATCAATGCTCATGCACCGTTCCATTTTGGCGGATAATTGTTTTTTCGTCTGGATTAAAAACACTAATTCAACAGTAAAACAATTGTGCTTGGGTATGATTCTCACTTGTTGAAACTTACCATTGAAATTTGCTAACTTACCGATATTTATTTTTCTTTTGGTTTTTGGAAAGCTTAGGAATTTACCGTCTTTAATTTTGCAAATCTGATTCGAAAGAGTTGATTCTTTCCTACCTCCTTTAGGTAGGTAACCAGGAATAGAAGGTCTAGCCGTATATTTTTCTGGATTCTTTTTGAAGTCTTTCAAACTTGCGAAAAAACTAGCCCAATTTTGTACAACATTTCTAAGAACTTGTTGATTTATCTGACCTGGCAATGAATAATAGTCTTTTTGTTTAATTGTTTTAAATAGACAATCAAGAAAATTGTAACCTAAGAAGGATTTTTCTTTTGAAGGTAACTCAAATAGGTTTTCGTTTATTTCTTTTTGTTCGTCTTTTGGTTTCATTTGTTCTTTTTTTAATTTTTTGCTATATGCTCTTTGTTGATTTGCATTCATTTTATCAATATTGTCACGAATTGTGTTCATTACTTCTATTTGTAAAGGTTGTAACACACCTTCATTGTTTAAAGCAGTATACACTTGCCTGATAAAAAAAATTGTTGTGTTATACAGGTTATTACTATTTAGACAAAGTTCATCGAAATAAGAATATATTCTATGTCCTTTTTTAATGTTGATTTGATAAGTTCGGTAATCTTTTTTCAGTTCCATATTTTCTCACCGCCCTTTGTAAGAACATTCTACCAAATAGAATGTAAGTTCGTCACGCGATATCACTTTATAACGAAAAAAAGAAAGCCAATTCATCCCACGACTGAAGTCACGGGTGTTCTCGGGTTAATCATAATAAGGCACAGGCGAAAATGCACCAATGAATAGTGATTGAATTTTACAGACTAAACAATCTGACCCCTTACATTTTAATGAAATTGACACTTTAACAACAGTCAGATCTTTGCTAAAGTAAAAGCATTCAAAAAATTCATTAAGGTGAGGCAGATGCAGATGCAAAATATACAAAATCAAGCCTATACAAAACCACGAACGAAAACATTTGATTTAGTCATTACCGCAATTTTAGCAGCACTTATTTTCACCGCAACAATGATTAATATTAAATTACCATTCGGACAAGGTGGACTGATTCACCTAGGGACATCTGTGCTTTTCATCGCAGCGATTTTATTCGGGCCTAAAAAAGGGGCACTTGCTGGAGCAATCGGGATGGGCTTATTCGATATCTTAGGTGGCTGGGCAATTTGGGCACCAACGACAATTATCTCCCGCGCATTACAAGGCCTAATTGTCGGTAAAATCGCTTGGTCTAAGGGCCATAGAGGCGACAACATTGGGTTAAACATTTTGGGAGCAGTTGTTTCAATGCCCGTGATGATTGCAGTATACTATATCGGGCAAGCGATTATGTTCAAAAGCTGGATTGCTCCTTTGGCATCAATTCCTGGAGACATCATCCAAAACGTTGTAGGATTGCTTATCGCGATTCCAGTATGTATCGCACTGAAAAAAACATCGTACTTCAAAAAGAAATTTTAATACGTACAACAGAAACACGCCATCTTGCTGTTTTGCTTACAGCATAGATGGCGTGTTTCTATTTTTCTAAAATACAAATTAAAACAGGGTATCTGAAACTAACGATTAACACAACCGTATAAACAAATAAATGCATTTTATGGTAAAATCATTATAAATATAAATACTCTATAATCACTTCTTACACAATAGAGCAGCATTACGTAAGGGGGAAAAGTAAATGGAACCATACTTGATATTTGTAGGAGTTTTTCTTGTATTTGTATGTCCAAACCTTTTTTTGATAATGAAGGGTCGAACATACTCCTATTCAAAGAAATTGACTGCTCCGCCCTGGGCAGACAAAGAGACAAAACGATTTTTCAGGCAATTCAATCGCGCCTGGTCAAGGAAGATTGAGAAAACTGTAAATGTGCGCGTAAAGAAAAGAAATCGTACGCTAACAGATGCAGAACTGCGAGAACAGTGGTATGAACTCAAAAAGTTTCTTTTGTTAGCAGGCATCTCAAAAAGACTCCCAATGTTTTCTAAAAAGGTAGACGATATTTGGCACTTCTTTTTAGAAGAAGAGGAGCTGTATAATCAATTCTGTTTAGATTTCATTGGGGAACAGATTGAACATCATCCTCATGAAACGCCAACACTTCTTCCAAATGAACGTGCTTGGTTCGACATGTTATATCTATCTTTTTTCAACGTTACTTCCCGCTCGTATCTATGGGGGAAATTCGTACAAAAAAAGAAAGAACACGCAAAATGGATAGAGCGTATAGTGAATGATCCAAAAGGAATCATTGAGTCATTCGGACGGCACTCATCCGATGCCTCCTCTACACATACATTGGCTACCTTTCTCAAATTTGTACGACAACAAGTGATGAAGGCAAATGGAAAGCGTGTTAAACGAAAAGACGGCTATTGGTATGGTGCCTCACTATTCGCCTTATATGACTATGAAACAGTTCAAGAGAAAAAGAAAAAAGTGACCGGTGCTTCCGCAGACGGATCTCCAGGCTTTGCAACCGACTGCGATTATAAAGAAGAATGGAACGAGATTGTTACCAATGTGAATTCGTTTGAAGTGGGAACAGACGCCGGAGCTACGTCAAGTGCTCCTTCAGATGGAGGGAGCTCTGACGACGGGAGTAGTTGTAGCTCGTGTAGTGGGTGTTCTTCATAAGAATAAGTATGTGGAGGGCATCTGTGCTTGACACAAAGACAAATAATTAACACTTGTGAATGAACATACAATAAAACCAGACATTCGCCAATTTGTCCGATCTTCATTCTATTAGTATGTAATTATAGCGAATGATCTGAGTAGCTCCACGTGCAGGTACTTGATATTAAAAAAGGAGCACTTTATGAAGAAGTGGTTGATTATGCTGGCAGGAAGTATTCTTATTTTACAAGGTTGCGTTACAGGTGGGAAGGGTATACCCACCGAACAGAAAAAGGGGGAACATACATTGAACCAAGAATTACTTAATGCGGTTGAACTTAAAGAGACAAATACCGTAAGTAACCTGATTACTAAAGGGGCAAATATAAATGTACAGGATGAAAACGGCCGTACTGCCACTATGTTAGCTACGTATAATAATGACGTTGCCACGGCAAAAGTCTTAATTAAAGCCGGTGCAGACGTCAATATCCAAGATGACATGAAAAACAATCCTTTCTTGTATGCTGGCGCAGAGGGGTACTTGGACATTCTAAAGTTAACAATCGAAGCCGGTGCTGACCCCACTATTACCAACCGATATGGAGGAACTGCTCTCATCCCTGCCTCCGAACATGGATATCTCGATGTTATCAAGGAACTTCTTACTTCGACTGATATTGATGTTAATCATGTAAATAATCTCGGTTGGACAGCCTTAATGGAAGCAATCATTTTAAATAATGGAAATCAAGTACAACAGGAAGCTGTACAACTACTTATAGATTATGGAGCAGATGTAACTATTCCTGATAAAAATAATGTCACTCCTCTACAACATGCACGAAAAAAAGGGTTTAAAGAGATTGAGCAACTATTAGTAGATGGCGGTGCAATGTAATAGTATAGTTTTATTAACTCATTAATGTTTATCGCAAAAATATTATTAACGATATAGTTTTGTCACCACAATTTACTGAACATAACAAACACCGCTAGGATAACTCTAGCGGTGTTTGTTATGTTCAGCTCAATTACAGCGTACCTAAAATTATGTAAATGATGGCGGCGTTTCTTTCCATTTTTCCAGTTTCGTTCCTACGCCATAAAGTTGCCCATAATCCTTCGAAATGTTCATATTTCACCTCGATCTATGTATTTATAGGTACCGTCCGCTTACCGTTGTTTACATATACTCATTATCGGTAATGATTAAGGTGCAATGTTAGTTACTATTAAACGAAGGAGCATGGACAATGACCAATCAAAACCAAGACATAATTACCTATTTTCAAAAACTGGACCGTAGCTTTTTCATGGATGCGCACAAGGAATTCGCCTATATGGACGAGGCTATTCCGATTGGGCATGAACAAACCATTTCCCAGCCTTCCCTCGTACTCGAAATGACATTGGCCCTCGATTTGCAGCCTTATTCAAAAGTGCTGGAAATCGGAACGGGTTCCGGCTTCCAGACCGCCCTACTCGCCGCCTACTCGAACTCCGTTTATTCAATCGAACGAATTGCTGCCTTGAATGAACGGGCAAAAGAAAGATTAGAAAAAGCTGGTTTCTCCAACATCCATTTCAAGCTGGATGACGGTAGCACCGGTTGGGAAGAACACGCTCCTTATAACCGGATTATGGTGACCGCCGCCGCTGCCCAGGTGCCACGCGAACTCATAGACCAACTAGGTATCGGAGGGAAAATGATCATCCCAGTAGGAACACCCCTCCTACAGGAACTCTTGCTCTTGGAAAAAGATGAAGATGGAGAAATCCATACGGCAGTGTTGGATGAAGTGAGGTTTGTCCCATTGAAAGGAAAGTATGAATAGGTGACAGCACCTATCCCATATCGGTTAAAAAATGATACGTAAAAGAGGTACCTTTGTCAGACACAAAGACGAACAACTCACACATTCAAATAATTATACAAAAAATGAAGAAAAATCGCACAATTATTGATTTATTTTGCATTATTATACAACTGTATTGTATTCACTGAATAGCGTTACAAACAGGTA
>CAZWAW010000088.1:0-1342 GCA_964632025.1 uncultured Sporosarcina sp.
GGCGAGGTTATATGATCGCTCGGAATGCAGATATGCCCGGTTTCATGGCTTATATGATCGCGCTACACCACAAAATAAAAAACAGCCACAAAAGTATGCGTTCACTTTTATAGCTGTTTTTTTGTTATTCACTTTTTCTTTATTGCCGCTACAAACTGTTCTGTCCCTTTCATCGATTCATCGTACAATTTCTGAGACAGTTTTCTCGTATCTTCGACCGTAGCAGGCCAGTTTTCTTTCATTTCATTAAATGCATCCAGGAACAGTGTGTATTGTTTGTTGATGTCCCCGATTGGAAATGCATACTTTTCTAAGTCGGCGAGTTTCATGAAATCATTCACTTTATGATGATATGAAATTGCCATGACAGGCGTTTCAGTGCATGTCGCTAAAATCAAGGAATGGAGCCTCGTACCGATAATGATATCCTGCTGTGCTGTCACATCGAGAATCATAGTTGGTAGAAGATTATCATCGATGATTGTCGTCTTGTCTTTGTACGTCATTTTCTTCTGAATATCCTTTGTAACATCTGCATCTTGCGGGAATTTTGTCGCAAAAAATGTCAGTTCAACATCGTGTTTTGCAGCTAGATTGTCCAAGTTTTTCGCCATACCTTCTACATAATCATTATAGATGGCTGGATTCCCTTCCGGCCAATAACCTGCATTATAATAGGGTACAGCCGTAATACCGATTTTTGTTGGCGTAGCCGATTTTTCCACAGTCGTTTGACGCAAGGAAAACGCCGGATCGCCGATAGTCAGTACTTGTTCTTTCACACCAATTGATTTCAACAGTTCAACAGATTCAGGGTCACGTACCGAAATACTGTCCGCATGTTTTGCCATATAGCGGATGAACCATTTTCCTAAACTGCTGCTTAACGGACCTGCGCCGCATCCGTAAACCACATAAGGTGTCTTCGAATTTTTAGCCATCATTGCATATGACCCAAACAAAGGCGCTTCCCTTTTATATAAATCCATTAAGATTCCGCCGCCGCCTATAATCAGCAAATCAAACGTCTTAACGATCCGCTTATTATTTTGGTACGTTTTATAAAATGTCTTTACTGCGTTGCCATTTTTATAATACAGTGGAAAACTAGTTACTCCATACCGTTCTGCTGTTTGTTTAGGATTATTACTAAATACAGTTAAATCATTACTGCCTATCTTGAACGTTGACGTTACTTGTTTAATAATGCTGAATAAAATCGCTTCGTCCCCGTTATTATCGTTGCCATAATTGCCTACAATGCCTATTTTCATTAGCCGACTTCCTCTACTACATGATGATTTTATTATAACATAGCTATGCTACTCCATGAAAATGGAAC
>CAZWAW010000088.1:1442-3202 GCA_964632025.1 uncultured Sporosarcina sp.
AATGTTCAAGTGCAAAATGCAACTACTTTGGAAGTTGAAAGAATTACTACCTTTCTAGAAAGGTTGCAAGTGCCCGAAGATGAAATTTCGGGCACTCCACCACTTTTAATAAAGCCTTCTTAGCTTATTTTAGCAAAGATCAAATATGTCGCTTTAGGAGTTATTCCGCAATCAACTTAATCTTATCTACTATGTTTTCTATAACTGAATTTATATCCGCATAACCATAATAACGAACATATATGACGGCTTTTCCTTTCGAAGCAAATACTTCTTTAAGTTCATCTTCCTCATGAACGATTAAAAGATTGAGGTCTGCATGCTTTGTTTCAACAAAATCATCAGCGCTATATTCATAATTATATCTTTTTATTAAATCAGCAATTAGATTATCTGCTAAAGCTGGTACACGTAACTGATAAACCATTGTTCGAATACTCGGGGAATATTCACCACTCTCGTCCCCCCACATTTTTCCGGGAACAACCCCGTTTTCATCTGATTCATATTTGATTGGTGCTAACGGACTCCAATTATACGTATACCGGTTTCCCCAATCAACATCGTCTCCCATATAGAAAGATTCTACCCGAACCAAAGCAGGATTCTGCTCTACATCTGCTAATCTGACGATCGGTAAATCAAGATTTGCTTCTGGCAATGTTGTTGTATTACTTTTTATAAGCTGTCCTAATGGAACGATGGCACTAAGTCCAGCAACGATTGTAAATAGGAATGCGATAACCGAATTTAATCGATGGTGCCTCTTCCATGGGGCATGATGATTAATCGGTTTTCCTTCAATCAGATCTTTTCGTAAAGCACGAATGGATATGGCTGCTTGCAGTGAGATATAGGCCAAATAGACAAATAGAAAAGATAAAATCGTTTGTTGAAGGACTAACCCATCAACCAAAACAAAGGTTGGTGTTCCATCAAGAAACCAAATTGCAGACAACATGCCCATTATTAAAAGTAACGCGGCAATAACCATAACAGCATTAAAGGCTAATTTCTTGCCCAGTGCCCTTAATGTAAAAGATTGCTCGGCAGAGTCTGTATGTAGCTCTGGTGCATCACGTTCAACTGGTGATGAATACACTTGAAAATATTGATAGCCTGTCACATAATCCCATCCACTATCCGCATACATGTCGATCTGTTCTGGTGTAATCTTCTTATTTAGTGCTACATCTATTCTGTACCTCATTTTTTTCGGTTCACCTTTAACAAAATGAGCAAAACGTAACCCCATCTTTTTTAGATGGAATCCCTTTGCAGCCATGTCTTGAAACCAGCTTTCATGTTCACCGATTCGCCAATAATCACTTGGACGAAGTTTACGAACCGTCTTATTCATTCTCATCACCTATCTCTAACATATTTCCGTCATAGATTAAGGATTTTAATCGACTATACTCTGTTCTTAATGCATATTCCCCTTCTGGTGTTATTTGATAGGTCTTTCTTCTACCATCATCTTCTGCTAATGAAATAAGGCCCTCTTTTTGCATCCGTGAGAGTACTCCGTAAAGTGTCCCCGGTCCCATTTTTAATCTGCCATTCGAAACTTCTGTAATTGCTTGCATCAGCTGATACCCATGGTTGGGATGCATTAATGCCAGTAGCACATAATACATCGCTTCAGTCATCGGTCCCCCATTATATGCCATTACTTACATTCCTTCTTTCCCATTTTATGATGTTATGTCACACGATATATCGTTATACATAATATTACTTCATGAAATATCTTTTGT
>CAZWAW010000088.1:3302-12155 GCA_964632025.1 uncultured Sporosarcina sp.
TTATGTCACACGATATATCGTTATACATAATATTACTTCATGAAATATCTTTTGTACATATAAAATGGTTATTATATAAGTTGAAATAAAGAACCCCATTGAATCCGCTTCGGCGCTCGGGGATGCCTCCCGCCCTAAGCCAAGCAGCTTCGCCCCAGTCTTAGGGCTTCGGCTACCCGGTGTCCAGTTACTGACATAATTCACGTCCTTCGAATTGTGACAGCAACTGGCACCAAATAGCGCCTACGCTCAGTTTATACACCGTATTCAATACTTCAACATATATAGTTTCTTTTAAAGAAGGAGAAAGCCGCCAAAATTGCATCTTTGGCGGCTCCTTTATGGATAGGTAAGCGATTATTCACTCGTTCCCAAAAGCTTTAGCACCAAGTGTACCTGTATTTTTGGAGAGCGACGGGCGAAGGTCTACCATAGGATTAACGAAAAAAAGCTGCGTAGGATGCGATAAAATCGCATCCTACGCAGCAAGAAATTCCGATAATTGTATTTTAGTCATTCAGTCCAAAGCGATCCGACAGCACCTATACATAGGGTGTCTAGAATGCGCCTTCTGCTTTTCTTACTTATTAATACTACGGTATAGGAATGCGCTGAATTGCGCGCGGTTCACAGGTTTATTCGGCTCGAAATTGCCTTTTTCGTTCCCTGTTGTAATGCCGCTTTCTGCTAAAATATGAACTTGTTTATAAGCCCAGTGACTTGTAGGGACGTCTTTGAATTTCTTGGACGATTCGCCCGACAGTTTGTACGCTTTTACAAGGATCGCCGCCATTTGAGCACGTGTCAGCTGGCCAGCAGGATCGAATGTACCGTCACCCTTGCCGCCTACTAGATTCGCGCTTGCAATGGCGTTGATTTCATTGTAGTAACGGTGTGCTTTTGGCACGTCTTTAAACTGTTGTGTACTTGCAACAGACGTATCCAAGTTGAACACCCGGCTCAAAATGACTGCCGCATGTTCTCGCGACAATGTATGTCCAGGGTTGAATTTACCATCCAAATCCCCTTGAATATAACCAAGGTCTTTCAAAGAACTTATTTCCGTATAGTAGGCGTAAGTAGAAGGGATATCTGAAAACGCAGGTGTATCGTCAGACAAAACGATAGGAATGCTTGTCGTTTTCGATCCGAGTGTCACGTTTACTGACCCCTTGCCTGCTTTATTAACAGCTTTGAAGCCCCCAGACGATGTAATCGTTCCGATATCACCCGTAACACTCCACTTCAACTGTTCTGGGGAATAAATGATTGGCTTTCCTAGTGCATCCGTTGCATTTGCTTTATACGTCACACTTGCCCCCGGTTTCACTTTCGTTGTAGAAGGTACAATTGTTAACTTAGCCGGTGAATCGACAACTGTTACGGGGAATGATTGCTTCGCGTTTCCATATTGCACAGAAACTCGGTCTTCTCCTGCTTTCACAGCTGTGTACGATAATCCTGAACCAGTAACGCTACCTTTTTCTGCTGTCACTTGAATCTGGCTGTTGTCCACTGTTAATGGATTGTAATAAGCATCAAGTAAGTAATTCACCGTCAAAGAAGATGTCGAACCTACAAGCATCGTGCCAACTTGATTGCGAGAGACGCTAAGTTGTGCAGGGTCGCTTACAGGTGCTGTACTGATCGCTTCCATGATTGCGGATACTTGTCGTTCCGCAGAATTTGTCGTCCGGTTTGCCAATACGACCTTATTGCTGCCATAATTTCGCACACCCATTGCTGTTGAACCACCACCATCGAAGTTGAGTGCTCGATCATAGCCTTGTGCTGCTAAATAATTTGCGAATTGCGTGAGCGACATCCCCTTACTATAGCCCTTAAGGTTGTCCACTGTTACGAGATGCACCTGTTTCTTATCTTTACTGATAGCAATTGCTGTACGTGCAGTCAATGCCGTCGATCTTGGATTGGATGTGTTCATCGTAATATTCGGCTTGCCATCTTTCAAAAGCATCGGGCCGCTTGCCAGCATGAACTCCGAGTCCATCCATTTATCATCGATAGTCAGTGAAAGGGATACATCCTCCCCGACCTGCATGTTTTTGAATTTCTCGAGGTCTTTTGCACCATGGACAGAGAGGACGAATCCCGTTTTAGGAATTTCCACTTTCTCTGTTGATCCATAACCGCGCACCTTTACAACTTTTCCTGTCAGTTGCTGACCGTATTGTGTACTTGTAATTGGCTGCCCTGTATCGACGACGATTTCAATGCCAAACTGATTGGAATTTGTGTATTTATCGATATTCTGCGGTGTAAAAATAATTGTTTCATCGTTTTGACGCTGACGGTTTATTCCCGTCAATTGATGATTTACCCCTTTATAATCGATTTGGACACCGAAATTAAACTGATCGATTTCAGCAAGACCATCTTTCGTCACACCGAATGCAATCGGTTGGCTTACGTAATAGTTTGGTGAGTTGGAAATGACGCCGCCATTAACAATGTCATTCCCTTGTGAAATCAAATACATTGGCAAGCCATTGTTCATGTCGAAAAATGAAGCATTAATCGCCCCAACGACACGGTTGCCATCTTTTGAATCGCGATTTGCAAACGCTGTTGTTGTTTGCCTCTTCGCAAGGGGTGCAGGAAGTCCAACTTGTAATTTTGTATATGGATCTCCTAAATTAACAGATAGATGATTTATGTATTTTGTTGCCGATTCCGTATATTGAGAATAAGTTACGCCCGATGATACCGGATAACTCTTCACCGTATTCTGATTGGCTGAGGCACTTGCTGGTACAGCCCAAAGAAGTGTGGCTGCCACCGCTGTTATTGCGACTTGTTTACTGAAACGTTTAATTGAAGCTACTTTACTAGTGATAAAACGACACTCTCCCTTCCTATGAATATACAGCTTACCAAAGGATTCGCTATATTACCATAATCCATAAGAAGGAAATTAATTGATTACACCCTATGAGCTACGTGTATTGTATGTTTGGATTGCTTTGGATTGAATGACTTCTATACGATTACCGAGATGTCTTTATGTGTAGGGATGCGACTTTGTCGCATCCCTACACATTTTTTCCGGTAATCGTATGGTGCTCCTTCATCCGCCGCGCTCCACACGCAAAAGTACATGTAGTGCTTATGCTTTTTGGGACGAAAGAATAGAGGGGCAACTACCTGGATAAAGGCCGCCAAAGATGCAATTTTGGCGGCTGATGCTTTCTCTATGGTTTTCCTTTCTTTATTAAAGAAGTGTAACTTTCTAGTAGACATTACATAATTAGATGCATAAACTTTACTAAAAGTAAATAAGAAGCACATTGTACAACGTACCAGAGTGCCCGAAATTTTATCTTAGGGCACTTACACTCTCTATAGAAAGTCATCTACTCTTTTCTTCCAAAACAACTGCATTTTCCACTTGGATAGTGTAGGAACGCGACAGGCAACTATTGACAACAGGATTACTGATAAAAGTGTTGCTAGAACCTCTCAGTAAATCTGTCATGAAAGTTAGCCGTAAGCGAGCCGAAAATAGTCCAGTGTAAATGAAGGATTTCAAGCCCCTTCTCACCAGTATTTTTTGCGAATAAATGGTTAATTAACAGACCTGACTATGTATATAAGTACAAACAAACACCTCCGAAAGACGTCAGTCCCCCGGAGGTGTTTGTTTACTAGTTATTCAATCGATGGTTTATAAAATGACCTGTTATCCAGCGGGAATATTCTCTCCGTGAACTCACCAGGAGTCGTCTTGCCAAGCGCACGATTCAGCATATTCATCTTCGCATCAATGTTATCGATGTAATGAAGCATTTCCGCTTCTTGCAGCATTGGACGTTTCGGGCTTCCCCATTCTTCCTTACCGTGGTGGGATAATACCATATGTTGCAACAGCATGACTTCTTCGCCAGTAATTTCAAGTTCGTCAGCTGCTTTTGATATTTCATTGACCATAATTGTAATATGACCTAGAAGATTCCCTTCAATCGTATATTGCGTTGCAATTGGACCTGAAAGCTCAATTACTTTCCCAACATCATGCAAAATAATTCCCGCGTACAATAAATCCTTATTGAGTGACGGATACAGATCCGCTAGTGCTTTTCCAAGTTTCAGCATGGAAACAACATGATCGATAAGACCCGATACATAGTCATGGTGATTTCGTGTCGCAGCCGGATACGTCATGAAAGCTGTCTGATGTTTTTTCAATAAATGACGCGTAATTCGTTGGATTTGTGGATTTTGCATTTCAAAGAAATACTGCATCAACTCTTCGTATAGCACTTCTTTACTCGTCGCCGATGACGGAACTAGATCAGCAATCGATACCCCCTCATCCTCTTTTACGGGACGTATGCTTTTGATGCGCAGCTGATTTTTCCCACGGTATTCATGTACTTCCCCGCCAACTTTGACAATCGATGCTGCGGCATATGTCTGCGCGTGCTCATCTGTCGTATCCCATAGCTTCGCTTCAATATCACCGCTTTTATCTTGTAAGATAAGCGTCATAAACGGTTTACCTTGTGTGGTAACTCCTTTTGTTGATTGCTTAATGAGCAAAAAAAGCTCAAGCGGCTCACCTGCATTATATTCTGCAATTTTCTTCATAAGACCATCGCTCCCTGTTCGCTTCCGATATCGGAAACGTTTAGTATTGTTGCCCCCTGCCATTTATCCTTCATCGCTTCGTGGCAAGTGAAATAAATGAACTGATGCTTGTTTTGTAGATTGTCGAGTAGTTCAATCATACGCGAAAGTCGCTCTTCGTCAAAGTGAACGAATGGATCGTCCAACATTAATGGGAAAGGAGCCGTACTAACGATTGATGCCGCAAGCGCCAACCTAAGCGAAATATAGGCTTGCTCTTTTGTCGCCTGGCTCAGCTCTACAATGGGATAACGCATTCCATTTTTCGCCAATACTTCGAAATGCCCCGTCTCCGTTACGCTAAGTGATTCATAATTCCCACCCGTCAGTTCACAGAATAATTTTTCGGCCGCTTCAAGTACTTCAGGCAATTTCTTTTCTTTCAACTCCGACATTGTCCGTCTGATTGCTTCAGTAATCGCTTTGCGCTCAGACCATTTTTTTACGAGTTCCGCAAGCTCCGATTTTTTCATTTCAAAAAGTTGCAGTTTTCGTCCATAATTTTCATCTGTAAGTAGTCGTTCCGTTTTGTTAACAAGTGCGGCCTTCTCATTGATTAAGTCATTTAGCTTTTCGCTAATCGACGACAGCGTTGCACGATTATCATTCACTTTTATTCGTAGCTCATCATCCATAACGCCGTCAGGCAATTCAAGAGGCCCATGTGATGCTAATTGAGCATCGACATCCTCATGTTGCCCCTTTAGACGAAACGCCTCCTGGTGGATATTGTATGCAGCGTAAAAGGCTTCTTCCGTTTCTACTGCCGCTTCAACAAGCAGAGCCTGCACTTTTTCCAGCAACGAGTTTGCAAGGCTAGATGTTTCTTTCAGCGCTGATTCTTTGCGTTCCAAAGCAGTTGTCAATAACTTAATTGTTTCTGCTTGTTCATTCAGCTGACTGAATTCCCTTCTTAGCATCTCATAAATCATTTCTTGTGGTGCAGGTTTCCGCATTACTTTTTCAGCTTCTGCTAATCGTTCAGCAATCTGTTGCTGAGTCGCTTGTCGTCTTAACACAGTATCATTCAACTCTCTAGTAACTTCCTGAACTTGTCGAATCATACGGAATAATTCCGGGATAATCCCTGTTGAAGGAATTTCCTTGAAACCATAAAGCCCTAAAAAATTGGCCAGTTCCAATTCAATTTGCCGTCTATTTCCATAGGCATTTTCAAGCTCGGATGTCAGCGTTTGATATTTCCTTTCAAGGGCTATAAATACTTCTTGTAACTCTTCTTTCTTGCGCTTGTACTTGCCAATTCGCTCTGTCAGTTCTTCCATTTTGTGCTCATCCCCATCATATGCGGCAATGATTTTTTCCATCTGTTGCAGTTTCGATGAATCGGACGTTTGATCCCGTTTCTTTGAATACATCAGGATACCTAATCCTATTACGAAAACACCAGCTATAATTATGAACCATTCTTTTTGGATGAAACCGAAAACGATGAACGCGAGAGCAAATACGACAAGAAGTGCAGGTATCATTAGTGATTTCTGTTCAACTGATCTTCTACTTAGTGAAACATAAGCCTTCGCTTCAGCAAGTTGCTGGCGAATTTTGGGCCATTGCTGTACACGTTCTAATTCCTCTATAGCAGGCGCAGTGCGTTCGATTCCACCAATTTCATTTTCCGTATCAGCTAACTCATTTTCCACTTGGATGAGTTGGCGATTCACAAAGCCAATCTGCGCATCGCCTTCGGTAAGTTCTTCGATAATTTTGTGCATCTGTTCTTCCTTTTGGATTGAAACATCAGCCTGAAAAATAGTATTTTCTGCTTCAAGCCCTTTGACGCCAAGTCTATCGAGCAGACGTCTCTTTGAACTAGTAAGCTGACCCACGTTATCTTCTTCAAAAGTAACTGCTGTTTGCCATCTATGCCACTCTGTTTCTTTCGCCAATAAAATTTCAAGTTCAGCAACCTGTTCAAATTCATGCTGTTCAGGCATTCGTGTCATTAGCTCTGCTACTTCTTCTTCCAACTGTTGTTTAGTAGCTTTGGCTTCTGTTAACTTCCCAGCAAGCATTTCATAGCGTCGGATACCATCTGTCGGAAAGGGTATTGCACTTAATTGCGACAGTCTTGCATCCAATGCCTGTTTTTTTTGATGAAGGGGGAGAAGCTGTCGCATGAGAGCAAGCTTCTGTGAGTCTTCCTTAAGTTCCGTTTCCTGTCCTCGCAACTCTGTAAGCAAATCATCGACCTTACGTATTCGTTCAATGGAAGGTGCATATTCCCCTACTATTTGCTGCTCGTCTTTCAGCTCCATTTCCAATTCCCGAAGTTCCATGATTTTGACGTTCATCTCCGGAATTCTTCCCGACTTTTTAAACAAATCTCCTAGCTCTTTTTCCATTCGGTTTCCAAGTTGTAACAAAGAGTCAACACCCGTTGTTCCCGAAGCAAGAAGTGTCCTGCTTAATTCGTCTTCATCCATTTTTTCGAACCCCTGCAACTGTAACAATGAGAATGAAAAAATGGATTCGAATGAAGCGCGGTCATACTGGCGAAGCAGCGTGTTCAATTGCTCTTCTCCACCCTTTGTTCCATCCTCAAAATAGACGGTAACATCACCAGCAGATTTCCCACGGATCCGTTCGACGATGCATTTCCCGTATGTCTCATCCACAAGATGCACTTGTCCACCGTACTTGCCGCCAGATTTCGGTTCGTAGCGTAATAGCACATTGTTTTTCTGGGGAAATCCAAATAAGATATGCAGGATAAACTGCTGAATGGTCGTTTTCCCAGCTTCATTCAATCCATACAAAACAGTAATGCCCGGGCCAAAATCCACCGTAACATTTTCATGCTTTCCAAATCCATAAATGTTTAGTTTTTCAATTTTCATATAAACACCTCATTCCATTCCAGACATTTCTGCCGCCAACAATGCTGTTGCTCCGGCTTTCACTTCATCTATTTCATCTTCAGTCAAAACGTCTACATATTTGACGCCCCGTGCATGCTGGTAAACATCTTTTAAAACAACTTTCCAGTCTTCTTTCGTCCAGTCATCAATCATCCCAGCAACTGATTGCATTAGTGCACTTGATGCAATCGACGGATTCAACTGACTCGCAAATGTAATCTTCTGCACCCAGACATAAGGTTCGCTTTCACCAACAAAATCACGTAGGACCTCCAACCATTCTTCCTCCCGCGATTGGCTGAACAGATTCGCAGCTTCACTGTCGATATCAGTCATTAACAGCTCCACAATTCCTGCACCATTATGTTCTTTGAATGACTCTAACGCTTCCGCACATGCCGTCAGCCACTCATTCGCATGGCTCATTCCTCCACAAGACAATTCGAGTCTATCAAAGACAATTGCTGATGCTGGGATGAAATGAAGTAATGCTTTTGTTTTTGAGAGCTCAACTTCATAGAACCCCTTTGTACCACGCTCATTGCGATGACGTCCCTGTAAATTTCCCGGATAAACAATTGTAGGCGATTCATGTAGCTGTTGCCTCACATGGATATGCCCGAGCGCCCAGTAATCATACTGCTTAGCTAACAACTCACTTTTCGTGAATGGCGCATAAACTGCATGTGTTTCATCTCCTGCCAAACTGCCATGCAACATACCAATATGAAATACATCATGATTTTCAGCAACAGGATAACGGTCAATTACTTTATCACGGATATGCCGTTCCTTGTAACTGAAACCATAAATCAACACTTCCTGATTGTTCACATTCAGACGTACCGTTTCAACGTTCTCACCGAAAACATGTACATTTGAAGGCAGGTCAAATCGTGTCCATTTTCCACCAAGATGATCGTGATTACCATGTGAAATGAATACTGGAATACCTGCCGCATCCAATTTCACCATCCCTTCGCGGAACTTCATCTGCGTACGTAAACTCCGGTCTTCACCATCGTAAATATCACCAACGATTAAGACGAAATCCGGTTTCGTTTTGACTGCGTGCTCAATTAATTTAGTGAACGCTGCAAAGGTACTGTCTCGTAAACTGTTCAAACGTTCTGTCGGCAAGCCAGTCATGCCTTTAAACGGGCTGTCGAGATGCAAATCAGCTGTGTGGATAAATCGGATTGTTGACAAGTGAGACCCCTCCTTCATTCGACGAATACTTGTTCTTATTTTACCATAAACAAAAAGACTCTGCGAATTAATCAGAGTCTTTCCACATCTCACTTATTCTTTTCCGAGCTGAATAGCT
>CAZWAW010000089.1:0-6044 GCA_964632025.1 uncultured Sporosarcina sp.
TTCGGCGCCTGCAGGATGCGGGTGTGCAGCCATTGCCGCAGGACGCGGCGATATTGGGCTGCCTTTCATTTAGTGTTGCTTCTTCGCTAGATTTGTCAGTTATACGAGCGAGGTATTCCACCTAGTTATCCCTAAATAAGTAGTGCCGACTATATAGTTCCCACGTTCACGACATCTTTTTGCTGAAAAGTCCGACAAATTACTGTACTTCTATTGCTTGGCTTAATAACTTAGCGATAAAAGCCCCTTCAGTGTTTCTTGATTGATGACGAGTGGCTCCTCAGTAAGTCCAACGCTGATATGTGTGCCTTCAGGAATCTTTGTATTTTCCATTACAATCACTCGTTCAAGAATCGAGTTCTTCCCAACCTCTACGCCTGGGTACAAGATTGATTGTTTAACCATGCTATCAGGGTGAATCACTACGTTTTCAAATAATACAGAACTGTCGACTGTTCCGCACACCCAACACCCAGAATTGATCAATGAATGCTTCACAACTGCAGTTTCCCCGATGTATTCTGGGGGTATGTTCGATTCATTGGTGTATATTCTCCAGTTTTCATTATTTAACAAGAGACTCCAATCTTCATCAAGCAGGTCCATATTGGCTTCCCAATAGCTTTCGATTGTCCCGACATCCTTCCAATACCCTTCGAAACGATAAGCATACAAGCGAAGATTAGCCTTAACCATCGCTGGAATAATATCCTTTCCAAAATCATGACTGGAGTGACTATTTTCAGCATCCTCCAATAAATAGGATCTCAAGGTTGCCCATGAAAATATATAAACGCCCATAGATGCTAAATTATTTTTTGGTTTTTGCGGTTTTTCATCAAATTCGTAGATGCGCATGTTCTCGGTCGTATTCAAAATTCCAAACCGTGATGCTTCTTCCCAACTCACTGGGATTGCGGAAATGGTGACGTCAGCGCCCGTTTTTTTATGATCTTCCAACATTGCTGCGTAATCCATTTGATAAATATGATCACCCGAAATAACAAGGACATATTCTGGGTCATGCCGGTCGATAAAATGAATGTTTTGATAGATCGCATCGGCCGTACCTGAATACCAGTTTCCTCCGTCTTTCGCTGTATAAGGGGAAAGGATCGTCACACCCGTATTTTGTCGATTTAAGTTCCACGGTTTTCCATTCCCAATATGTTTATTTAATTCGAGCGGTGAATATTGAGTCATCACGCCCAATGTCTGAATCCCTGAATTTGTACAATTACTTAACGTGAAGTCAATAATTCGATACTTACCACCGAAGTGCACTGCTGGTTTCGCTAAGTTTTTCGTTAATTCACCTAAACGTTTCCCTTCTCCTCCAGCCAACAACATGCCTACACAATTTTTCATTAATTAGCCTCCTCGATGAATTCTGGTAGTAGTTTGCATTTAAATATTGTCATAGCTAAAGGTGGTACCTTTATTTTTATATGCTGTGATAATGTGTGCCATTTTTGAGGGATACTAAAGTGGTTAGCATCGTTTACTTGTCCAGATCCCCCGAATTGAACAGCATCTGAATTAAAAACTTCTTGATAAATCCCGGGTTTTGGCACACCGATTTTATAGTCAAAAAGGACATCCGGTGTGTAATTGCAGACAATGATTAGTTCTTCCCCTGGGCTTGTACTACGTCTACGAAAAGCAATCACACTTTGATTGATATTATGAGGATCAATCCACTCAAACCCTTCAGAATCATGATCTAATTCATAAAGTTCTGGATATTTTCGATAGAAATGATTGAGCGCTTTGACATAGTTAAACATCGCTGTATGAAGTGGATAATCCAATAGATGCCAATCCAATTGTTCTTGATCCTTCCATTCAGCGTACTGTGCTAGCTCGCCTCCCATGAATAATAACTTTTTACCAGGGTGCGCCATCATATAGCCATATAGCAATCTAAGATTGGCAAACTGCTGCCACTGGTCACCAGGCATTTTATCAAGCAATGATTTTTTGCCATGAACGACTTCATCGTGTGACAACGGTAGTAAAAAATTTTCCGTATGTGTATACATAAATGAAAAGGTCAGTAAATTGTGATTCCATTTACGGTAAACTGGGTCAGCTTCCATATATGTAAGCGTGTCGTTCATCCAGCCCATATTCCATTTGAAATTAAAACCAAGCCCTCCTGCATGTGTAGGCGCCGTAACAAGTGGTAAATCTGAACTGTCTTCAGCCATCATCATGACGCCGGGCTCATATGAAAAAATAACTTCATTTAATTTGCGAATAAAGGCATATGCTTCAAGATTTTCATCTCCACCGTATGAATTGTAGATTTTATCCTTGTCTTCTGATTTATCGAAGTTAAGATAGAGCATACTAGCTACTGCATCTACACGAATCCCATCGATATGGTATTCTTCTAGCCAAAAAAGCGCATTAGAGATTAAAAAACTTTGCACTTCAGGTCGCCCAAAGTCGAAGGTTAATGTTCCCCATAACTTTTTTTCAGCTTTACGGGGATCCGCATATTCATATAATGGCTCGCCATCAAATTGACGAAGTGCAAAAGCATCCTTACAAAAGTGACCGGGAACCCAGTCCATAATTACACCGATGTTCTGTTGATGGCACTGATCAACAAAGTATTTAAATTCATCACGTGGACCATAACGCGACGTGACAGAAAAATACCCAGTTATTTGATAACCCCACGACAGATCAAATGGATGCTCCGCAAGTGGGAGTAATTCAATATGTGTATAGCCGAGCGATTTCACATATGGAATCAATTGGTCAGCAAGTTCGCGATATGAATAAAATTCACCGTCTACGTTTGTTTTCCAAGAGCCTAAATGAACTTCATAAATCGATACGGGTGATGTATACACATCAAACGTTTTCTTTTCTTCTTGCCAATCAGTATCGCTCCACGCATATTCGGATAGCATCGGGGTTAAAGAGGCCGTTTCAGGTCGAAGCTCAGATTGAAGAGCATATGGATCTGCTTTCAGTAGCACCTGACCATTCTCCGATACAATTTCATATTTATAAGGGCTGTTTTCGGGAATGTCCGTATAAAAACCAACCCATAACCCTTCGTTCGTGATTCTCTTCAATGGGTGTAAACTGCCTTTCCATTGATTAAAGTCACCGACTACATGGATTTCTTTGGCGTTAGGTGCCCACACGACAAATCGATAGCCTTGAGTGCCTTGCCATTCAATCGTATGGCAACCCACTAATTGGTGACTATGATAATTAGTACCCTGGTGAAATAAAAAGATATCCTGTTGTGAAATATCGTAATGCATCGTGCTGACTCCTTTCTTGAGCCAATTAAGATTATATTCATGAGGGTATACGAATATGACTAGTTCTTCTTTGTTGTGGATCATTTATCATTTACTTCTTTGTAATAGCTGGATATAGGAAAGACACAACTTTCATAATCTTAAGCGGCTACAATCGGAACGTAGAAACCTTATTGCTAAGGGGTATATCACAATCTATGTTAGCAGATTATTGTGTAAATAAATTTTAAATCGTTCTACAAATTTCTTTTATAAGCAATTTAAATGTCAATTAATGTCGAATGAATGACTTGAGGCTGACTGCATATCCATATATAAATCAATCGTATTGTTTAAACTTTAAATAGGATGACAATAACTTTATTGAAGAAAAAATTATCAATTTCCGGTTAAAGTTCAGGTAAGTTTCTTAAATTAGGGGTAGAACATATACTAAGATTAAGCACGTGTGAATGGAAATTGTAGTGGTAGATGTTAGGTAATGGAAATAGAGACGTCAGTGCTTTTACGCCCTCTATGTACGATATAAACAAGAAAAGGGGTTGCTTTTGTGGAAACAAATGTAGCTTGGATCGATGATGTTCACGTGTTAACCGTTATCGTGAACGATAGTTCAATATTGCTGCACACGGAAGAACCACCCGTCATTTATTGGGCAGCAAAAGAGAAGTACTTTTTGACAAAGGTTGAAAAAGTAAACGCCGATTCCACCGTAAGGATCATTCTTTTAGAAGAACTGCCAATCGGAGAAAGTCTTGTGCTCTTATGGGGCACAGCGAAGGTTCCTGTTTACCCTAGAGCAATCGTCCGAACGGATTGGTTTGATCAGCACTACGCCAATTTGACTACTCAATTAGGGACGGACTACGAAAACTCGGCAACAACATTCTCTATTTGGGCCCCGACGGCTACTTCTGTAAAGGTAAATATAGATAATCGTTTTTTCATATTAAACCGACAAATAAGTGGTCTATGGCAAATGAAAATCGATGGTGACTGGCATGGCTTTGCTTATGATTATGAAATTATCGTCAATGGACAAACGACACGTTTAAATGACCCATATGCGAAAGCTATGCTTGCTAACAGTGAAAAAAGCGTGATTATTGATCCTGCTAGAACAGACCTGCCTAACTTTAGCAAACGAAACAGGCCAAAACTTCAAAATTTACAAGATGCAATTATCTATGAGTTACATGTAAGAGACGCAACGAATCAAGAAGAAAGTGGGGTCGTTAATCGAGGTAAATTTTTAGGTTTGACAGAAACGGCTACAACAACTAAAAATGGTTATTCAACTGCGCTCACTTATATGAAAGAATTAGGTTGCACGCATGTTCAACTTTTACCCATTAATGATTTTGCACGCGTAGATGAGACTAGTCCGAACGATGACTATAATTGGGGGTACGATCCGTTATACTTTCAAGTACCAGAGGGTAGTTATTCCGTGACACCTAATGACCCCGTAGCAAGAATCATTGAATGTAAAAAGATGATTCAAGCGTTTCATCAGGAAGAAATCGCGGTCATCCTTGATGTCGTTTATAATCATGTTTTCATCATGGAAGAATCACCTTTTGAAAAGCTTGTTCCTGGCTATTACTTCAGGTATCACAGTGATGGAAGCCTTAGCAATGGAACTGGAGTAGGTAATGATTTTGCAACAGAGCGAGCTATGGCGCAAAAATTCATAGTAGATACGATTGATTTTTGGCTTGATGAATACCATGTAGATGGATTCCGGTTTGATTTAATGGGGGCCATTGATATCGAGACAATGAACAAAATTCATGAACGCTGTAAAGAAGAATCAGTGCCGATTATGCTGTTAGGTGAAGGTTGGGATCTTCCAACAGCATTAGCTTCCGAAAAGAAAGCTACTTCCATGCACTCCAACCAATTAACAGACATCAAATTTTTCAATGACTACTTCCGCGATTCACTCAAAGGTGAGTTATTTAACAAACACGATACTGGTTTTGTAAATGGTCAAGGTCGTTTCATCGAAAGGCTACCCCACCTCGTATCTGGAACTGCTTTAGAAGAATTTGGTGCACCGTTTGTGTCCGAGGTGAACCAAACCATTAACTACGTTGAATGTCACGACAACCATACACTTTGGGATCGGCTTCTACTGAGCAATGACCAAGACAGTGATTTGACGCGTAAGAAAATGCACCAACTTGCTTCAGCTATCACGTTATTAAGCCAAGGGATTCCGTTTATCCATGCCGGTCAAGAATGGTTTAGAACTAAACAAGGCGATGAGAATAGCTATATTTCCGGTGATCAGATTAATCAGTTAGATTGGCGAAAAAGAGAAGTAGAAAATGACAATGTTGAATTCATTAAAACGCTAATTGCACTACGAAAAGAATATGATGTATTTCGCCTTACTTCTAAACAAGATATTAGGAGAAGATTATATATAGTAGACACGCCCGCCCCTGTTTTCGGCTTCACGTTACTTGGAGATACCGAAGATTTTGCGATTTATGTGAATCCAACAAAGAAATCCTATCAGTTGCGCTTGCCTTCATCGGCTATATGGCGAATTATGGCGAACAATAATTTTAAAAAGAATACAGCGCAAAAGGAAGTAAAGGGTGAATTTGCTTCTATCGATCCTTACGAGTTAGTCGTCTTTAAGAAATCACGGGAGATGAAGTAAACATGGGTGTCCAGCTACTTGGCTTTGGGCGCCCTTTTTGTGGTTATACGCGGCGGGATATGATTGGTTCGTGAGGTTATATG
>CAZWAW010000089.1:6144-9408 GCA_964632025.1 uncultured Sporosarcina sp.
ATATGCTCGGTTGACGGAGTTTATGATCGGTTCGTGAGGTCATATGCTCGGTTGGCGAAGTTTATGATCGGTTCGTGAGGTTATATGCTCGGTTGGCGGAGTTATATGCTCGCTCACACTTTTTTCCAACAAAAAAGGGCTAGCCGTTAAAGGATAGCCCCCATTATTTCCTTACTCAAACAACCACTCGCACCTCTTGCTTAAACCGTTCAACTGCCTTCGCCGTATCAACCGAATGACCCAATTCATTCAACGTGTCGCCAATCAATTCAACCGCTTTTTCCAACATTTCATCCGTTGTATTCCCCATATGCCCAATGCGGAACGCTTTGCCTGCTAGATGAGCAAGTGAGCCTGCGACGATTACGCCTTTTTTACCAAGTGCTGCGCGGAATTCCGCGTCGTTGACTCCCTCTGGATAAAGGATACAGCTCAATGTCGATGCTGCAACGTTTTCATCAGCAAGTGCTTTCATGCCATATTCGGAAAGCGCGATTCGCACCGCTTTGCCGAATGCCGTATGGCGAACAATTCTTGTCGACAAGCCTTCCGCTTGAACGAGTCTCATTCCTTCATCATAAGCATAAATCAAATTCACAGGCGGTGTTGCAAAATATTTTGATGGATCGTTCATGACAGGAATCCAATTGTAGATATCGCAATAATAAGCCGGGACGCGTTCAATCTTCTCCCTAGCAGCCAATGCGGTTTTGTTAAAGGCAACAATGGCTAATCCCGGTGGAACGCCGATTGCTTTTTGAGAGCCTGTCAAAATGACATCAATTTTATAGTCTGGATGGCCATATGTTTTACTCATGTTTTCTTCCATCGCAGCCGTTGCACAGACACCGTCTAAAATGACAAGTGCACCATGCTTTTTCACGATTGGTACAAGTGCTTCGAGATCAGCTGCAACACCAGTCGAAGTGTCGGCATGCGTAATTGTCACTGCTTTATAATGCCCTTCAGCAAGTTTCGCTTCCACTTCTTCAGGAGCCACTTGCTTGCCCCATTCGGATTGAAGCACATCCACTTCAATGCCAAAAGCTTGTCCTAGTTTAATGAATCGGTCACCGAAATAACCTTGGCTGACAACTAATATCTTTTCCCCAGCCGCGACTGTGTTAACGAGCGCCATTTCCATTGCAATCGTTCCTGATCCGGCAACGACGAATACTTCCCCGTCTGTTTGCAACAGTTCACGTGTCTGCTCAATGGCATTTTTGTAAATTGCAACAAATCTCGGATCAGTATGTCCTCTTGTTTCACTCGCCATCGCATCATAAATGGAATCGACAACAGGCGTCGGTCCAGGTATCAGCAGCATCTCTTCATTTCTCATTCTATTTCCCCCTACCTATTTTCAGAATAATTCACTTACCCTACTACTACTTCCATACTTGTTGCACAAACCCTCTTATTCTTTAATCGAAGCAAGTAATAACGGCTTTATTCCCTTCAAAGGAATAAAGCCGTTGCTATGTCATTCTTCATTTGTACCCATACACCGCTCACACTCGAACAATGGGGATTCAATCTGTTCTACAATTTCACATCCACATTCACGACAGATCTTTCTCGGCAATTCTTTCCTATTGTTAGTTGTTTGCATATAAATCTCCTCCACTCTCATATTGTTTGACCTCCATTTGTAACTCAGTTTAGTAATTCATAACCCGGCAGTGTCAAAAACTCAACGAAGTCATCTTGCACGATCAATGCTGAAAACAGTTCTGCTGCTGCTTCATATTTACCAGCGCTGAATGCAGTGTCACCAACAGTCTGTTTGATTAATTCCAGTTCCTCTTGCAATAGTTCTGTAACTAATTTCTCTGTAATATCCTGTCCGTCGCTACGTTTACCTTGTGGATGACGGATCCATTGCCACACTTGTGATCTGGAAATTTCAGCTGTCGCGGCGTCCTCCATCAAATTATTGATAGGAGCTGCCCCATTCCCCCTGAGCCAGGAAGCGATATATTGAACGCCTACACTGCAATTCATTCGCAAGCCTTGTTCCGTAATCGTTCCTTTTGGGACTTCTAACAGGTCATCAGCGTTGACTTTGACGTCTTCTCGTTTACGATCAATCTGATTCGGTGTCGGCATATGCTCGTTGAACTGCTCCATCGCAACTTCGACTAGTCCTGGATGCGCTACCCATGTTCCATCATGTCCGTCAGTCGCTTCACGGCGTTTATCTTCACTTACTTTGCCAAATGCCACTGCGTTTGCTTGCGGATCATTTTTAATTGGAATTTGCGCGGCCATCCCGCCGATTGCCGGTGCGTTGCGCTTATGACAGGTTTGAATACAAAGCAATGTATAAGCTCGCATGAATGGCGATGTCATCGTTACTTGGCCACGATCTGGAAAAATAACATCTGGTTGATTGCGCAGCCGTTTAATATAGCTGAAAATATAGTCCCAGCGTCCACAATTGAGCCCTGCTGAATGGTCCCGAAGTTCATAAAGAATTTCGTCCATTTCAAATGCTGCCGCAATCGTTTCGATTAACACCGTTGCCCGGATTGTACCGTTTGGAATACCGAGCTGCTGCTGTGCAAAGGTAAACACATCATTCCACAACCTTGCTTCCAGATGACTTTCAAGCTTTGGTAGATAAAAGTAAGGTCCTGATTCGCGTTCGATTAATTCCTTGGCGTTATGGAAGAAATATAGTCCGAAGTCAAAGAAACTTCCTGCAATCGGCTCCCCGTCAATCGCGACGTTCTTCTCCAGCAGATGCAATCCACGCGGCCGTATCATTAGCACCGCGGTATCATCGTTTAACTTGTATGTCTTGCCATTGGAATGCTGTTCAAACTCAATCGTCCGCCGAACGGCATCTTTCATATTCAGCTGACCTTCCAACATGTTGGCCCATGTGGGAGATGTTGCATCTTCAAAACATGCCATGAATGTTTTGGCACCTGAATTCAATGCATTGATAACCATCTTACGACCGACAGGACCTGTAATTTCTACTCGTCTGTCCTGCAGGTCATGAGGGAGAGGAGCAATTGTCCAATCCCCATCCCGAATATGTTTTGTTTCGGCTAAGAAATCTAGTTTTATGCCACTGTCGATACTGCTTTGACGTTGTTGCCGTTTAGCTAGAAGGTCTTTACGCCGCCCGTCAAAATTGTCATGAAGAGATTGTAGAAACGCAAGTGCTTCCGGTGTTAAAATCTCTTCACTTTCAGCCGTCAGTTCGCCTAAAACTTCTATAGTATGAGATGTCACTTGTTTCGTAGACAGATT
>CAZWAW010000089.1:9508-11708 GCA_964632025.1 uncultured Sporosarcina sp.
TCAAACAAATTGTGCGGTTTCTGTTGAGCCTTTCATCGCTGTGGTAGAAGATGTACCGCCAGAAATGATTTGTGACACTTCGTCGAAGTAACCTGTTCCAACTTCACGTTGGTGTCTAGTCGCTGTGTACCCTTTGTCTTCATTAGCAAATTCAGCCTGTTGCAGTTTCGAATAGGCCGCCATGCCATTATCTTTGTAGTCATGCGCAAGATTGAACATGCTGTGGTTCAATGAATGGAAGCCTGCAAGTGTAACGAACTGGAATTTGTAGCCCATTTTACCGAGTTCCACTTGGTATTTCGCGATTGTCGCTTCGTCCAAGTTTGCTTCCCAGTTGAATGAAGGCGAGCAATTGTAAGCAAGCATTTTCCCAGGGAATTCCGCATGGATTGCATCTGCAAACTGTTGTGCCTCTTCAAGAGATGGATGCGAAGTTTCACACCAGACAAGGTCTGCATATGGTGCATAAGCCAATCCGCGTGCTATCGCTTGGTCGATACCAGGTTTTGTACGGTAGAATCCTTCAGGTGTGCGCTCCCCAGTAAGGAATTCAGCGTCTACTGGATCAATATCGCTTGTGACCATATCTGCTGCATCTGCATCTGTACGAGAGATAAGAACAGTTGGTACGCCTAGAACGTCAGCCGCGAGTCTTGCAGCAACTAAGTTTCGGATTGCATTTTGTGTAGGCAACAATACTTTGCCGCCCAAATGTCCACATTTCTTTTCAGATGCAAGTTGGTCTTCAAGGTGAACGCCCGCTGCTCCAGCTTCTATCATGCCTTTCATTAATTCGAATACGTTAAGTGGTCCACCGAAACCTGCTTCAGCGTCTGCAATAATGGGTGCGAACCAGTCGAAACCATCTGTTCGTCCTTCAGAGTGATCGATTTGGTCGGCCCGTTGAAGTGCTTGGTTGATACGTTTGACAACAGAAGGAACACTGTTTGCTGGATATAAACTTTGGTCAGGATACATTTGGCCCGAAAGGTTTGCATCCGCCGCCACTTGCCAACCACTTAGATAGATTGCTTGGAGTCCAGCTTTTACTTGTTGAACAGCCTGATTGCCTGTTAGAGCTCCAAGGGCATTGATGAAATCCTCTTCATGCAATGAACTCCACAAGCGAGTTGCACCTTTTGTTGCCAGTGTTTGTTCAATCAAAACGGATCCACGAAGTTTCACAACCTCTTCGGCAGTGTAAGGACGTTCAATTCCTTTCCATCTGCTATCCTCCGCCCAGCTTTTCTCCAATTGTTCAATCTGCTCTTGTCTAGTCATATCCACAGTCACACCTTCCAGTTTTTTTATGTTCAGCTAGTTGTGAAATTAATTCTTTTGTACTGTTTCATAACAGCTGAAGTTGTTATACAGTAATATATAACAGAAGATACAAAGTTGTCTGCACATTCCGACGAAAGGCCATTATTTTAGGATAAACTCGAATTTACGGTGACGAAGTAGTTTGTTAATTTAGAGTTTCATAGAAAACGAGGGGGAAACAGATGTGGAGATTACAAGAGAAACGTTAGAACAATATGTTTCTATACTAGGTGATTGGATACCGAAAGACGCCGCAATCGCGATTGCTGTGGGCGACCGCTACATTTATTATGTGGAAGGCATTCAGGATATCCAACTAATAGAGGGGCAACTCGTTATACCTGGCAGCATTGCGGATAAAGTAATTAATAAACGACTCAAAGTTGATAAAGTTATGGATAACACATTGTTTGGGTCTCCGTATTATGGAATCGGTTATCCGATTGAGCTCCAAGGCGAACCTGGTGCATTGCTTGTCATCTTGCCCACGAACTATCATGTACTGAAACAAGAACCCTTTCGTTTCCTCACAGGCAAGCAGGAAGAAGAATGGTGTCCGGTGCCAATTGAAGAGATTGCTTATATAGAAAGCTTGCAAAAGAAAACTTGGTTTTATGTTGCCAGTGAACAATTCTGTACCAGCTATACGCTGAAAGATTTGCAATTACGACTCCCAAAGACGTTTCTACGTATTCATCGGTCTTATATCGTTAATATTCCATCTATCCAGCGCATTTCTAGGGACATTACTTCTAATCTAGTACTTAAATTAAGAGATGGTACAGAGTTACCTGTTGGTCAGACGTATATGGCTGATGTTAGGAAAGCACTTGGTTTTTGAGATTAGGTTGAGGTTGGTCATGTGGATATGCTCGGT
>CAZWAW010000090.1:0-11219 GCA_964632025.1 uncultured Sporosarcina sp.
GCTATATGCTCGCTTCTAACTCCATTGTCAAAAATCCCGCAAATCAGCAATTGGGCCAGCTGTTTTAAAGTCTACATTCGCCATGAATTCAATTAATTGACTAGCAGTTTGATCCGCACTGCTTAACAATCCTTTTTCCTTATAGTCTATAAAACGGCCGAGGAGTGGAAACGCTTCTTCCTTACTTTCCCTTATCGTTTCCTGCATAGCCGTATCTATAATGCCCGGTGCAATTGAAACAATTCTGACTGGATACTCTGCATTTGCCTGTTCAAGTGCGACGACTCGTGAAAAATGATCAAGCCCCGCTTTCGTCGCACAGTATGTTCCCCAACCTTCATATGCGTTGCGACCTGCTCCAGATGAGATGTTGACGATTCGCTTCACTCCTTGGAAGTTTTTCAAAGCCGAGATAAATGCATTGGATAAAATCATAGGTGCCGTCAAATTGACCGCAATTGCTTTGGTCATTTCCTCTGCCTGAACATTCCCGATTAATCCAATAGGGTCAACCATTCCCGCGTTATTAATAAGTGTGAATGACACCGCATCTTGTGGCGTCAGCGCGATTATTTCATCCATAAGTTCCTCAAGTTTTTCTGTTTCAGAAAGATCTGCCCGAATGAATTTCACACCGCTCAGTTTGCTTGGAGTTCGTGCAACGCCTATGACAAAATGCCCCTCACCACTTAACTGCTTTGCAAGTTCAAATCCAATCCCTTTTGAAGTACCCGTAATAATATAGACGTTCAATTTACTTCCCCCCTACTTGAAATCATCATTTTCACTACTAACACTAATATATAGCACATCACTTCGTCTATCAGAGTACCACCTTACAACAAGGAAAAGTATTAATAACAAAAAAAGCCAACTCTCCTAAGAAAAGTTGGCTTTTCGTTCATTTATTCAACTATTGTTAGTTTAACGTTTTTCCGACCCCACTTATAGGCTTCGCTCTTCGTGGGGATAAACACATCAATCTTATTTCCTTTAATCGCACCTCCAGTATCACCTGCAATCGCGTAGCCGTAGCCTTCGACATGTACCTTCGTTCCCAGCTTGATAACATTTGGATCGACGGCAATCACTTTTAGATCAGAGTTTTCTCTTAAGTTGATACCCGTTTTTGTTATGCCTGAACAACCGTTACAATACGCTGTATATGCTGTTGCCGAGACGGTAAATTCTTTGACTTCGTTTGAAGAATTTGACCGTGATATCGTTTTTAAAGCGGGCTTTTTTGACGTTGCAGCTGTTTTCTTAGATTTTTTAGCGCTTGAAACAATACTTAATTTTTGATTTGGGTGAATGAGATCCGATTTCAAATTATTCCACGACTTTAATTTCTCTACTGTAATATTATGCATTTTAGAAATTTTGTATAATGTATCACCTTTTTTTACTTTATACGTTGGAGATGACGCGAAACCCTCATTTGCTCCGCTAATTAATAAGACAATCGTCAGGATTAGTGTCAAAAGCATGTTTTTCATTTACTCGTCTCCTTGTATTTTATTCTCAGGAGACAGCTTGCCCAAGTTGTATGACAAGAACATTACAATGAGTTATCTTTTTCGTTACAAAGAGCCAGCAAGTTTTTGGGTACTCTTTTACTGTAAGTAGGTACACAAAAAGCGCCAACTCTCCAATTGGAAAGTCGGCGCTTTATCATTTAATTCAGTATTTTTATCGTCACATTTTTACGGCCCCATTTATACGCTTCCTCTTTTGTCGGGAAAAACACGTCAATCTTGTTTCCTTTGATTGCGCCACCCGTATCACCAGCGATTGCGTATCCGTAGCCTTCCACATATACCTTCGTTCCAAGTTTAATGACGCTTGGGTCGACAGCAATGACTTTCACATCTGGGTTACTTTTTAGATTAATACCTGTTTTCGTTACACCTGAACATCCATTGCAATTAGCCGTAAATGCACTGGCCGAAACGGAAAATTCTTTAACCACATTATCAGTGTCGGACCGTGATGGTGTTTTCGCGACTGATTTAACTGCCTTTTTCGGTGTAGCTACTTTTTTAACCACTTTTGCTTCAGAAGCGACTTTTAACTTCATATTCGGTTTAATAATATTTGACTTCAAGTTGTTCCATGATTTCAATTTGAAAATGGATACGTTATGCATCTTAGCAATTGTGTATAACGAATCACCTTTCTTAACTGTGTAATTTGGCGATGCTGCCCAGCTGTCATCTGCCCCGCTGACCAATAATGCAATCGTAAGAATGAGCGTCATTAATAATTTTCGCAATTACTCTACTCCCTGCTATTTAGTCTATACTTATAATAGCAACCTACTGTTACAGGAACATTACAGAAAGCCGTCTTTACCATTACAATCAGGATGTGTATTATTACATGCAAAGAGGTGTCTGTAATGAAGGCGATAACTATTCGCAGAGCGACAAGGAACGATGCTACGGCCATAACTGACATACTTGTAACAAGTCAATGGTTTACGTACGAGAAGCTTTATTCCGAAGACTATATCACTAAATTGATTGACCAATATTACAGCGTGCAACGTATTGAACAGGAAATCGTCTCTTTTAATGAAGAATGGCACGGTTATTTCATTGCTGAGACTGACGGGAAAATCGTCGGGGCTATTGGTGGCGGAATGACGAGTAAAACGGCGGGAGAAGTATATGTCTTCTATTTAGACCCTTTAATGCGTGGAATGGGTATTGGCACACGACTTCTCAACTTTTATACTAAAATACAGAAATATACGTATGGCGCACATGAACAATGGGTTTCCGTCGCCAAAGGAAACGATTATGGTATCCCCTTTTATGAGGCGCGCGGATTCATCTTCCAGCATGAAGAATTTGCATACGGAACTTCTATAGAAGACCAGGATATATCACTTAAATATAAGCGTGACATTAATTAAAGTAAGGTGGATTTAATGACTTCAATTTTAGGCTATATCACAGAAATGATTCCTTATTTATTCGTTGCTTTGCCCATTATTATCATTTTCCGTGTCATTTACAATAAAATACGTGGCTACGAGAAACTTCATGTCTACCATGAAATCGGTGTTGTCATCTTTCTATTATTCATGACAGCATTATTTTCGCAAACAATCCTGACGTTTCTCTATACGGGACCCGTCGTTACACGCTCGTTTTCGAATGTAAATCTTATTCCGTTAAGAGTTTTTCAAGATAACTATTACGCCATTACGGAATTGAATTTTTGGCAACCATTTATTATAAATTTTTTAGGTAACATATGTATTTTCATGCCCATTGGCTTTATGATTCCTTTATTATGGAGTAAATTCAATCGATTTTGGAAAGTATCTTTGATTGGATTAAGCATTTCACTATTCATCGAAATAACGCAATTGTCCCAAGCAAGAAGTAGTGATATTGATGATTTATGGTTAAATACAGCAGGAAGTATGATTGGCTACTGCGTATATGTTGTCATGAAAAAACACTTTCCGAAGGTGAACCATTTGTTTAAAAAGAAAAAATTCCACTCGTAATATATTGCATATCTTCCAACTGGTCTTACTTTATTGTATACTAGAGCAATAATGACTTATACAGGATGGTGATTCACAATGCCGGTACCGACAGATCATGCGAAGCCGCTTCGAGTTTCCGCAAAGGAAAATGCATTTAACCAACTCCAGCAATGGATTATAGATGGCACATTACATCCCGGTGAAAAGTTAAACGATACAGAACTAGCCGGGGCGCTCGGCGTTAGCAGGACACCTATTCGTGAATCGTTGCAACTTCTTGAAGTGCAAGGGTTCGTTAGGATGTACCCCGGGAAAGCGACACAAGTAACGGAAGTAGATAAAGAATCTATCACAGATCTCCTCCCCCCCCTAGCGGCGTTGCAAGCTTTATCCGCAGAACTTGCGATCCCGCAACTTACAGAAGAGACGATTGCCTTACTTGAAAGCACGAATAGAAGATTTGCTCATGCAGTCTATACCGAAAATTATTTTTCTGCTTTGAAAATCGACGAAGAATTCCATCAGATTATCGTCGATGTCGCGGACAATCCATATATCATATCCATGGTTGCATCACTTCAAGCACATGTCAGAAGATTATTCTTCCATAACTCAATTATTTTGACTGAAAAATCGATTGATGAGCATGACAAAATTATAACGTTAATGAAAAATCGTGATGAAGCGAACGTTTCTGCTATTATGCGAGGAAATTGGCTCCGTGCGATTGAAGAATTCCATTCATTATCATCTAAGTAAAAGTGAAAAGCCGGTTGCCTCTAAAATGAGGCAACCGGCTTTTCTTTTATATCATTCAAGACTCCAGCAAATCTTGTTTCATAGCGGCTTTTTTGTGACGAATAATCTGCCGAACGTAGAGGGCAGCCACCCCCGCAGTCAAAATAGCTCCTATGATGAGCGATACTGTATAATCCATATTGAATCCTTCAGGTGCGTAGAAAATATACGTACATACGACACCCGTCATAAATAGAGCTGGTACTCCAGCAATATAATGTGATTTACCTGCTTTCATCAAAAATGAAACGGCTGTCCACAACATAATGGTTGCGGACAACTGATTCGTCCACCCAACATAACGCCATAAAAAAGTATAATCGATTGTCGATAATAAAAACATCGGTATGCCAAGCGCAATTGTAATCCCAAAAACGATAACTTTTTTATCGGGATTAACCCATTTTGAAATGGATTCGGTCGCAATCATCCGAGAAGAGCGTAGGGCAGTATCCCCCGTTGTAATCGGCAAGATAATCACAGCTAAAATAGCCAGGATACCTCCGACTGTTCCTAGAAGCGTTGTGGAAATTTCATTGACAACGCCTGCAGGTCCTCCAGCCGCCAGAGCAGCCTGTAAACCGCCTGTCCCTCCGAAGAATGTCATTCCCGCAGCAGCCCAGATGAGCGCAATAACGCCTTCTGCAATCATTGCACCGTAGAATATTTTACGTCCTTCCGACTCTTTTTTCATTGTCCGGGAAACAATTGGACTTTGCGTCGAGTGGAAGCCTGAAATCGCACCGCATGAAATCGTCACCATAAGGAGCGGCCATATCGGTAAGTCTCCTGGATGTAAGTTCTCTAGTGTCAGGTTTGGAATCGGCTGACCACCAAAAATGAGGGCTACAGCGATTGCAATTGCCATGAAAATGAGAATAGCGCCGAAAATCGGATAGATTCTGCCAATAATTTTATTAATAGGCAAAACTGCAGCTAGTATAAAGTAACCGAATACGAGAATAAGTGCAGCCATAAAGCTAAGGGGTGTAATTTGTGCAATCAGCTGAGCTGGGCCCGCGGTGAATGCAGCAGCAACAAGAATCATCAACACGACTGAAATAATTGTGATGGCTTTTTTAGCAAAACTTCCTAAATATTTACCTACAATTGTCGGGAATTGCGCCCCACCGTGTTTCAATGACAGCATTCCCGAAAAATAATCATGTACGCCTCCCGCAAAAATACTTCCGAAAACAATCCAGATGAACGCTACTGGTCCGTACAGCGCACCCGCAACTGCACCGAAAACTGGTCCAAGCCCCGCAATGTTCAATAATTGGATAAGCCATCCTTTCCACCAGCTCATCGGTACATAATCCATACCATCATTCACCGTGTACGCCGGTGTTTCTCTGGCATCATTCACCCCAAACGCTTTTTCAACAACTTTCGAATAAACTGCGTAGCCGGCGAAAAGTACTATCAAAGATGCAAAAAACGTTACCATTTACGCTCCCCCTCTATGTATAAAAACAATACACTGACCATTATATATTATCAGATATATATAACAAGAGTAAATATTATAAAATAATCAAATTACCTTGGTAGATATAATAAATTACTCAATCTTTTTTCATCAAAAAAGAGCTTCATCACTTAATATAAAGTGATGAAGCTTCTTGCTTTCATTTTATTCAGCATATGCTGATGAAGTCCCTAACACACGAGCTGCTATTCCTGTAACTAGCATGACCGCCAGGACCGGTAACAACCAACCTAGACCTTCACTATAGAATGGCAATACACGTTCATAAAACGAAACGATTGGTGCCATCCACCCGAAGTAATCGATATTGAGTGATTGACAAAGTGTTTTCAAACCATCTATCGAACTGATCATAAATGCAACAGCTGTCGCCGATACGTATACAAGACGCGAGTGGTTAAACAACGGTGAACAAAACGTCAGAAGTATTAAAACAACTGCTAGCGGATAAAGGAACATCAATACTGGAATCGAATACGTTATGATGTTCGCCAATCCAAAGTTTGCCACAATGAAACAGAATGTAGTGAAAATCGTTACGAAAATTTTGTAACTGATTTTTGGCATAAGCGTATGGAAATACTCTCCGCAAGCCATCATTAACCCTATACTAGTTGTCAAGCATGCAAGAAGTATAATAACTGCAAGCATGACGGAACCGAACGCACCGAAATAATACGATGATGCATTGCTCAAGACGGGTCCACCCGTATCAAAAAGTCCTAAAACCTGCGTACTTGTCGCTCCCAAGTATGCAATTCCTATATAAAGAATTGCAAGGAACGCCGTCGCAACAGCACCTGTCTTAGCAGTCGCAGCTAAAATAGCAATCTTATTCGTCACACCCATCGAACGAATGACGTTGATAACGAGAATTCCGAAGACGAGTGATGCAAGTGCATCCATCGTGTTATACCCTTCCGTAAATCCTTTCATGAATGCCCCGCTTGCATATGCACCTTGCGGAGATCCAATCGCTCCCATTGGTTTAACTACAACCATAACAAGTAATACGAGAAGCAACACGATAATTGCCGGCGAAAGAATCTTGCCGACACGGTCCACTAGTTTTGCTGGATTCAGTGTCAGCCACAATGTAACACCAAAAAATAGCAGTGTGAAAATGATTAAAGCAATTTGTGTATATTCTTCACCGATAAATGGAGATATACCGACATCAAATGCAACTGCACCTGTACGAGGAGCTGCAAAAAATGGCCCGATTGTTAGATATAGAAGCGATGTAAAAACCACTGCATAAACCGGATGAATTCTACTTGCTAGATCTTGTAAATTGCGGCTACCTGAGAAGCCTATTGCTAAAATTCCAAGAAACGGAAGCCCTACGCCCGTGATTAAAAAGCCAATAACAGCCAGCCACATATTCGTTCCTGCATACTGTCCTAGCTGAGCCGGAAATATTAGATTACCAGCTCCAAAAAATAATGCGAATAACATTAACCCTATAGCTAGATATGATGAAAATGATAATTTCTTTTCCATAATTCCAGTTCCCCCTTGTTGTGATTGCTAATACGTATATGCAATATATCGGTGAAACTAATACTACTCTTTTCATCTAAAAAACGCAATATATTACTGAAAATATTATCAATGAAACAAATTGAATATATTGATTTTTCTAATACATATATAAATCTAAATTGAGAGCCCATTCGCGTAATGAAAAAAATCCGTTTGCATGATTGAACATGCAGACGGATATAAAATTCCCTCATTTCAAAGTAAATTTCGTGTGACTATGACCTTCTTTTGCTTTCTTCACTTCGAGAATTGCAGGGAATGCTGCTTTCAATTCCTCAACGTGAGAAATGACACCAATCATACGACCTGATTTCTGTAAATCAATTAATGTATCAATCGCTTTGTTCAACGATTCTTCATCAAGCGACCCGAATCCCTCGTCAATAAACATCGTATCAATCGAAACCGAACCTTGAAAACTTTGAATGACATCTGCCATACCAAGTGCTAGACAGAGAGAGGCGTTGAACTTTTCTCCACCTGACAATGTCTTCACGTCGCGCGTTTGACCTGTATAAGCATCATATACATCGAGACCCAGTCCACTTTGTTTCCCTCGTACTTCCTGTCGGTCGCTGCGGATTAAAACAAATTGCCCGTTCGACATTTCCTTCAGACGTTCATTTGCCGATTGGATAATGCGTTCCAAATACTCGATTTGAATATAGCGTTCGAATGACAATTTCAATCCGTTCTGTCCCCTTACGATATCGTAAAGGTCTGTGATTTTTCCATATATCCGTTCAAGCTCAATCACTTTTACGGATGACTGGACAAGTTTCTCTTTCAAATTGAATGCAGTTCTCTCATATTCTGAAGAGGCATTGTAGTCAGTAAGAGCAGCTTCATACTCAGTTTTCAATTCGGCCACTTTCGTTACCAAATCGCTTAGATCCACCACTTCTTTCCCTTCAAGCAGTACCTGTAATTCTCTTACCGCATCGCTTAGACTATGATGCTGTTGTTTGAATGCTGCCACTTTTTCTTTTAACAAAGCGTGGTCCACTTCTTGCATTTTCGCCGCGTGATAAGCCGATTCTGTTGGGAAAGCCGATTCTTCTAATGCTTTTTTGAATCTACTTTCTGCACGCCCCCTCTTCCCTTCTGCTTCTTCCAATGCTTCTCCAGCATGGGTTTCTGCAGATTTCGCCGCCGCCAGCTTCTTGCTTGTTTCTTCAAGCAATTTCTGTACTACTTCCCAAGCATAATCTAATTCTTCTTTTTCCTTTTCCGTTTCAGCAATCCGCCCTTGAAGCGTGGCTAGTACCCGCACATCTTGCGGAATCGTTTGTAATGTCATGTTAAAAAGGGCTAGTTGTGTATCATACGACGATTGCTGTTGAATCAATGCACGTTCCATTTCGATTTTCTGTGCCATGAATTGCGCTGCAATTAATTCTTGCTTTTTAGATTCTTCTTTCAGATTAACCAGTAATCTTCGATCCGCGCGAAGCTTAGTCACTTCCGCTTCAAGTTTCTGTTTATCCTCATGTAAATTGTTTTTATCTACTTCTATTGCTAACCGCTTCATGTCATTTCCTTTATCATTTAGCTGTTCGATTGCATGTTGATAGGAAATAGCCGCAGTTCGGAATTGACCCTCAACTTCTTTTAACCGTTCTTTCTCCATTTCAAGCTGTTCCCTTGAAACGGTTACTTCAATTGTTTTATGAGATTTTGCAGGATGATGTTCGCTCCCACATACTGGGCAAGACTCCCCATCTTTAAGGGACACAGCCAACATAGCTGCTTGGTTATTTAGCCAGAGTTGTTCTACTGCGTCATATTCCGATTTACTTTTTTCATAACGTGCTTCATTTTCGTGCTTTCCTTTTTCCAGTACACCCATCCGCTTTTGAATGACAATGAATTCATCCAGTAGTTTGCATTTTTCATTCGTCTCATTTAGCTGATCAATCCGCTCATCATACGGGACTAGTCCCACTTCCAACGTGTCGATTTTAAATTTAAGAATTTCTAACTTCTTGTTTTCTTCATTCGTCGATCCAATGGTTTTTTCAAGTTCTTTTTCCAATTGATTGTTTTCTTTTTTCATCACATCAAGAGCAGTTTCCTTCGATGCCAAACTCGAAACAGCTGGAAGAAAATCTTTTAGTCGAATTAAACTTTCTGTCAGTTTTTCGCGTTCATCTTTTCTTGCTTCTTCCACTTCGAAACGCTGTCCGTCAAGTACCATTTTTTCTGTTGCTGCACGGACTGCTTCCTCAGCTCTCTTGCAGTTATCGGCTTTGCTGGCAGTCTCATCTTTCAATCCGAGTAACTGCATCTCTATTTCGCCGATTGAAACAGCCCGTTCTGCGTCGACTAGTTGTTGCTCTTTTTGTTCCATAATCGGCAACTGTTCCGTTAACCCATTTAACAATAATTCTTTTTGACGCAGTTCAACAAAACGTTCATTCATACTTTTCGCAACGTGGTACATTTCTTGCATTTTTGTATGCTTCGCATAAACCTCTTCATAACTCTTTTTAACAACTATGGTCTTGTCTTGATAAAACGCAAATTCTTCTTCTAATCCTTGAACGACTTGATTCAAGTTGTAATGTTCATTCGCCAAGACAGTAAAAACTGATGACTCACGCTCTGGCAGTAAAGACGCTATTTGTCCAATATGCCCCTCACTCTGTTGCATTTCTTTCGTCAATATCGTCTGTGCGTCGTCTTTCTTCCCTTTTAGCTGTTCCACAATTTCACGGTACTTATCTGTCTTGAATATTTTCCGCATGATTGTTTCTTTATTTTCTGTGTCAGACGTCAAAAACTTGCGGAACTCTCCTTGCGGCAGCATAACAATCTGACTGAATTGTGCTTGGGTAAAACCAATCAGTTCTTCCGCTTTCTTATTAATTTCAGATACAATCTGCCGGTCAACAAGTGGTACTTCCCCGTCTTCCGTAAGTTCATAGAACTCGCAACGTGCAGACGTTTCGGACTTGTTCCCTTGTTTGACATACGGAATTTGCCGCATGATGCGATATGTTCTATTGTGAATGTCAAACGTTAACTCAACGGTTGTTTGAACTGCATCGTCAGCGAAGTCGCTTCGCATCGCACGATTATCCGTTCGATCTTCTCCGCTAGCTTGCCCATACAGTGCGAAACAAATCCCATCGAATATCGTTGTTTTCCCCGCGCCGGTAGCTCCTGAAATCACGAAGAGCCGATTGTCTTTCAGTTCCCTGAAATCGACCGTTTCCGTCCCTTTATATGGCCCGAATGCAGTCATTTTCAATTGAATTGGTCTCATAGTCCCACACCCTCCTTGTGCATAACTTCATGGAGCACTTCTGCAAATAGGGTTTCCGTTTCTACGTCCGCCGCTTCACCTTTCATCTCTTCATAAAAGGCTTTAAAGAGCGCAAAATCATCATGTTTTCCATGTTCCATACGTTGTTCATTCGCCGCATTTGCGGTCGACATGAACACTTTACGCTCAACATGCATCGCGTTCGGATAGACCGATCTAACTTTTTCCATCGGGAATAAAACCGGTGTCTGATCTAGTAATTTAACAAAAACATAATCCTCACTTATTGGATGCAACAAAATGTCTTCCATTGCCCCTACAACTGTCCGCATATCATGCTTCGGTTTCAACTCCCGTTTTTCAACAGATACCTGCCCTTCAGCATCGAGTTCAATGACTAGAAACCCCTTATTGTGATGTTCCTCTGAAATCGAATATTTCATTGGCGAGCCCGCAAAGCGCACGGTTTCATTTAACACATAGTGTGCCTGATGCAGGTGCCCAAGTGCAGTATAATCAAATCCTTCGAATAGATGTGCAGACACATATTCGGCGCCACCAATTGCCAGTGGCCGTTCCGAGTCACTGGTATTATCTTCACTTTCTCCATGAGG
>CAZWAW010000091.1:0-10900 GCA_964632025.1 uncultured Sporosarcina sp.
CCTTTTACAAGATTTGACGACATGTTTAATCCTTCCATTCTTCATAAATCTACTTAACAGTTTACCCCAAAGGCAACACTTTTCACAATGTACAGCCGCCAATTGTATATATTAGGGAAAAATGAAAGTGTGGTTTCCATTATGTATGACGTCATCATCTGACAATTAGTTGTGTAAAACTTATAGACAATTGAAACTTAGTCGGCAGTCGCCAAAGAAAAAATAGCGGAAACAGTATAATTGAGATTGAATTCAAGAAAAATCAGGCTACCTATCTCCACTGGATTTTGGAGAAAAAGCAGCCTAATTTTTGTTCTGTATGTGTCACAAATCACTAGGTAAACTCAGTATGATTCATCTCGTTTTAATTTAATGTTTTCGTTAGCAATTAGTACACCTTGCTTAAATTCTTCATAGTCAGGCTCTGTTGAGTTTAGGAAACATGTGGTAGCAATCTTTTTCGCTATCAATCGCCTACCTTTTCTGACAACATCCATTCCCCCAGCATGGCTAATCAATTTATGATAGATGCGCTGACACTCTTTTTGTTGAAAAGCATCGTGTCTTATTTGTTCGTTCTCCGCGCTCGTTGGATACGATTTCTCTTGATATCCAACTTCCTGGCTTATTTGCCCTTCAACTTCGTTGTTTACTTCTTTAGTCATTCCGTACACTCTCCCGATTCTTCGTCAAAGTAACTATATTCATGTACATTTAACTCTGCTTTCTCATCATCCAACATCTATATTGGTTGAATGAATGATTCCATTGAATACCGCCTCGGCACTTAGGGGAAGCCTACGCTAGTTTATATACCGTATTCAATGCTTCAACATATATAGCACTATCCTTGAAATTTTTATTGTAAAATCAATTTTAATTGTACCACATTCCGTTGCTATATTTTCTTCCATTTTGACCGTCCCTACTGTTTTTCAATGATGCTGTGGTAAACTGATAGTTAATAATCCATTTCCGAAAGGCTTGATAACACAATGACTACTAACAATATTGACGTAGACGTCATCATCATCGGCGGGGGACCGTCAGGATTGATGGCCTCGATTGCTGCTGCTGAAAATGGAAGGAAAGTTCTCCTTCTTGAAAAAGGTAAAAAACTTGGCACTAAACTGGCTATTTCAGGAGGCGGGCGCTGTAACGTTACGAATCGCCTGTCACAAGAAGAAATCGTTAAAAACATTCCAGGGAACGGTCGATTTTTATATGGTCCCTTCTCCGTGTTCAATAATGAAGACATCATTCGTTTTTTTGAAGGTCTTGGCGTTGCATTGAAAGAAGAAGATCATGGCAGAATGTTTCCTGTTTCGAACAAAGCAAAAGATGTTGTCAATGCATTGCTAACAGAAATGGATCGTTTACATGTTGAAGTGAGATTAGAAACGCGCGTTAAAAAACTGTTGATGAATGAAGAGCAAATTCTAGGTGTCAGGCTGGATTCTGGCGAGGAAATTCGTGCTCACGCTGTCGTTGTTGCTGTCGGTGGAAAAGCGGTTCCTCAAACTGGTTCAACTGGCGACGGTTATCCATGGGCGGAAAAAGCCGGCCATACCGTGACAGAGCTTTATCCAACAGAAGTTCCTTTATTATCGAATGAATCCTTCATTACTTCAAAGGATTTACAAGGTCTTGCGCTTCGTGACGTGGCAGTGTCCGTCCTTAACGCAAAGGGAAAGAATCTCATCACACATCAAATGGACATGTTATTCACACATTTCGGCTTAAGCGGACCTGCTATTTTACGATGCAGTCAATTCGTCGTGAAAGAACGTATGAAAAACGGCAACAAGCCCGTTGAAATGAGAATTGACTCTTTGCCAGATTTGAATGAAGAAAAAGTATTCCAACTGCTCAATACCACTTTAAAAGAAGATTCAACGAAAGCCGTGAAGAATGTGTTAAAAGGAATTGTACCTGAACGTTGGATGCTGTTTTTATTCGACCGGGCAGGAATTGATCCAACTGAAACTGGAGCTCAGATGCTAGTAGAAAAGATTAGGGCACTGGCTAAGTTATTGAAAGCTTTCTCGATGAATGTCAACGGCACACAACCGCTTGAAAAAGCATTCGTCACAGGCGGTGGAGTATCCGTAAAAGAAATCGTTCCGAAAACACTGGGGTCCCGTAAGAAAGAAGGCCTCTACTTCTGCGGTGAAATTTTGGATATTCACGGCTATACAGGCGGTTATAATATCACTTCGGCACTTGTTACAGGCAGAATTGCTGGGATGAATGCGGGAGAACATGCAATCAATAATAGCTAAAAGTAAGGCAATTTAAAAACACCTTTTGTAAGGTGTTTTTTTCTTAGCTCATATTTTATTATTTCGACAAATATGATAAGACAAACCCACTTCAATTTTCAAGTTGAAGTGGGTTTGTCTATAGTCTTAAGTAATACAGAGCGGCTCTGTATCGCTTTTCCGTTTAGTAACGATACTAGTTTATTTCGTTATCGTTTCAACAAATTTGTTTAGATACTAGTCTCATTTTCTACTTCACGGTCGTTTAGAAGCTGAACCGGGCGATGATTATCCTCAAAAATTTGGCGGAATAAATCAATTTGTTCCTTAGACATTTCAATTGGTTGCTCCAAGACGATCCATTCAACTTCTTCTGAACATGGTGGAGTAGTTAAAGAACCTTCATAACGGAAAGTTTGCTGATTTCTTGGCAATAGGCCCATTAAATCGATGGCCTCGTTTACTTTTACATCTTCAGTTGTTGCTTCTTTAGGAAGGATTTTCCATGCTTGTTCTAAAGCAGAGTTAGTCGCACCTTCATTAATCATTAAACCAATAACGGCTAATTCATTGCTCGCACTTTTATGTACTAAATGCAGTTCCATGTCATAACTCTGACCATTAAATTGGTGTTCGCTTGGAGTATGGAAATGGAATTGAGCTAACTTGTACTCTTCCCCGTCTACGACAATGGAATTATTCATTGCTGCTGGATTTCCTTGAACCGTATGACCATTGTTAACTAAAGAGAAGTTTGTTGGGGCATAATTAAATTTAAGCTCCTCAACTTCGGCATCTTTCTCTGTTTTTGCTGTCTCGATGTTAATCGGAGACTGTTCCTCACCGTTCGTACAAACAGCGTTTGCAGGATCTAAGTCCCCCCAATATTCCGGACCAGTTTCTCCTTCGTAAGACCAATGGGCCGGTTGAACTTCTGTTGTTTGCTTCTCTTCTTGAACCTTTTCTGGAGCCTTTTCTTCTTTCGGTACATCGGCTTTCTCAGAAGAACAAGCAGCTAGTGATAACAAAAGAAAAGTCGATAAAATTGGATAAATAATTATTTTCTTCATTTGGTAGGTCCCCTTTTTCATTATAATTTCGCAAGTGAAATCTTTACTAATATATTCTACACCATTCAATAAACATTAAGATACTTCACTTTTTACTCAAAAAACTTAAATAATAAAATATTCCCATAGTCCTTGCTATTAAATATGAACTATTGTCATCAGTTACCAATAGTAAACTACTTCAATTATCCTACTATATATACAAAAATCCGCCGGAAGAGACCTATCTCTTTCGGCGGATTTTTTTATCCTACTGCAACAATATTAATCAGTCTACCCGGTATCGCGATGACTTTTTTCACTTCTTTGCCTTCAAGGAGTACTTTCACATTTTCATCTTCTAGTGCAAGCTTCTCAAGTTCATCCTTCGTAACGTCTTTCGATACAACGATTTTCGCACGTACTTTGCCGTTGATTTGAACAGCCATTTCAACTGTGTCATCGACAAGTTTTGATGCGTCAAATGACGGCCATTGTTCATACGTGATTGTATCCGCATGACCCAGCTTCTCCCATAACTCTTCTGCAAGATGCGGGATAATAGGTGAAATCATTTTGACGAAGCCTTCGACATACTCTTTCGGAATCGAATCCACTTTATAGCCTTCGTTGATGAAGACCATCATCTGAGAAATTGCTGTATTATTACGCATTCCTTCGAAGTCTTCCGTCACTTTTTTCACTGTTTGATGGTAAACTTTCTCAAGTGATCCACCCGTTTTTCCACCAATTTTTGTGCTAAGTGATCCATCTTCATTGACGAATAAGCGCCAAATGCGATCTAGGAAACGACGAGCACCGTCAAGACCATTCGTCGTCCATGCTTTTGAACCTTCCAGAGGTCCCATAAACATTTCATAAAGGCGAAGTGAATCGGCTCCGTGTGAATGAACGATATCGTCTGGATTCACTACATTGCCTTTTGATTTCGACATCTTCTCATTACCTTCACCAAGAATCATCCCTTGGTTGAATAGCTTTTGGAATGGCTCTTTCGTGTGAACAACTCCGATATCATAAAGCACTTTATGCCAGAATCGTGCGTAAAGCAGATGTAGAACCGCATGTTCTGCGCCGCCTACGTAGATATCTACCGGCAACCAGCGTTTCGCAAGTTCAGGATCAATGATCATTTCATCATTATCCGGATCAATGTAACGCAAATAATACCAGCAGCTACCCGCCCATTGTGGCATCGTGTTCGTCTCACGACGACCTTTCATCCCTGTTTCAGGATGAGTCACATTTATCCATTCCTCGATGTTTGCAAGTGGCGACTCGCCCGTTCCGCTTGGTTTGATATTATCCGTTACCGGTAATACAAGCGGTAAATCTGCTTCCTCAACAGGTGTCATTGTGCCATCTTCCCAATGGATAATCGGAATCGGCTCGCCCCAGTAGCGTTGTCTTGAGAACAACCAGTCACGAAGACGGAATGTAACTTTCTTATCGCCTTTGCCTTTTTCAACAAACCATGCGATTGCTTTTTCGATTGCTTCCTCTTTACCTAAACCATCAAGGAAACCTGAATTGACGTGTTTCCCATCTCCAACATATGCTTCTGTAGAAACATCGCCGCCTGCTACAACTTCAATGATTGGCAGGTCAAACTCTTTTGCGAACTCATAGTCACGCTCATCATGTGCTGGAACCGCCATGATTGCGCCAGTTCCATAAGTAGCAAGAACATAGTCCGCAATCCAGATTGGCATCTTCTCGCCGCTTGCAGGGTTGATTGCGTATGCACCCGTAAAGACACCTGTTTTCTCTTTTGCAAGATCTGTGCGTTCAAGATCACTCTTCATTTTCACTTCGTTTAGGTATTTTTCAACTGCATCTTTCTGTTCGGCAGTCGTCACTTTTTCGACGAGTTTTAATTCAGGTGCAAGTACTGCATACGTCGCTCCAAAAATCGTATCGGGACGTGTTGTGAATGCTTCAAACGAAAGATCTGTTCCGTCGACTTCAAACGTCAGCTGTGCCCCTTCAGAACGACCAATCCAGTTACGCTGCATATCTTTCAAGCTTTCCGGCCAATCAAGTTCATCAAGATCCTCAAGAAGACGATCTGCATAATTTGTAATACGCAGTACCCATTGGCGCATTGGACGGCGCTCAACTGGATGCCCTCCACGTTCAGACTTGCCATCGATTACTTCTTCATTCGCAAGAACCGTACCTAGCGCTGGACACCAGTTAACAGCTACTTCGTCAACATAAGCTAAGCCTTTATTGTATAGTTGGATGAAAATCCATTGCGTCCATTTGTAATAAGATGGATCTGTCGTATTAATTTCACGATCCCAGTCATAAGAAAAACCAAGATCATTCATTTGACGCTTGAACGTTGCGATATTTTTCGCTGTGAATTCGACAGGATCATTGCCTGTATCTAGCGCGTATTGCTCTGCTGGAAGGCCAAATGCATCCCAGCCCATCGGATGCAGGACGTTATAACCTTGCTTCCGTTTGAATGAACTCAAGATATCTGTCGCGATATAGCCAAGCGGATGCCCAACGTGAAGTCCAGCACCTGACGGATAAGGGAACATATCAAGCGCAAAAAACTTCGGTTTAGACGGATCGTCCATCATCTTGTATGTCTTATTGTCTTTCCAGTATTGCTGCCACTTCTTTTCAATTTGACCGTGATTATAACTCATTTATAATTCCTCCATTTCAAAATAAAAAACTCCCGTCCCTTAAAAAAATAAGGGACGAGAGTCGTATAATTCCCGCGGTGCCACCCAAATTGACGGCAAAACCGCCCAACTTGACTCCTTAACGCGGAAAAACGGCACGGGCTACTAAATCAATTACGCCCCGGCGTAATTGCGTCCAGATTTTGAATCGAGCTTGCTCGATTGACTCCCTTCAAAATCTGTGACATCCGCCGGAGGCTAACTTGATTCAGCAAGAAATTTGAATTCCTTGCCGAATCAAGTTAAATTCACCAATGCAGGCTCCAAGGCGAGTTCATCTCTGTCGTACAGGCTTCCACCAACCGCCTGCTCTCTAAAATCGACAGCAAAGATTACTATTCCTCATCAATGCCAAAGCTATTGCTATTAGTTTACCCGAATCATGTCACTTTAACAACAATCATTTTACACCTTCAATAACATCCTTCACAATTAACACCGCTTCTGTCGAATCAATGACTTGTTGAATTGTGAAACCCTCAAATACTTCTTTCAATTCAAGTCCATCAGCTGTCACGTCAATTAATGCACGTTCTGTAATAATTTTATGAACGACCGCTTTTCCTGTTAACGGAAGTGAACATTCTTTCTTAATCTTCGCGGAGCCGTCTTTCGCAACATGATCCATAATGACAATGATTTTTCGTGCACCATGAACAAGATCCATCGCACCGCCCATTCCATTGATCATCTTGCCAGGAATCATCCAGTTAGCCAAATCCCCTTTTTCAGACACTTCCATCGCGCCAAGTATGGCAACGTCGACATGTCCTCCGCGAATCATCGCGAACGATTCAGCACTGTTAAAGTATGCCGAACCCGGGATAGAGGTGACCGTTTCTTTTCCAGCATTAATGAGATCTGGATCAACTTCATCGGCAGTCGGATAAGGACCAATCCCCAACAATCCATTTTCTGATTGGAGTACGACTGTTTTATCAGGCGATATATAGTTAGCAACGAGCGTCGGCATACCAATACCAAGATTGACGTAGTTACCGTTTTCGATTTCCTTTTCAGCCCGCCTTGCGATTCTTTCCCTTACATTCACTTCTCCCATATCACAATTCCCCTTTCCTTAGCGAGTCGTCAGACGCTCAATTCGTTTCTCTTGTTGCGCCTGTAGAAGTCCTTGCACATAAATACTTGGTGTATGAATCGTCATTGGATCAAGATCACCCGTTTCAACGATTTCCTCGACTTCTGCAATTGTGAATTTCCCTGCAGCTGCCATCATCGGATTGAAATTTTGAGCAGTTTTATTATAGATTAAATTGCCGAATTTATCGGCTTGTGCTGCACGAATAAGTGAAAAATCTGCATGAAGCGCTTCTTCCAGAACATACTCTTTTCCGTCAAATATGCGGATTTCTTTCCCTTCTGCGACGAGCGTTCCAACACCGGCCGGCGTGAAAAATGCCGGTATACCAGCTCCGCCTGCACGAATCTTTTCAGCAAGTGTTCCCTGTGGCGTCAACTCGACTTCAATTTCACCCGATAACACCTGGCGTTCAAATTCTTTATTCTCACCAACATATGAGCCTATCATTTTCTTAATCTGTTTATTTTTCAATAAAAGTCCAAGTCCCCACTCATCGACTCCACAGTTATTTGAAATAACCGTTAAGTCTTTCACCCCTTTTTCAACAAGTGCTAAAATGAGTTGTTCCGGAATTCCTACTAGCCCAAATCCCCCAACCATTAACGTTGCACCATCTTTAATCTGCGCAACCGCCTCTTTTGCTGATGAATAAATCGGTTTCATTTTACATCCCCCTTTTGAATCATTCGGAAGTTACGTAATAATCCTTCACCTCAATTAAATCAAACTCTATCGAATGTTGCAACGATAGTAGTGTATTGAAAAAATCGGAAAGCCTATAAGTGGCTTTCCGATTGTTGATTAGCTTTTTTAATAGGCCGGTCGTACAGTAAACTGGTGATGATTGGAATGATCATAAATGCCGTCAAAATGAATAGCATCACTTGCATACCATATTGGTCAGCTAGAATTCCTCCTATGAATGGCCCAAACATTCGACCCATTGTCGCGAAGGAATTGACGATTCCCTGATAAAAGCCTTCTCTCCCTTTAGGCGAAAGCTGGCTCGCAATGGTTGGTACAGCTGGCCACACAAACATTTCTCCAAATGTCACAATAACCATTGCGACGATGAACATCGTGAATGAGGCTGCAAAACTAACTACGATATAAGATATACTAAAAATCACAATTCCTATAATTATTTGCATTTTTATCTTATTTTCCAACCTTGAGATGACAGGCTTAATGATTGGCTGCCCAATTACAATCAACAGACCGTTTATCGTCCATAATAAACTATATTCTTTCAATGAAATACCAAGTGATAATGAGTGTGTAGAAATTGTCGTCATCCACTGGGAATAGACGAGCCACATAATCAAATAACCACCTGAAATGATAAGCAGCGCATAAAACGGTGCTTTTTGACGGATTTTTTTATTCTCTTTAATGACACTTGTATGACGATCAGGCGCAATTTCAAGTTTGCGATAACCGAAGAAAGCGATAAAGAAAAAGATGACATAAAACACTAAGTTCGCAGGAAATATATAGTCGATACTAACAGATGCGACAAGCCCTGCTAAGGCTGGCCCAATCGCCACACCGACGTTTTGGGCAAGGTAAATCGAATTGAAGGCTTTCCTGCCACCCTCCGGCCATAGCGTCGCGACCATGGCATACATACTCGGAAAAATAAGGCCCCCGCTGAAACCTAGAAGCGTCAAAAACCAGATGTAAGGTTGCCAATCATGCCAAAATACAAGTCCGACAAGACCGATGATTGAAATAATGATTCCAGCCATGATAGACTTGAATCCGCCTATCCGATCAAATAAATAACCGCCAAGCAAGTTGCCCACAACACCCGCCCCGGCATTCGCCATCAAGACAAGTCCAGCGACAGAAAGCGATTTCCCTAAATAATCGTGCATATAAATCGTATTTAGTGGCCATAGAAACGAGTTTCCCATGACATTAATGAACATTCCAATCACGAGAAGCCATACTTTTTTAGGCATACCTTACGCCTCCGTTCTTATATAAAGTTAGTAAAAGTGTATGACTTTTTCTACATTCAGACAAGTTAATTAAAATAAGTTCCATAATTCAGATGATGCTAGCACAGAAAAACATGATACAATTAGCTGTTAGAGGAGTGAATAAAGTGGATAAATTAAACTTACCTTTCCCTACTGAAGGGAAACGCTATCATACATGGTCACGTCACCTAAAAGATGAATTCGGATTCAAAGTGATGAAAGTTGCGCTTGACGCTGGATTTGATTGCCCAAACAGGGATGGTACTGTCGCTTTCGGTGGCTGTACATTTTGCAGTGTCGCAGGATCCGGTGATTTCGCAGGCGACCGCGTCGATCCGATTGATGTCCAATTTGCAGAAATCAGCGAAAGAATGCATAAGAAATGGAAAGACGGCAAATACATGGCCTATTTCCAAGCTTACACAAATACGCATGCACCTCTTCCAAAGTTAAAAGAAAAATTCGAAGCGGCATTAGCACAAGAGGGCGTTGTTGCATTATCAATCGCAACTCGTCCAGACTGCTTACCTGACGATGTCGTTGAATATTTAGCTGAGCTAAATGAACGGACTTATTTATGGGTTGAACTTGGCCTGCAAACCGTTCACGAAAAAACAGCAAATCTTGTTAACCGGGCCCATGATTTCAAATCTTACGTTGAAGGTGTCGAGAAACTGCGTAAACACGGTATTCGCGTCTGCACACACATCATCAACGGCTTACCGCTTGAGGATTACGACATGATGATGGAGACTGCACGTGAAGTTGCAAAACTCGATGTTCAAGGCATCAAAATTCATCTTCTTCATCTATTAAAAGGGACGCCAATGGTGAAACAATACGAAAAAGGCCAACTTGAGTTCCTAGAAAAACAGGAATACATTGACCTTGTTGCTGATCAGCTTGAAATCCTTCCACCAGAGATGATTGTCCACCGCATTACAGGTGATGGTCCAATTGAATTAATGATTGGTCCAATGTGGAGTGTCACGAAATGGGAAGTGTTGAATGGCATTGACAAAGAACTCGAACGTCGGAACAGCTGGCAAGGGAAACATTATGCAGGGGCGGTCGAATTGATTTGAAGCTACATCGCATTCTTCCCTTTGCAAGACAATTATTTAGTGAAACAGTCAATGCTGGTGAAACCGTTGTTGATGCAACAACAGGCAACGGCAACGATACACTTTATTTAGCTGATCTTGTTGGTGAAACTGGCCATGTAATAGCCTTCGATATTCAGCAGGCAGCACTCGACGCAACAGCCGAACGGCTAGGTGATTTAAGCGGGCGCGTGTCACTAATATTAGATAGTCATGCAAACGTCGATAAGTATGTCAACGGACAAATTGGCTGTGCGGTTTTCAACCTCGGTTACTTGCCGCATAGTGAAGATTTGTCGATTGTCACAAAAGCCGACTCGACAATCAAAGCAATCCATACAATGCTTGGCTTGCTGAAAAAAGGCGGGATCATCGCAGTATCTGTCTATGATGGACATGAAGGTGGCGGAGAAGAACGGGATGCGCTTCTGGCTTATGTAAAAAACTTACACCAGGCTGATGTCCATGTTATTCGTTATGAAATGATTAATCAGCGAAACAATCCCCCGTTTTTGATAGCAATGGAAAAGATGAAAGATTTTAAATCAGTTAAGCAAGTTGATTAAATAGATAAAGGTTGCCCGATTGGTATTAAAATCAGCGGCAACCTTTTTCGTTGTTGTTTTGTTAGTTTTTGATTGGTCGTGTAGCTTATATGCTCGGTACGCAATGCTATA
>CAZWAW010000092.1:0-10817 GCA_964632025.1 uncultured Sporosarcina sp.
GACCTGCAATATCTCGATGACCCCTTACGTAATCGGACGAATTTGGAGCATTATCCTTGTCCCAATCATCTTCTATTTTATATATTAACAAAAAATGGTTATGATGAAAATTTAATTTCATCATAACCATTTAACAATCATCGGGTCTCGTATTTTTTTTTCAATGCCTTCTCAACTTGCAATGGTACAAGTCCTGAGATTTCGCCGCCGTACTTTGCAACTTCTTTGACAATACTTGAACTAAGGAACGAATATTGATTGTTCGTCATGATAAAAAATGTTTCGATACTCTCGTCGAGAAATCTGTTCATGGACGTAATTTGCATTTCATACTCAAAATCGGAAACGGCGCGCAATCCACGAACAATTACAGATGCCCCAACACTTTTGGCATAATCAACAAGCAATCCGGAAGATGACTCTACTTTCACGTTCGGAAACACAGAAGTCACCTCTTCAATCAATACCATACGTTCTTCAACAGTAAACAGTGAGTTTTTTGAGGAATTATTCATCACAGCGACTCTGACGTCACCGAAAACCCTCGATGCCCTTTTGATAATATCTAGATGTCCATTCGTCAATGGATCAAAACTTCCAGGCACAACTGCAATTTTCGACATTATTGTAACCTCATTTCTCATAAATAGAAACAGCACTATTTCCATACACCGAACTTTTTATCTTGTAATATGTACCATACGCTTCTGGTAATTTCAATTGCTTTTCATGCTCACAAACGATGACAGCGTTTTCAGTCAGAAGATCCGCATCTACAAATTCTTGTGCCAAATCATAAAATGCTGTTTCCGCATACGGAGGATCGATAAAAAGAAGTTTTGCTTTCTTTCCTTGCACCTGCAAAACGTTAACCGCATTTCTAGCATCCGCACGTTGGATATGTAATTCTTCCGTAAATCGGCATTTTTCCGAGTTCGCTTTAATAATCGCACATGCTTTCACATTTTTTTCAAATATGAAAGCCTCATCAATTCCTCTTGATAACGCTTCGAGGGAAAGAGATCCACTACCGCCAAACAATTCTACAGCAACTCCCCCGTTAAAGTATGGCCCGATTATATTAAATACGGACTCTTTCACTTTATCTGATGTCGGGCGTGTATCTGTCCCCTGTAGAGATTTCAAGGGAATACCTTTTCTAGTTCCTGCAATAACTCTCACTTGTCGACCTCCTCTATTAATGTTGACATCCTAATGATATCAACCGTATCTGCCGTTTTCTCGATACTTAACAGGAACAACCGTTTAAACCAACTCTCTTCGAAATAAAAGTCACCTTCTAGCACTTCAAATGGCATCGTTGCAACATCGTATCTTTGTTCATTGTAGACATAAAAAAGTTCTTTCTTAGGAAATCTAAATTTCCTAATGCTATTTTCAACGTAAATAGACCGCTTATTTGATGTAACGGTATAGCCCGCAAGGTTTAATATTTTCTTCGCTGGATACAAGGTCTTTCCATCCTTCAATATAATTCGGATATCTGCGGTACTTGCACCATCAATCTTGATTTCTCTTGGGTCTTCGATTAAAAACGGATGTGCCGATGTATCATCATGAATATTTTTCATGAAGTACGAGGTCTTAAAGCCCGTTACCTCCCCGGCTAACGCGTCCAAAACAGATGCATTAAGCTCTTGCCCTGTCATATTATTCAACATTTTTTTAAATTTTTCAAGTTCTTCCACTGTAATTGATTCAGTAAGAACCTGATAGGCAATGCGTGATTTCCCAAGTCCTATTGGCGTTCCTCCCAGAATCGAAGCTACCAGTTCAGCCGTCATGCGTTCGTTTTCCGGTATTGTGAAACGTGCATACATACTTTCCCTTAGCAATCGGACAGATACTTTATCCACATCCGCATTTTGGGCAACGATAAACTGAGTAGCATTAACAGCCGGACGTGTATCATCAATTACAATCATTGAATGATTGGCATCAATTGATTTAAGCGCATTATCCACTTCCCTAAGTCGCTCGATATTGCCGCTTTCGCCAAATACCGAAAGCCTATCCCCAGCATAGAGTACAGGCAAATTATTCCGCTGCCAATAAAGATCCTTGACCTCACCCTTGCCACGGAATAATGCATAATTGATGTTCGTCATTTTTTTAGTTCCAACCCGCTCCAAGCCGTTTACCCATAATCCACCAATACCTGTTTCGTCGGTCATATGGAATAATGTGTACGAGGCAGAAGAGCCATGTAGGCCAGCGAACGATTCATTGAATAGAGCTGTTTGTTTCATAGGCCCTTTTTTGGGTATTTCATACGAAATGGATTGGCGTTCATTGTCCCCTTCAAGAAAGGCTATAGAATTCTCATCCAAACGATTACAGGACGTTGCGTCCGCAAGATAACAAGTACGATTAGTGCTAGCTTTTGGCCAAACAATCTCATGACGCGTGTCAGATAAGCCGCTGAAGTGCTGGCGAACATGAAGAGCATCTGGACGATTTACCACTTCAATCTCTTGAATAAACGTTGTAGCACTGAGCCCTTTGCTATCTGCGCCTACTGCTTGATAATAATGCATATAAATTAGAAGACCATTTACAATCAATAAAAGGATCATAGTTCTTACGATAAATTTCAAATTCTACACCCCCTAGAATGAATTGATGAATGCGCCTTCGCGTTCACAATGGTATGATGAGTCTAGATTTACGCATTCAGAAAGGTAGTGTTATGTATGATATTAAACCAACGATTCATAGAGCTCGGCGAAGGCTATGGGGATGTCTATGAACTATGTGAATTAATCAAGACGAATAGTGAACGCCTGCATCGGACATTCATCTTATCCTCAGAAACGCCATCAGGTCATGCACTGTCACTTGCAGCAGCCTTCGAACCTGCAAATGACGGTAAGTTCATGCCTATTTACATTTGCCGGGAAGGAATTATACAGCAAGACACCATCAAATCGAAAAGAAGACTGCTCTTTGAAGAAACAGCAGAAAAAGCTGGGAGTACACCAGCAGTTATCGTGTTAAAAAACTCTTCAGTATTTGCAGAACGGGAGTTATTCTTTCAATACACAATTGGTATTCTGCGTATCAATAAATTGCTTCCTCCATTAAGATAATTCTTATAATCCGGTTTTATAATCATATTCTTTCGCTTTATCCGGTTTGGCATTTTCGTATTCCGTTTTCACAAATGGGCGGTATGATGGCAAAACCTTTTTTACAGATGGAAGACGTTCTATTTTCCCCATGACCGTATCGACATCCTCCATATTGCAATAAAGGACAACATACTTCATAGTGCGTGATATATAATGGACATGACCGTATTTTCGAAATGATTTTGCTTGTTTTAAATGATGAAGATAGACAATAATACCTTGACGATCAATCATAGATTTCCCCTCTTTTCCTAACCCATACAATACCATAGGACTGAAAAGCCCTGCAACAAAAGAAAAGCGGAAGGCGCCGTGTAGCCCCGACAAGTAGGAGGGATGCAGTTCAATCCCTCCCGGAGGACTTGAGCATCTGGTGCCTGGATCTAGACACTGAACATTGCTGACAACGTCAATCTTTTACCCTATAATGGGGGAAATAGAGCTGATTCATAAGGAGGCATCTAAATGGGTAGAAAAACCAACGTGGCCCTTACAGTAGGTGCGGCAGGCGTTGCCGCTTGGGCGGCTTCCAAAGTTGTCGCAAAACCGGTACCACGTGAAGGTAAAAAAGCACTTGCTTTCGATAAACCAGTCATTCTTGCCCACCGAGGTGGCCTAGCAGAGGCTCCTGAGAATACATTAGCCGCATTTTCAAAATCGGCCGAGCTTGGTGTACATGGCTTCGCGATTGATATCCGGTTAACAAAAGACGAAGAAATCATTGTTTTCCACGATGAATTTGCAGATCGGACAACTGACTTTACTGGAAGAGTTGCCGACTTTACCCTAAGCGAATTGAAAATGGCTGATGCAGGTTATCAGTTTGAAGATGCGGATGGAAATCATACTTATCGCGGAAAGAATGTAGAAATCCTCTCTCTTCGCGAACTGATACAAAAATTCCCCCATATGCTAATCGCTATTAATCTGAAAGATTCTCCCGAAACATACGAAGGAAGCTTGATGCCTTCCAAACTTTGGAGACTTCTCGAAGAGCTGGGTGCTGAAGACTGTGTCGCAGTAACAAGTTCATATGATGAACAGACCGACAGATTCAATTTATATGCACAAAACAAAGTAGCTACCGGTGCGGGTGATAACGAAGTAAAGAAGGCATATGCCTCCTTTACAAGTATGTTCGGTCATCTTTATAGCCCACGTGCAGACTTGTTCAGAATTCCAGAAAAACTGGGCGTATTTTCTCTCGGCACCGAAAGTTTCATCAAGTTTCTCACCCAAATTAATATTCCCGTTTATTTTGAAGGTGTGAATGATAAAGAGTCATTCGTTAAGCTTTTACATGTTGGCGCAGCGGGTTTCATCACAGATAGACCGACTGTTGCAATGGCAATTGTGCAAGAAAACGTAGGCGATTAAACAAAAACAGGTTGCATCACGTGTCGACTTTCCGACACGGATGCAACCTGTTTTTCAACATCTAGACTACCTAAGCTAGACAGCGCTTTTGTTTTTTAAGCCGAACACGAACAGCCTCCGCCAGTGCCGCAACTTCCTCCACAAGATGAGTCGGAAAAGAATGCACTGCCGGCCGGAACTTTTACTTCATCCGAAACCGATTTAGCGATGATTGAACCAATTTCGTCAAATATATATTGAACGTCATTCTCAGCCAATCGAAGCGCTGCAACCCGTTCGTTCATATCAAGCTCACGTTTTTGTACACGAATGCTTTTCATTACTATATTATGATCCGGATGGTATCTTCCGAATCGTTGGACTTCTTCATAACGTTCCTTCATTGCCGTGAACTCTTGAATTGATTTAACAAGTTCCGTATCTGAATAGACATCATCATGGGCTTTACGGTACTCAGCTACCGCTTCAGAAGATAGCAGCATTGCCGTTAGGTCTTCTGCATCTTCAATGATGGTGATCCATTCGTCTGTCATCATAGAATGATCCCCTCCAATCATCCATTTATCATAACAGAAGAGACCGTAGACTTGCACCTATTCCATATTTATTTCTTTAATATCCAAGAACGTTTTTTCAGAAAGAGCAAGTGCCGCTTCTTCGAGATCAGAAAATGGTAGTAAACCATTAGCCGTGTGCTGTGATTTTTCATGACCTTTCCCAGCAATAAGGACGATATCACCCGGCGCTGCACAGAAAATCGCTTTCCGAATTGCATATTTCCGATCGAGTTCAGCTTCTATCGCCGAACACTCTCCTCCGAAACCTGCCATAATATCCGAAATAATCGCTTTAGGATCTTCATTTCTTGGATTATCTGATGTCACAATGACAATTGAAGAATACAGAACAGCGAGTTCACCCATCTCAGCTCTTTTTCCTTTATCTCGTTGGCCACCGCAACCGAAGACTGTAATCAGTCTCCCATAACATGAATTGGACAGAGTCTGCAAGACCGCTTCGAGCGCATCTGGCGTATGAGCATAATCTACGTAGACTTTTACACCATCACGCTCTAGTTGCTGCAATCTACCTTCTGGGAGCTGCAGCAGTTCGCAGTGCAGCAAAATATCATCTAAGTAATAGCCAAGGACAAGAAGTGCACTAATTGCCGCTAATGTATTCATCCGATTATAATGACCCAGTATATCAGGATTCATTTTTAGTTCTGGGACTTGGACGTCGGCAGACGAATTCATCCCAAAGTAAACCAATGGAACAGTTGCATTTTTAACCATTTTCACACATTGTTGATCATCATTGTTAACGATCATTGTTTTCGCCATTTGAATTAAACGCTTTTTCGCATTGATATAGGCAGACTTTCCACCATGTTCTTCGTAATGATCCGTCCCAATATTCAATAGTATTCCAATGTCGATATCACAATGATCTAAACGATTCGAAGACAATCCAAGTGAGGATGCTTCAAGAACAATATGACTAACATTTTCATCAACACATTTCTTTAATAATGGATGGAGATACTCCGCCGGTAATGTTGTCATTTTTGGGCATTCATAGTCAATCTTGACGCCATCGATAAAAATGCCCGTCGTACCGATAACAGCCGCCCGATTTCCAAGTTTGCTTAATAACTGGCCGATGAAATGTGTGACTGTCGTTTTTCCATTTGTTCCAGTCACCGCAATCATCTTCATTCTTTTTGCGGGATTACCAGCTAATTGCGCACTTGCATGGGACATGAACTTTGTGCAATCCGAAACCGTAATGACAACAACATCAGGCGGTATTTCAGTCAAATTCGTTCTATCAATAACTATAGCTGCAGCACCTTGTTCAATCGCTTTTTTAATATACATTGCACCATCGCTTTGATTGCCTTTCCTAGCTACAAACACGCCTCCTTTCTTTACCCGTGAAGAATCTTCGGTTATTCCCGTGACAACAGTCCTGAGTTCCCCGCCATTGACTGTACAAGGCCAGTCTTTTATAAGCTCCGTTAAAAACAGCACCACTCTCCCCTTCCCGAACATTTTTCTGTGAAAATGAATATATTGAGAGCGAACATACTTTATCGTATGAAAAGAACTCAATGAACGTCACGAAGAAAGTTGGGAGCCTTATGATTATCCAGAAATTCGGTGGGGTAGCAATGAAAAATGAAGCAATGAGATTGAATTGCATTAGCCATATAAAAGATGGACTGAATGAATTTGGCGATGTCGTTGTTGTCGTATCTGCCATTGGTCGCTATGGCGATCCTTATTCAACGGACAGCCTTCTTCAGCTCACGGACGCATTTTCATCTTCGGCAGCTGCAAGCGACCTTGCTGTGTCTTGTGGTGAGCTCATTGCTGCAGCAGTTATGTCTGCTGAGCTAACACGGGCAGGCATCCCAAACACGGTCCTGCACGGCATCCAAGCTGGTATAATGACTTCTGGAGAATTTGGAGATGCTACGATTGACCACATCAATCCTGCCACTATTTTTGAATACCTTAAACTAACCCGTTGTGTCATTATTCCAGGCTTTCAAGGAATTGATAACAACGGGCATGTCATGACACTTGGAAGAGGCGGCAGCGACTTATCTGCAATTGCGCTTGCTGCAGCACTCCAAGCGTCCCACGTAGAGTTCTTTAAAGATGTACCTGGCGTTATGACTCATGATCCGCGCGAAGTGGAGAACCCCCGTAAACTAGATCTGCTGAAGTTGGACGATTTCATTTCACTTCTAGATTGTGAAAGACCTGTCATCCAAAAACGAGCCGCATTACATGCAATAAAAACGGCTACACCTCTTTATATTAGAGGTGTAGCCAGTACGGAGACAGGAACATGGATTATTCCTTGAGCAGCAATGAAGTTCATTGCTGCCTTTTTTCTTCTGCAATCTCTCGAATCATAACCTGTGTATAATATTTCCCATATGCACCTGTTCCAAGATGTGTAACATCCTTTTGAAGCAGGACATCACGGTGTGCGGGAGAATTAAGCCAACCATGGACTGCCTCTATTGCATCCACATAGTTGAAAGCAATATTTTCCCGTGCTTTACGATGTTCAATTCCCGCCTCTTTTAACCTATCTGCAAGATTACCACTCACGGGGGATTCATGAGAAAAATAATTTTCAAGCGCCATATCTTCACTATGTTTTCGCGCCACAACAGCAATATCGTAATCGCTCAAAAGCTCATTCAATCCATGATTTTTTCGGTAAAGGTTAGTTAAACCGAAAATTTGACGCTCTATTGCCCGATCCACTTCCATCTGCATTGTTGACGATGGACGGTCAGCACTGACGATTTCACCCATATAAGACATGTCATAGGGTTGGTGTAGAATGAGTGTAATTGGGTCAATGAAACGTATCGCTTCCAATTCTCCGTCCACACCATCGATATAAAGCTGCGCATAGACATTCTCATATTCAATAAGCAACCTATTATTCACGTCATCACTGTTCAATGTAAATGTATAAATACTTTCTCCGATTTGTACAGCCACTTCTGACTCAACAATCGTAAATCGATAGATGTCTTGCACATCCTGCCCAATCTCAAAAGGTTCAATATTGGAGGATAAATCTGCCGTATAAACTTGGTTTACTTTCCCATCCCATACGCCCACCATTAACTCCTGATTTTCATTATATATCCACCAATCGTATCCATAGTTCGACGGCTCAATACGATCTGGCTTACCTAGCTGTTCAAATAGACTGTCTACACTCTTACCAACAAGCAGGGATAGGCCCGATTCAGGCCGTGCAGCTTGCGGTAGCGGTAAACCATCTCCAGTTCCAGGCACCGGGATGGCCGTCCCATGTTTCACGGGCGACTCAAGCGGTTTATTTTCTTTCACTCGATCATCCATAATATAAAATACCAATAGGACGATGATGAGCAGAAATAGTATTTTCCAAATTGCTTTCATTTTTCGACCTACTTTCTTGAGTATCAAGTTTAGTCAGTTCTTTTAAGGTTAATACTATATATTCGGCACTACTTATTTAGATTTAACTAGGTGGTATACCTCACCCGTCTAACGAACAAATCTAACGAAGGAGCGACAAAGTGGTGTTGGAATAACATTCCATTTATTAAGTGCCGACTATGATAGTAGCTGATATCCCCTTTCATTATACTTCGTCAAACTGTTAAAAATGTTGAGGTTTGTCTTATTTATTAAATCATACGTTTCTTGACACAATGTTGTCATTGCAACTGATGATGATTTGTTCTATTATAAATAGGTATAGGGAATTGGCTCGATGATATATAAGGAGGACATAAACTATGTATATTGAAGATACAGGAATTGAAAATATTGTTACCGACTTATCAATACTTGATGAAATCATGTTAAAACACGACCTTGTTCGCGCAGGTCAATGGGACTACGAACGGGCAACATTTGATAAGAAATATATGATTAAAGAAGGTACATATTATTTGCGTGTATTCAGTTATACAACTGATGGCGATGTTGATACACGCAATGCGACTATGATCCTTAAAAAGCCGGTTGTCGGCAAGCACTATTATCCGCACGGCGTTGAGTATGGCGAAGGGGAACATTTCCCTGAAAGCTTACTTAAGGATTGTGCTGCAACATTGAAAGCGGTAAGCGCAGCACTAGAACCTTATAACCTTAAAAAATAATTTTTGACTGAAAACTGGCGAACTCAATGTTCTCCAGTTTTTTTATAGCCTTTTAGCAGTAAGTCAACATCTTCTATGCTTTACTACTCAATCAGCGGTCAGTTGGTTATAATTGAAACAGCGAATAAATATGGAGGAATGCCCGTTGTCCAAATGGCTCACAAAACGTAATTTAATTATAACATTAACTTTAATATTCATCATCTTAGCTAGTGTTTTCATCTTGCCCGTTTCATTACCAATCATTTTAGCGCTGCTTACCGCGTTAATAATTGATCCCTTGGTAAGGCTTACTGAAAAGAAATTCAAATGGAATCGTAAAGTATCAGTCATCTCCGTTTTCATTTTCATCCTAGCAATTATTACGTCCCTACTCTATTTCACAGTTACACAATTGATTGGAAAAATTATTGACCTTACTCAAGCTGCACCCGGCTATTTTAATTCACTGTCAGGCGTGTGGATTTCCAGTCAAAGTAAGCTTCTACAATATACTTCTGGAATGCCCGAGGAAATCGTCATTGGTGTTCAGAAGGAATTCAAAAATGTGTTTGAATCCATACGTGAATCTATCCTTAATTTACTAAGCTATGAGAAGATTATGTCCCTTATGACAGAAATTCCAAACTTCCTCGTCAGTTTTATCGTCTTCATTATTGCATTATTTTTATTTATGCTTGAATTGCCTGAATTGAAAAGATTGTTATTTAGACACTTAACAACGTCAACTGCAGAAAAAGTTCGATTTATGATTACACGGCTCAATGCTGTCATTTTCGGGTTCTTGAAAGCGCAACTACTTGTCAGCTTAATCATTCTAGCAGTCACTTTTGTCGGTCTTTTACTGATCATACCTAAATATGCAATTGTCATGTCGCTTGTTATTTGGATTATCGACGTTATTCCTATTTTGGGTTCAATAATCATTTTAGCGCCTTGGTCTTTGTATATGTTTATCAGTGGAGACATCGCAACTGGGACACAATTGGCCATTCTAGCAGCTGTCTTACTGATTATACGACGAACTGTTGAACCTAAAGTGATGGGATCCCAAATCGGCTTATCACCGCTCCCAACACTAATCGCCATGTTTATTGGACTGAAGCTATTCGGCTTCCTCGGATTTTTTATCGGACCATTAGTTGTCATCCTCTTTACTACAGCCCGTGAAGCTGGAATCATCAAGTTTAATTTCAGGATATAAAACAAAAACACGTCTGTTGATTAACCATTTATTCGCATAAAGTACTGGAGAGAAGGACTTGATGACCTTCATTTTCACTGGACTATTTTCTGCCCGCTTACGGCTAACTATTCATGTCAGATTTACTGAGGGGTCCTAGTGTGGCAGAAGTGACTCCGTCACTTCTAGCCACACTTTTTTCAGTAATCCTGTTGCGAATAGTTACCTGTCGCGTTCCTACACTATTCAAGTGAAATATGCATCTTTGGCGGCTTTTCTCCAAGTAATAATCCCGCTATTCTTTCGTCCCAATAAGCTCCAAATGCACTTCATGTATGTACGTATGCATTTGGAGAACGACGGATGAAGGACCACCATACGATTTACCGAAAAAAATGCGTAGGGATGCGACAAAGTC
>CAZWAW010000093.1:0-10803 GCA_964632025.1 uncultured Sporosarcina sp.
GGAAGTGGCGTACTTAGGCTGTGTTCCTTTCAGGCGCTTCCGCTTTTGATCTTTAAAGTGCTTTATCGTCAATTGAATCGAGCCATGACTCGATTGTTCCGATGACAGACTCAACACAACCGTCTTCGAAAGGTGAGATTAAATTCGCTTCGGCGACTAGTTTTGTAAATGATTTTGAACCACCGAGTGTGCAAAGATGTAAATAATCTTTCCATGCCGCATCACGGTCTTCGAATGAGCGTTTCCAGAATTGGAACGCACATATTTGTGCAAGCGTATAATCGATATAGTAGAATGGGCTTTCATAAATGTGGCCCTGACGTTGCCAAATAGCACCCGATTCCAAGTATTCAATACCATCGTAATCTCGCATAGGTAGATAGATATTCTCGATCTTTTTCCATGCTGCTTTTCGTTCTGCAGCTGTCATTTCAGGGTTTTCATAGATGACATGTTGGAATTCATCGACAGCGACGCCGTATGGTAAAAAGAGCAATGCACTGCTAAGGTGTGCGAATTTGTATTTATCCGTTTGTTCTTTGAAGAAGAGCTCCATCCAAGGCCATGTGAAGAATTCCATACTCATCGAATGAATTTCAGCACCTTCGGATGTAGGCCACAGATATTCAGGTATACCAATATTTTGGCTAGAGAATACTTGGAATGCGTGTCCGGCTTCATGTGTTAACACATCGATATCACCAGACGTTCCGTTGAAGTTAGAAAAGATGAAAGGCGAATCATAATTATCGATGAATGTGCAATAACCGCCCGCTTCTTTTCCGGTCTTCGCCTCGACGTCCAGTAAGTTCTTGTCAGTCATGAATTTGAAAAATGCATCCGTTTCAGGTGAAAGTTCAGCATACATCTTTTTACCGTTTTCAATGATCCAGTCAGGGGGGCCCTGTGGTGTCGCGTTCCCTGTTAGGAAGTCTAAGGATTGATCATAATATTTCAACTCGTCAACGCCTATACGTTCAGCTTGACGCGTATAAAGGCGGCTTGTAAGCGGAACGATATGATCGCGCACTTGATCACGGAATTTCTTAACCATAGTCGCGTCATAATCGATACGGTCCATTCGTAGGTAACCAAGTTCGACAAAGTTTTTATAACCAAGTGTCGTCGCGATTTCATGACGGAGTTTAACGAGTTCATCATAGATTCCATCGAACTTTTCACCATTATCAGCGTAGAATTTGTATGACGCTTCCATAGCTGATTTACGAACGGAACGGTCCGTTGATTCTGCGTAGGGTCCCATTTGAGCAAGTGTTAGTGTTTTTCCGTCAAATTCGATCTGTGAAGATGCGACGAGTTTCGAGTAATCGGAAGTTAGTTTGTTTTCTTTTTGTAACATGCCAACAATTTCTGGAGAAAACGATTTTATGGCATTATCGGCTAAAGCAAATAGTTGAGTACCCCATTTCTCTTCGAGCTGTGCTCTGAAAGGAGTGGAGACAAGTTCTTTGTAGTAAGCAGTTTCAAGTTCTTGGTACTCAGGTCCGATTTCATCGAAATAATCGCGTTCTTTCTGATAAAACGCATCGTTTGTATCAATAGAAGCGCGGATATAGACAAGGTTGGCCATTGTTGAGTATTCTTTGCCAATCGTGTTGATCTTCTCAATGACTTCATTTTGCTGGTCATAAGAACTTGCGGAACGGAATTCCTGCAGCAACGCATCAAAATCTTGTTTTACTTCTGCCATATTGAGCTTTGCGTATTGATAGTCTTCAAATTTAATCAATAAGATTCCCCCTGCTAGTTTTACTAGTGAATTACTTCACTCTTTATATTGTTCACGAAGTTCTGGAATATTGCAAAAGAAATGTGCGTATTTCCTGCATTTTTTCAAAAGAGAGTAATAAAGAGGTTTTATCCACTAACACATAGAAATAGAAAAAGGTATGGAAGTAGTTGTCAACATACAGACAGATGGGATATTTAAGAGGTATATGAAGGGAACTGTAAAATGCGAAATGGAACTGAGCAATTGATGGATACTAATGTGTCAATCGGATTAAGTGAAGAGGAAGCGGATAAAAGGCTAAATGAATACGGGGCGAATAAACTTTCAGGTAGTAAAAGCCGTTCGCTAATACAACGGATTTTTGCGCAAATCAATAATGTGTTGATTTATGTACTAATCGTTGCTGCTGTTATTTCCGGAATGCTTGGGGAAGTGGCAGACTCTATTATTATTGGATTGGTCGTTATCATCAATGCCATTGTGGGGGTCGTCCAGGAATCGAAAGCAGAGGAAGCGCTTCAAGCGTTGAAAAATATGGCGGTACCTAAAGCACTTGTAAGAAGGAACGGCGTCCAGAAAGAGATACCATCGGAAGAAGTCGTTCCAGGTGATGTAATTCTTCTTGATGCAGGCAGGTATGTTCCGTGTGATATAAGACTGATTGAATCGGTGAATTTGAAAATTGAAGAGGCGGCATTGACGGGCGAATCCGTTCCGGTTGAAAAGGACGCACATTTTACTGGAGAGCTCTCAATGCCAATCGGAGATCGAAAAGACATGGCCTTCATGTCGACATTGACTACATATGGACGTGCAACTGGAATTGCCATTGCAACAGGCATGAAAACTGAAATAGGGAAAGTGGCTACCATGCTTGACCAAGAAGTGGACGACGAGACGCCTCTTCAGAAAAGCCTTGCCCAATTAGGTAAATATCTTGGTATTGCGGCTGTTGCCATTTGTGTCGTCATATTTGTGATTGGCGTACTTCAAGGGCGTGGCTATTTGGAAATGTTTATGTTGGCGGTCAGTCTTGCTGTTGCAGCAATACCCGAGGGGATGCCTGCAATCGTTTCAATCGTTCTTGCAATCGGCGTTCAACGGATGATTAAGCAAAACGTCATCATCCGCAAGCTCCCTGCTGTGGAAGCGCTAGGCTCTGTGGATGTTATCTGTTCTGATAAAACCGGGACGTTGACTCAAAATAGGATGACGGTTACAACGTTTTTTGCAGATGGGACTTTAAACGAGTTAAGTGAAGTCAATCTGAAAAATCCTGTACAAAAACTGTTATTTAAGAATATCGCATTGTGTAATGATGCGACGTATTCTAAAACAGGAGAAACAGGAGATCCAACAGAAATTGCCCTTGTCGTAGCAGCGACGGAATCCGGACTGGAAAAAGAACAGTTGGATAATAACTATCCTAGGATCACGGAGTTACCATTCGATTCAAACCGGAAACGAATGACTACGGTACATCGGTCTGCAGATGCAATTTATTCACATACGAAAGGTGCTATTGACGGCATCCTACAGAAGTGTACACATATTGAAGTGGCTGAGGGGTCAAGAATACTTGATGAAAGCGACCGTCAATCAATCCTGGAAGCAGCGATGACGATGTCTTCTGTAGCGTTACGTGTATTAGGCTCCGCCTATAAGATTGTAGAAGAGGCCAAAGCCATGGAACGAGACCAAGCTGAAGAAGGATTAACATTTCTAGGGCTTATCGGGATGATTGATCCGCCGCGTGAAGAAGTGAAAGACGCGATTAAAGTTACGAAAGAAGCTGGGATTCGAACAGTCATGATTACCGGCGATCATCAGGACACGGCATTTGCAATAGCAAAAGAACTAGGGATCGCGACTCATAAATCCGAAGTAATTGAAGGGAAAATAATTGATTCGATGACAGTGGACCAATTGATAGAAAAAACCAGAGATATTAATGTCTATGCCCGTGTTTCACCAGAACATAAGGTGAAGATTGTACAAGCACTTAAAGCGAAAGATCATACCGTGTCGATGACAGGGGATGGAGTCAACGATGCACCATCATTAAAAGCGGCAGATATTGGCGTGGCGATGGGAATTACAGGAACGGATGTTGCAAAAGGTGCAGCAGACATGATTTTGACAGATGATAATTTTTCGTCAATCGTGAAAGCTGTTGAAGAGGGACGCACGATTTACCGCAATATTAAAAAGTCCATCATATTCCTATTGTCGTGTAATCTTGGTGAAATTATCGCACTTTTTGCGGCCATTTTACTTGGGTGGCCACTACTGTTGCGCCCGATTCATATTCTGTGGATAAATCTTGTGACAGATACATTTCCAGCACTATCACTCGGTGTGGATCCTGAAGAACCTGGAGTAATGAAAGAAAAACCACGACACCGGCATGAGAGTATATTCAGAGGATCCATTCCATTTTTGATTTTTAACGGAATTTTGATTGGTGCGATTACGCTCGTCGCTTTCATGGTTGGAGTATATATGTCAGGTGAGTATGCAGGCGGTTTCCTAGCTCTGTTTTCGTCTGGAATTCCAGAAAGTGCGCTCGTTCATGGACAGACAATGGCTTTCATCGCACTGAGTTTCGCCCAACTTATTCACTCCCTTAACTTTAGATCGATGGACAAGTCTGTATTTACAGCAGGGATTTTCAAAAACAAATTCTTAATTTATTCAATTTTGCTTGGGATCATTTTACAAGTGGTCATTGTGTCAGTTGGTCCAATCGCAAAAGTCTTCAGTGTGCAGTCACTAGGACCTAAAGAATGGTTAGTTATTAGCGTTTTGAGTCTGTTGCCGCTCCTGATGAATGAAATAATTAAATTCATCAAAAAATAAGTCGTGGGTCAAAGTTAACCCTTTTGGTGTTGAATGATGTATTATGGGGTGTAGTGGCTTTGTAGCCGAGGAATCCAAAATTGTAAGTGAGAGGTTGGTACTACTATGAATATTACTGAGCACATTATTAAAAAAATTAACGATCCTACGGGGATCATTGCTGGAGAGCGTTTTGAATACCGATTGTATATTGATCTTGACGAAGAAGACGAGCTTTATTCTGAAGGCGGATCAGGCGTGCGAGTGATCTTTGCAATTGACGAAGATGAAGGACGTATTGCATCTTATCACTTCTTTGAGCGTTCAAGTGAGAAAGTTCTGGATTTCGAATTAGAAGATGACGAGAAAGCAATTGTTCTTGAGTATTGCAGAACGCATCGTGAATAGTAAGAAGTAAAAGGCCTGTACACACATCGATGTGTGTACAGGCCTTTTGTTTGCTTGTATATGAAATCATTAAATTTCATACTTAGGTTGAGTACCTTTAACTCCCAAAAGAAAGTGCATTTTCAGTAGAACTGCTTTGTATAAATCAGATTATGTGTATTTTATTGTATTTTGTTAGATAATGTGTAGAGTGGATAGAGAAGAAGAAAACTTATATCCGAGACTAATCTAATTGGAGTGTTTAACTATGAATAACGAAATCGTTGATATTACAATTATCGGGGGAGGACCGACAGGACTCTTCGCATCTTTCTATGCTGGAATGCGTGAAATGTCGGTTAAAATCATCGATAGCTTGCCACAACTTGGCGGCCAACTGATCGAACTGTATCCTGATAAAGATATATATGATGTAGGTGGATTCCCGAAAATCCTTGCAAAAGATTTCGTAGCGAATCTAGTAACGCAAGCTCATTATGCGAAACCAGAAATACTTCTCGGCGAAACCGCTATGTCAGCAACGCGTGACGGGGATCACTTCATTCTTAAAACGGATAAAGGGGTTCATTTGACACGTACAATTCTTTTGACAGCTGGAATCGGGGCATTCCAACCACGTAAGATTGGTCTTCCTGAAGAAGTACACTTTGAAGGTGACACGCTTCATTACAGCATTAAGGATCTAACTATTTTTAAAGATAAAAATGTTCTCGTTTGTGGCGGTGGGGACTCGGCGGTAGACTGGTCACTTATGTTAGAGGATATCGCTTCAACTGTGACATTGGTTCACCGTCGTGAACGCTTTACTGCACATGAGACCAGCGTTAATCAACTGATGGAATCGAAAGTCGATGTGAAAACTTCCCGTGCTGTGAAAGTGATTGAAGGAGAAGATGGCAAGGTCAGTGGAATTGTCTTGGCAGAAAAAGACGGAACTGAAGAACGTCTTGACGTCGATCATTTAATTGTAAACTACGGTAACATTTCGTCACTTGGGCCATTGAAGGATTGGGGTCTTGAAATGGACCGTAACTCGATTATGGTTAACACGCGTATGGAGACAAACATCGAAGGTATCTACGCAGCTGGAGACGTTACAAATTATGATGGCAAGGTGAAGCTAATCGCTGTTGGACTTGGTGAAGCGCCGATTGCAGTGAATCACGCGAAGGCTTATGTCGATCCAAAAGCAAGACTGCAGCCACTTCATAGTACAAGTATCTTTAGCTGATTATATGTAGTCAACAAAAAAAAGCCGCGATGTGCGGCTTTTTTTGTTGAGCATAATTTATAAAAGGATAGAGATGATCAAAATGAGTAGCAGTGGACCAAATAGGACGACATATCCGATCGGGTTGGCGAAGTTGATGGTCCAGCCGATGCCGAATCTTTTCTCAACAAAAATGGAGGAGTCGTCTTTATTTACATAAAAGATCCCAGCTTTCCAGTACTTATCGTCATCGACGTCAGTGATACCGGTAATAGAATCATCCTCAGTCCTGACATTGATTCGTGAGCCACTCTGACCGACTTTGAAAGCATATAGAGCTGTCGTGATTAGGATAATTAGTAAGAAACCTAACGGCAAAGCGAGCATGAGTGCCGCATTTCCAAGCCCTTCATGGATTGTTGTAAGTTGTAGGAATCCGAAGAGTACGGTCATTAGTACGCTTGTCATAAAGAAAAACCAACTCGAATATTTACGAAACGATAATTGTTGAACTTGCGATGTTTTTCGTTTTGCCGCATTCAGCTTGATGCCGGATTTTTTTGTGAATGCATTGATTCCTAGCATCATTCCTTGCATAACCAACAGAATGAGCAGGAGGGCAATTACCGAGAAGGGTGTTTTCGGGCTAAAGGCATCTGCTTGGCCACTTGGCCCCCAATGTGTTGGAATCATACTAGGCATACTAGCGTATTGGGTTGCGGTATAGGCGATTAGACCAATCGTAATAATCATTGGTATTGCATAGACAAACGAAGGAAGCATTTCATCTTTTGTTCGGATTGCTAAATCAGCAATTCGTACTTGTTTCAAATGTAAGCCCCATTCATTGATTTGTTTCAGACGTGTTGTTTTTGCGTGAAAGTAAAAATAGAGTCCCATACTCAAAAAGAGGATACCAAACTGAATCGCTAATCCAGTTAATATAATTTTGTCTTCTGTCAGGCTACTTGTGTTGGCCCACGTAAAATAAGCAATCAGTGAAAAGAGGCCGGTAATGAAAATAGTTGCAGCATATACTTTCTTGAAAGAAGCAATTGTAGGGTCGTCTGTATGACCTTCTGGAATCGTTACACCGAACGCAATTGTTCGTCTCAATAAAAAGGGGATGGCAGATTGCAGTACAAAGATAAAGCCAATCATGACTAAAAATATAGTAAGTCCCATGCTTTACGCCTCCTTAATAGATAAAATGATAGATGAAATAAGTTTATTAATAGCCTCAGGTTTCATCCCGAGTACGATTGCTTCAGCAATGATAGGTTTGAGTTCTACGGAGATCCTTTCAAGATGGTCCGCACGAATCACATCTTGTGAAAGAGGATTGACGATAGCTCCTGATTTCGGAACAATCCGAATGATTTCTTTTCTTTCGAGCTCATGGTAAGCCTTATTGACGGTATGCATATTCATGCCAAGGTCTGCTGCTAATGATCGAACGGATGGTAGCGCATCTCCGCCAACCAGTTTTCCGCAAGCAATCGCTTCGATTAGTTGCGAAGCTAATTGTGCGTATATGGGTATATCCGATTCCGGTTCGATTTGGATGAACATGTGATTACCTCCTAACTGTTCTAATTCTATACTAACAAAAGTGTTCTATAATGTGTAGAGCAATTGCCTATATTTAATAAAAAAATCCCCCGAACATTAATTCAGGGGAGTGTACTATTCTTTTATTCTAACTCTGAAACTGTGACGAATGTATAGCCTTCACTTTGCAAGTAAGCTAGAACGGCATCGAGACCATCTGCTGTTGATTGATGAATATCGTGCATAAGAATAATGCTGCCATCTTTTGTCGCGCCTTTTACATGTGCAAGAAGTTGGTTTGGATCACGGTGTTTCCAGTCGAGCGTATCAACGTCCCATAGAACGACTGGTAAGTTTGTTTGACTACGAACAGTCTTGTTAACTGCACCATAGGGAGGTCTGAATGCAGTTACTTTCTGACCCGTGACATTTTCAATAATGGAAGTTGTCTCGTTTATTTCATTGCGAATCTTTGCCACGCCAGCTTTTGTTAAATCGGGGTGGTTCCAGGTATGATTCCCAAGCTCGTGACCTGCTTCTTGCACTTTTTTTGCGATTTCCGGATAGTATTCTACCCTGCTACCGAGCATGAAAAATGTTGCTTTTGCATCGTATTTATTCAACGTCTCAAGTATTTGAATGGTCACTTTAGGATCGGGTCCATCATCGAATGTAAGGGCAATTTGTTTAATGCCATTATCGACTTCTTCTGTGGATCCTTCCTTTCCATTTTCAGTAGTATCACTGTTGCCTTGGTTGCTATCTGTATCCTTAGGAGGGATAGCTGTATTCTCCTCCTTTACCGGATCTTTGGTAATCTCGAACTCATCAGTATTTTCAGTTACCAATTGGAATCTATCGGAAAGTAAGCTGTTTATATCACTTAATGGAATTGCGATAATCGGTGGACCGGCTGCTCCCGCTGCTAGTTCATATTCATTGAAATAAAGAATAAGAGATTCATCCGTGATTGCGAAATTATCGAAGTTCGCCCAGATTGGTTCCGTCTGGATATGCACTTCTTCTGGGAAAAGGTGGTCTGCTAGTAAAGGATCATTGTATATTGCTTCACGTACTAAAGTAGAAAGTGTTTCAAGATTTTTTGGATCACGTCCGAAGAGGTCCGCAATTGTAAAAGTTTCTCTAGTTTCAGGATTCAAATGGAATGATCGAATCTCGGTTGAACTGTTTGCCCCTCCGGTTGAACTACTGTTAACAAGAACAAACGAATAGTTTCCTGAATGATGGGAAAGGGTTTCAAAAGAAATGTTTAGTTCGCCTGTAAATTTACTACCAAGTTTTTTGTTTTCTTCCATTGTAGTTAAGTAAGTTTGTTTAGCTGCTGTTATGTATTTTGAAATAGCTTCATTGAATGGACTATGTAAACTTTGCGGATATTGGATAGCGAATGGTATTTCTGCATCATTCGAAGTTTCCGTAATAATTTTAATCCCTGGATAATGGGAGTCAATCGTATCGATTACAACCGAAGCCGCAGCTTGTTTCTTTTTAGGAAGCGAAGAAGCCTCGTTTTTAGTAGTTTGTGAAATTAAATAGATGGCCGATACGGTTAATGCGATGATAGCGATTGAAAAGGTAACGTCAATCCAGGCTGAACGACGTTTTCGGTGCGTATTTTTCATGTTGAAGGCTCCTTTACTGTTTATAAAAAGTTAGACGGATGAGTCTCATTAATAGTTTCAAAAAGTTATATATATATGTCGAAATCTATCATTAAACATACTTTTATAGTATACATGAAAAGAACGAATGTACCAAGGATTGCCATAAATTCCGGGAAAACTGATTATCCATAGTTAATAGAGGGGTTTCAGTTGGAATTTGGGTATATTCAAACTGTGAATATTTTTTGACCAGCATTGCTAAAAGGTGTTTTCTAGAGTGGAAAAGCCTGTTTTCGTATGTCCATTTGTGCTATAATATCTGCGTCCCGGATCTTGCAAATACGGGTTTGCTTTTGTATATTTACAATTATTTGTGAATAATCCGAGCCGGTTGTTGCTATAACATGCAATTATAAAAACAAGGTGGTTGGAAAAAATGGAAAAAAACGCATACCAGGTTCTTCTTTATTACAAATATGTAACGATTGAAGATCCTGAAACGTTAGCTGTCGAACATTTGGCGGCATGTAATGAAATTGGTTTAAAAGGTCGTATTATCGTAGGTGCTGAAGGAATCAACGGTACATGTTCGGGAACTGTTGAACAAACGGAAGCGTACATGAACATGATGAGAAGCGATGATCGTTTCAAAGATATCGTTTACAAAATCGACGAAGCAGATGGACATACATTCAAAAAAATGCATGTGCGCGCTCGTGAAGAAATCGTTAACTTGAGCTTGCCTGAGGATATTAACCCAAATGAATTGACTGGTAATTACTTAAGCCCTGAAGAGTTCTACAAGCAGATGCAAGATGAAGATACAGTTGTCATCGATGCACGTAATGACTATGAGTTCGATCTTGGACACTTCCGTGGTGCGGTTCGTCCAGAGATTGAAAACTTCCGCGATTTGCCTGAATGGATTCGCGACAATAAAGAACAGTTCGAAGGGAAGAAAATCCTGACGTATTGTACTGGTGGAATTCGTTGCGAAAAATTCTCGGGATGGCTTGTACGTGAAGGTTTCGAAGATGTTGGCCAATTGCACGGAGGAATTGTCACGTACGGCAAAGATCCTGTTGCCAAAGGCCAGCTTTGGGATGGACAATGTTATGTATTTGACGAGCGAATTGCAGTTCCAATCAATCAAGTGGAGCATGTAATCGTTGGTCGCGATCATTTCGATGGCACGCCGTCTGAGCGCTATGTGAACTGTGCGAACCCAATATGTAACGCAAAAATCATTTGTTCTGAAGAAAACGAGCATTTATATATGCGTAGCTGTACGGACGAATGTCGTACACACCCACGTAACCGTTACTTCGTTGAGCATAACTTAACAGTAGCGCAATATGATGAGCGTCTTGAAGCAATTGAACGTCGTAAAAATGAAATGCACGCGATTTAAATGAAAA
>CAZWAW010000094.1:0-10776 GCA_964632025.1 uncultured Sporosarcina sp.
GTATTAGTTGGTCCATCAGGTTGTGGAAAATCAACAACACTTAGAATGATTGCTGGTTTGGAAGAAATATCAGGAGGCGATCTTTTCATTGGCGGTAAAAGAGTGAACGATGTCCCACCAAAAGATCGTGATATCGCTATGGTTTTCCAAAACTATGCATTATATCCACATATGGATGTTTACAATAATATGGCATTTGGTTTGAAGCTTCGTAAATTTAAAAAAGACGAAATAAAAAAACGTGTTGATAATGCAGCTAAAATTTTGGGACTTGAGGACCTGTTAACTCGAAAACCGAAAGCTCTTTCAGGTGGTCAGCGTCAGCGTGTTGCTTTAGGTCGTGCTATTGTTCGGGATGCCGAAGTATTCTTAATGGATGAACCTTTGTCTAACTTAGATGCTAAGCTACGTGTGCAAATGCGTGCAGAGATCCAAAAACTACACAGGCGCCTACAAACAACAACCGTTTATGTAACCCACGATCAAACGGAAGCAATGACAATGGCGACACGCCTGGTTGTCATGAAAGATGGATATATCCAACAAGTAGGGGCCCCTAAAGAAGTTTACGATGAACCTAATAATGTTTTTGTTGGTGGTTTTATCGGTTCTCCTGCAATGAACTTCTTGAACGGTAAATTAGAAGAGAATTATTTTGTTATGGACGATGTGAAAATTCTTGTACCTGAAGGGAAGATGAAATATCTTCGTGAGCAAGGTTATATCGGTAAAGAAATCATTCTTGGAGTTCGTCCGGAAGATATTCATGATGAACCACTATTCCTTGATTTTTCTCCTGAAACAAAAATCAAGGCCTCGATTGAAGTTGCTGAATTAATGGGAGCAGAAATTATACTTTATTCTAAAGTAAATGACCAAGATTTCGTTGCACGGGTTGATGCACGTTTCAGCGTTGCAGCGGGTGAAACAGTCGACTTAGCATTTGACCTAAATAAAGCACACTTTTTCGATAAGGAATCAGAATTACGAATTAAATAAGGTTATTTAGTAAAGCCGCTGAGGGAATTAATTGTCCTTTGGCGGTTTTGTATTTGGATTCTTTGATGTTTAATATCTAATAGACTTGGAAAAACTAAGTAATCAGGATATAAAGACGGAAAGGAGAGTATGCAAATGAATGAGAAAAATCTTCCACACGAACAATTGACTGATAAAAATAATGGATTGGCTTCAGCACAAGAGGTAGTGTATCAAGAAGAATTTAAAAAAGCGGATAAAGTCGGCGAAAAAGAAGATGAAAATAGGGATAATAACAAAAAAGGCTGAAGTATGCGGATAGAATAACCTGAGAACTAGGCAAAATGTTCCCGTCACGAATATGATCATTTTTTTTGAAAAACGGTTGCATAATAAATGCAACCGTTTTCGGTGTTGAGAAATAATTTTACTGTTGATTGTAAAACTCATCTATCGGAATAAATAACCCAACTTTCCCATATGTTTCATGATCTAACGTTGCGAATACAATGCCAATCACCAGTCCCTTACTATTTAGTACGGGGCTACCGCTATTTCCTCGATAAACGGGTGCTTTCATCATAACGACAGGTACATCCCAATCTGGGAGCTGGATAATATCAATTATTGTGCCTTCATTTGCAATGCCCTTAAAACTTAAAGGATTTCCAATAAAGTTAATGGCTTCATTAGCTGTGAAACTCGTTTTTTTAGCGAGTTTTAAATAAGGGAGGTTTTGGCTATTTACTTTTAGTATAGCGAGATCGACTGAAGGATATGTATGCACAACGTCTGCCGTAAAACGTCCTTCTTCTGGGAAATAGACATTTACCTTATCGCTTCCTTCGATAACATGATAGTTCGTTAGAATAGTTCCATCATTCGAAATGGAGAAACCTGTGCCTTTGCTTTCAGCAGACTGAATAACAACGACAGATTTCTTAAAAGTAGCTATGTTTTCTTGTTTCGATAATTTCGAGGAAGTCTTTAAGAATTCAATAGCTGGGATTGAATATACTTCAAAAATAACCGCAAATGTATTGAAAACCATCACAATCGAGATAAGCCAAAATAGCCATTTTGGAAATGGATGTTTCGTTATGCGATATGTTTTTTCGTGCGCCTCTTTAATAAGAGCCTCACGTTGTGCTTCTAACACAAGTTCCTGCAGTTCATCATCATCTATCTCTTCTGTAAAATCAACGTCATTCAAATCAGGCGGTAGTTTTTCATTCGACTCCATACACTCACACCCTAACTTATAAATACATATCGTTATAGTTCATTATACCAAAGAACAGAATACAAGTTTCTCTACTTATTGTTGTTTGTCATCATTTATTAAGCAGAACATATAATGAATAGTTCAATGACATTTAGAGGGAAGAATGAATATTGTCCAAGCGTCTTCTTATTACACAATTATTTTGTTAAAAGGGGAATGAGCTATGAGTAGGGAAAAGCAAAGGATGTTTGTCATTTCTATTGCGTTGGTACTCGGGATTAGTGGAGTGATGCCGACTTATACTTCCGCGGCAGTGGAACAAACTAGTTCGCACGTTCAGGTTGGACAGATTGTCAAAGGGACAGTCATTGAAGATTGGGGTAATGAAATAATCGTTAAAGGCGATGACGGTGAACGCTACCATGTTGGATTGCATACTTTTGCCGAGGAACAAATACAAGCAATGAATTTCACAGTCGGCGCTTTGGTGCAAATCGAAGGAGAAACCCTTGAAAGTGTTGCGAATTTTTTCGACTTTGAGTACTTTGTGAAAAATTTACCACTCGGAGTTACGGAAGCTGAAATCATCAAGCTAGAATTTCTTTACAATGATGTAATGACTTTAGAGAAAGATGAGTTATGGGAGGAGGCGGGAGAATTATGGATGCAAATCAATCAAATAACCAATCCGTATTATCTTGCCAACTGGGAGCCTGAGCCATTTGACATTTATATAAGTATGTTTGACTATCCGTTTACGAGTGGTGATCTGCTGCAAATGGAAGAACTTTATGATCAATGGATTTCACTTGCAAAAAGTGGAGCTGAGAAAGAATCTGGCGTAAAGATAGATCGTTTTTTTGAGATTGTCAATAACTATTTTGTAGAGCCGACATTTGATGAGTATATTATAGACTTAGGTACGACTATTTCCAAAGTGGATTATCCGGTGATTAAGAAATTATATGAGGATGCTCACCAGGCTGGTAGCGATGCAGACGATCAACTCGCGATGGAAAAATGGGAGGCATTTGACTTGGCAATGCGTCCGTATTATCGTGCCGCCTACCCAATGCCAACATTTGAGGAACAAATGTCTTATTATGATTTCGAGGTATCTAAGGAAGATCTTTCTACACTACAAAAAGTTTACACGGGCATCATTGATCTAGAGCAGAACGGTAAATACGAGCAACTAGATAGTCAATGGGAGTCTTTTTATAGCATTTTAGAGCCGTATTTTTCAATGAATATAAATATCCCATTTCGTGCCTCGCGAGTCATAATCAACGGCGATACTTTTCACAGATAAAGCTTATGTTAGAATGCCTATCATTTCGATAGGCATTTTTGTGTTGTATTAAATGTAACGTAAATATTTCTTGTAAGTTGAAACTCTTTTCTAGGTAGTCGTCAGCGTAAAGCTAATCAGACAATAAACTCTAATTTCACTACAGCTTTCTAATGCTAATCTGAATAACTTATGATCAGGAAGACCATATTGATAAGTAAATTACATTTTTCACCGCTGATAAACGCATTTAATAATTTTCTGTTCAAATTCTTTTATCGCTGAAAGTAAAAGCCTATTTTCATTTTAAGTAGTATCCATAGGAGGACCTCCATGAAAAGTATTGTCAGGGTAACCAAAGTAGAAATAACCAATTTGAAAAATGTTAAAAATGGTGCGTTTCACACAAATTCAACTTTCAATACGTTGGAGAAAGCCGATGTCATAGGGTTTTATGGTCAAAATGGCTCTGGAAAAACTGCCGCAGTGGAAGCGTTCAATTTGTTAAAGACCTTATTATCAGCCAATCATGATGCACCCCTTCCAAAGCTCACATCTAACTTACTTTATTTTAATGAAAAGAATATTCGCTTGTTGTTTCAATTTATCGTCGAAAATCAATTCGGAGAATTCTTCGTTAACTATTCAGTTTCTTTGTCAGCGGGAAAAGGAAGGTATCAAGTTGTTGAAGAACAAGTTGTATATCGAGAAAATAAGGGAAATGAGCGATTCAAAGTTCTAATTTCAAAAACTGTTAAAGGCTTAACGATAGGAGCTAATGAATTACAAGAAATGAATGAATCTGCAAGGGTTTCAGTCATGGTAGCTAATCGAATGGCAGCTAGTAACTCAACTTCTTTTGTGTTTCGAGAGGAATTAAAGGATGTATTTGAAGTGCTCTTAGAAGAAAATGAAACTGAAATCATGAAAAACCTTTCAGATGACCTCAATCGTGATTTACACGTTATTGATACGATTCAATATGGTCTATTAGTTGCCAATCTTGTTATGCCATTTAGTGTTCATTTGGAAAGGAAGCGCGGACATATACCTTATGAGATGGCGGACACTATGGTGTTGCCAATGGACTTATTTGAAACGATTGACCAAGTTGTTAGTCAGACAAATATTGTCTTGCAGACCATTATCCCGGGTCTTCTAATAAAGATTAGAAAAATCAACAAGCAAAAGTTGAGTGATGGCAGTGAGGGAGTTCGCTTTGAGTTTCTATCCAAAAAAGGGGATATCGAACTTCCTTTACGAAGTGAGTCGGAAGGTACGTTAAAAATCATTTCTATCTTAAGTACACTAATTGCGGTTTATAATAATCCTAACGCTTGCGTTGTAATTGATGAGCTCGATGCAGGGATTTTTGAATACTTACTTGGTGAAATATTAGAAGTCCTGGATGAAAATGCACAAGGTCAACTTTTTTTCACTTCTCATAATTTACGTATATTAGAAGTGCTGCCAATTCGAAACTTATGGTTTACAACTCTTAATGAAGAGGACAGATATCATCAATTAAAAGGGGTTGAAAAGCTGAGCAATGCACGGGATATCTATTTACGTGCTGTACAGTTGGGTGGGCAAGACGAAGAAATCTATGCCGAAACAGATCTATACGATATTAAAACTGCCTTCCGAAAAGCAGGGGTTTTATATGACAATTAATAAAAAGAAGGTTGTGTTATTGCTAGTCGAGGGAGGCTGCGAAGAGGTATTGCTATACAATCGGTTACGTTGCCTTTTCCAACAGCATAATATACGTTTCCATATACAGCACGGCGATATTTTATATGATTTGGACAGGCCTGAAGAACCTATCAAGTCTGTGATTGGAAATGCAGTAAATGAATTTATGATTAAAAGTAAATTTCGTCCGGAAGATGTATTCTGCGTGCTGCATATTATTGATATGGATGGCTGTTTCATTCCAGAGGATGCGATTGTAATTGATGAAACCCAAAAAGAGTTAACACTTTACCATGATGATCGAATAACTGTTCCGCATGAAAAACAAAAGCAACAAATAGCAACTAGAAATGCGGATAGAAGTACTAATATCAATATAATGAAGGCACTAGATAAGATACTTTCTGGTGAAATCGACTACCGTATGTATTATTTTTCAAGAAATTTAGAACATGTACTATTTAAAGAGCCCAATCCAGAAAAGGATAGGAAATTTCCAGTTGTAGAACGGTTTATTGAGGAGCTGGAGATTCCTATTGAAGATTTTTTACAGGAATCCATGCCTTTGTTAACTGGAGCAGATCCTTATATGGAAAGCTGGAATTGGATTTCTGAAAGGACGACTTCATTACAACAATACAGTAATGTGCCTTTGTTATTTGAATTCGTTAAATTGCGGTCTGGCTTTTTGAGCCCCTAAAATAGCACATAGTCAAGGTGTTCTCGGTTATATGAAAAAGAAAAGAAACCACTTTATTGCAAAAGTGGTTTCTTTTCTATGTCTTTCTATTTGATGAACTGGATCATCATTGAAGGTCAACTGCAGCTTTAGGCTTCGGCTAACTAGAAGAAATCAAAGCCATAGACATAAGCACCCCTGATTCAGAGTGCTTACCTAAAAGATTACATTGAACGCATTAGAATATCTTTGACACTTTCTCGATCTAATTCTTTGTACAGTCCAACCCCGGGTTTGATAAACGTTTTATCGATAATTAATTCAATATCTTTGTCATCAATCCCATAGTCACTCAAACGATTGGGAGCATCGAGAGAATCCCAAAATGAACGAAGGGCTCTCGCTCCCTCTTTCGCAACTTCAACATCACTTTTTCCATTATCAGAAATGCCGAAAACGTTCATTGCCAGGATTTTTACACGGGATGGGTCATCCTCAAGTACATGCTCTAACCAGTTTGGGAATAATATGGCCAATCCTCCGCCGTGTGGAATATCATAAACGGCGGAAAGTGCATGTTCAATTCGATGAGACCCCCAGTCACCGCCATCAGTCCCATTCGATAATGTTTCATTAAATGCAGTTGTACTAATATACATCATCGTTTCACGATGGTCATAAGAGGTTAAGTCTGCTAGTAATTTTGGTGCTGTTTGAATCGCTGTTCGAAGAAGAGATTCAATGAATCCATCAATCATAGGTGTGTTTATTGTAAGATGGAAATAACTTTCAAGAGCATGAGACATACTATCGACAATTCCATACACTGTTTGTTTACGGGATACCGAGTACGTATAAGTAGGATCCAGGATTGAAAACTGTGGGAATACAAGTGGCGACCCCCAACCAAGTTTATCCTTAGTGTCCCAGTTTGAAATAACCGATATGGGATTCATTTCAGATCCAGTAGCAGCTAACGTAAGCACAGTTCCGATTGGAAGAGCGGATACTATCGGAGCTTTTCGAGTAATTAAATCCCAAACATCTCCGTCATACTTAGCTCCAATAGCGATCGCTTTCGTACAATCAATCACACTCCCTCCACCGACGGCTAACAGAATATCGATACCTTCTGATTTGCAAGCTTCAACGCCTCTTTGAACCGTTGTTAAACGTGGATTTTGTTCCACGCCAGGTAATTCAAATACCGTGGCTTCTGCTTTATTGAGTTCTTTCATTACATCTTCATAGACACCATTTTGCTTAATACTTCCTCCACCATAAACAAGAAGGACTTTCTTCTTAGCGACTTCCGTTGATAATTGACTAATTTGCCCTTTACCAAAATATAACTTCGTCGGGTTGTGTTGTGTAAATATATTCATCAGTGCACCTCTTCTTAATAAAATCAGTCATACCGCTACAACGTGTAAATAGCTGAGAAAAGCCCTATCAGTTCATTTAACTTACAATAACGATGGATACCCTACAGTACAATTAATACTTTATCACGACTAGCGTTAAATCGTCCCGGATGATGATTAAGGATCAGGTACGTATCACTAAATCCACTATGTATATGTTAAGATAATGTTGTCGGAAATATTAGATATTTTTTCTGGTCAGTGGGGCTTCAATCACATTCAAGTTGATATATCGATTCAATTTCCTATTTAGTTTCGGCAGTTGTCATTTAAATAATACTTTCGGGAGTGAAGTGATTTTGGAGAATAATACGATGTTTTTAATTGATCAAAAAGAGGGGTTAAGTCTTGAATTCAGTAAACTGGTTTCTATGATGGATTACACTAGGCTTACAACGATTCGTGAAATCGAAAGTTTAACAGTTGAAGAATTGGATTTTCATTATGATGAAGAATCGAATTCAATCGGAATGTTGCTTGCTCATATGATATCGGTTGAAAAGGCATACCAAATTCTCACTTTCGAAAATCGAGATATTACAGATGATGATAGTAGTACATTAAATCCAGGATTAGGCTTAGGGAATAGTGCGCGAGACCAAATTAAAGGGAATAGCATTGATCTCTATTTGGAACAATTAGCTGAAATAAGAAACAAAACAATTGAAACGTTTAAAACATTGAAAGATGAATGGTTATTTGAACAAATGTCATTTTGGGATGGTCTCCCCACGAACAATTATTTTAAATGGTTTCATGTTTTTGAAGACGAACTAAATCATAGAGGTCAGATTCGAATTATTAAAAAGATGATTAGTAAGACCGGAGGAAGATAAGGTGAAATAGGTGTTAAGTGACAGAATTTGACACAAACAAGATTATTGCAAATACTAGTTTAAAAGAGAGTAGAGAAGAGTGTCGTTCGAAAAGCCTATCTACAGCTGGGTAAAATTATAGGAGATTATCAACGAGCATGTGGTCAAAATAGTGCTATCTTACTCACTGACGAGTTGAAGCAAAAATACGATAGACGCCGAGGATTTTTAGATGAATTAGGGAATATGTCAGTGGAATTGAAACTCAATATTTTACGATAAAAATCGGTTCAAGGATATTATTCCTTGAACCGTTACTATGTCCATATTAACCATTGGTTCCCCGACTATATCTTACTAGAACTTTTTAGTATTTGTTGAAGTGCCTCCCCGATTGTTTCAAATGCAAACTGATACCCTTCTTTTTCCAATCTCTCAGGAACAACCCAGCGACTTTTCAAGATTAGTTCCGTTTCAGTTTGCATAAAAATGGCACCCATATCGAGCATCCATTTCGGTGATGGTAATCCAAACTTACGATCCATGGTTTTGCGCAGTTGTGTCATGAATACTCGATTCGTAATCGGCCGTGGGGCTGAACAATTGAATATCCCATCCAAATCTTTATTCTTTTGAAGAAAAAGGATGATTCGAAATAGGTCTTCTATATGAATCCAGCTAAACATTTGGTTGCCCGATCCTTGTACGCCGCCGAGCCCATAACGTACCAAGTTGAGGTAGGGTTCCATCACTCCACCATCCTCACCGAGTACGATTGCAATTCTTAATGCCACTTTCCTTGTCTGAGGAAGCTGGAAAGCAAATAGGGATTTCTCCCATGCTTGTGCTACCTCTACGGAGAAACCAGTTCCAATCTCGCCACTAGCCTCCGTCATAGGTCGATCTTCCGCATGCCGATAAATGGTAGCGGTACTTGAATTGATCCATAATGACGGCGGATTTTTACAGGCTAACAAAGCGTTTCCAAGTATTTCTGTGGTTTCTGTTCTGGAATCTAGGATTTCTTTTTTATTCTTCTCGTTATAGCGGCAGTTGACGGATTTTCCTGCAAGATTGATAAGCATCTCTGCACCTTCTAAGGCCTCTACAATACCTGCGTTATCTGTCCAAAGAAGTTGGTCAGACCGTCTTGAAATAATGATTATTTCATAGCCTAAATTCGTAAACTTCTCTTCAAAGTATTGACCAATAAAACCCGTTCCACCAGCTATGATTATCTTCTTTTTCATATCATCCACTCGTTTCCTGTAGTTCTTACTAATTGGACGATTGAATGCATAATTATGTTGCAAAGACAGCTATTGACTTAGAGAACCAAGAGCATATTTTGTTAGTATGAAATAAGCGATGAAAAGTAATGAAACCGATGTTCTTATTGTGATACAATACATGCAAAGCAATTGTGTAAGCACGGTAGTATTGCAAATAACTTTTCTATAACTGAACCAATTTATGATAGATTTCACTTTCGATATAGAAATCTATCTTCCCACCTTTAGCTGGAGGCAAATAGAATGATTTATGTAAAAGGAATTGTATCTTTTCTGTCAAATAGAAAATTACCAAAATCAAAAATATATATGAAAAATAAATTTGTAAGTATGAAGATTATTGAAGTAACCAAACGGTTTTCAACTACTGGGGAAGAATATGTAGTGATTACGTGTAGTTTTATTGTTTCTATGGATGAAGACTATGCATGCAAATCACTTGAGGATTACAACGGAAAAGTTAAGCCTTTTTTACAGAAATATATAAAAAGTTTAATTTATAGAGTAGAGATACATCACTTAAATTATTTAAGGAACAGTGAATCGAAATCTACTTCACGTATGTCTACAGAATAATTAATCAGAAATCCTTACTAATGTGCAAGCAATACAAATCGTTCATTCTTATTACCGTTAAAATGTGTGACGTATATGTCATAAGCTCTGAAATCATCCGCGTAGATAAGGGAGGCAAAACCATGGTCCAAGCATTCGATATGACAGAAAGTTACCAATGTCCTATTTGCAAAGGAAACAATAATTGCTGTAATTCCACAGAAAAGTCTTTAGGTATATGTTGGTGTAATGGAGAGTTCTTTCCAAAAGCTATTTTCGAGCTAGTACCTTATGATCAATTGAGAAAATCATGCATATGTAAAAAATGTCTAGATCAGTTCGTAGGGTAATGGAAGGAGAATAGAATATGTACGAGCAAAAAACGAAGGAATCAGACAATGATGTCATTGAGTTTATTGAGAATGTAGAAAATCTCAAAAAACGTGCGGATGCTTACACGCTACTTGATATTTTTAAAGAGACGACAGGCTATGAAGCAAAAATGTGGGGACCTAGTATTATTGGCTTTGGATCGTATCATTATGAATACAAAACGGGTCACCAAGGTGACGCACCGTTGGTAGGCTTCTCTCCGCGCAAAGCAAAAACTAGTTTGTATTTTGCACCTGGCGATAGCGAACGTGAAGCATTGCTGGCGACGTTTGGAAAACATACTTCTGGTAAAGCATGCGTGTATATTAATAAAATCGATGATATCGACACCAATGTATTAAAAGAGTTAATTACTCAATCGGTTACGTTTTTGCAAACACAATACCCGGATAATAAATAACGCTTTACTTAAAGAGAGGTTTGCAGTAG
>CAZWAW010000095.1:0-10668 GCA_964632025.1 uncultured Sporosarcina sp.
GCGCCGATGGTAGTTGGGGGTTTCCCCCTGCAAGAGTAGGACGTCGCCGGTCTCACACATTTACTTTCGACATAAATGTGATGTAATTATTTACAACGTCGAAAAATAAGTACATATTTAGGTCCCGTGGTGTAGCGGTTAACATGCCTGCCTGTCACGCAGGAGATCGCCGGTTCGATCCCGGTCGGGACCGCCATTTTATTTAAAATTCAGAACCGATTCTAGGAAGATACATTCCCGGGTCGATTTTTTATTTTATGAGATAAATAACCATGATAGGTAACTTAATCATGTTTGAAAATGACTTTTATCACTCTATTTTATTCTTTTTTTAACGGATAAAACACATTGATGAAAATAGTACTTGTAATTATCATGAGATATGCTATACTAAGTATTGTCTTTAAGAAAAGACGACGTAGGTCTGGTGACGATTGCGAAGAGGTCACACCCGTTCCCATCCCGAACACGGAAGTTAAGCTCTTCAGCGCCGATGGTAGTTGGGGGTTTCCCCCTGCAAGAGTAGGACGTCGCCGGTCTCACACATTTACTTTCGACATAAATGTGATGTAATTATTTACAACGTCGAAAAATAAGTACATATTTAGGTCCCGTGGTGTAGCGGTTAACATGCCTGCCTGTCACGCAGGAGATCGCCGGTTCGATCCCGGTCGGGACCGCCATTAAATTTTAAATTCAGAACCGATTCTAGGGATTAATTCCGGGATTGGTTTTTTTGTATATAGAATTCTAGGGTTTAACAAATATATATTTGGAAAAGAAGTAAACACCACCGCTCCGAAAACACATACATAAGTGTAGATGCTTTCTGATAGATCATGTTTTCGGTACACTATAGCAAAGAAGCAGAGAGGAAATAACCTATGACTAGGGAAATAGAAGTGAATTCTGTAGAAGAGACAGAGCAGATTGCAACGAAACTTGCAGCCCTTCTCACACCACCGGATGTACTTACGCTTGAAGGCGATTTAGGTGCAGGTAAAACGACTTTTACAAAGGCACTTGCAAAAGGACTGGGCATTACACGCACGGTTAACAGTCCGACATTCACAATCATCAAACAGTACGAAGGTAATTACCCACTAAATCATCTCGATGTCTATCGCTTAGCTGGCAGTGATGAGGATCTTGGGTGGGATGAATTGTTTTACGGAGATGCAATATCTGTTATCGAGTGGGCGCATCTTATAAAAGATGATTTGCCGGCAGAACGTCTGGAAATCCAGCTTGTTCATGGTGGCGGAGATAAACGGATGATTACATTCACGCCGATAGGTGAAAGATATGAAAAGATTTGCGAGGGGATTTTCTTATGATCTGGCTAGGTATAGAAACGGCTAATACGCCCATTTCAGTTGCACTTGTGAAAGATGGGGAACTATTAATAGAAGGAACTTCAGCGATGGCTATTAACCACTCGCTACGTGCTATGCCAGCAATTGAAGAGTTGTTGGAACAAGCGGGTTTAGTACCTGCGGATATTGATGCAATTGCAGTCTCAGAAGGGCCGGGTTCTTATACAGGCGCACGAATCGGAGTGACGATAGCGAAGACACTTGCATGGACACTGGGTAAACCTCTTGTGGGCGTATCCACTTTAAAAGCACTGGCGGCAAATGCGTTATTCTTCAATGGGTTGGTTTGTCCAATTGTTGATGCAAGACGGGGCAATGTCTATGCGGGCGTTTATCAATATGTTGCAGGAAAGCTTACTGAAATTATTGAGGATGGTCATTACTCTCTAGAAGAGTTGGTCCATTTGCTTGAGCAGCACAGTAGTCCCATTTTATTCGTTGGAAAAGATACAGCAATGCATGAGCAAAAACTTATTGAACAACTTAGACAACGTGCAGTTCTAGCACCTCTTCAATTTAATCTACCACGAGCCTCTTCACTTATATATGTTGCCGCTCAATCAGAACCAGAAACGGATATACATGCATTTGTTCCGGAATATCGACGTATTGCTGAAGCTGAGGCAAATTGGTTGAAAGAGCAGGGGAAGGACAATGATCGTGGGTAAAGAGATTAGTTATAGAGAAATGGGTGTAGAGGATATTCCCTCCGTTGTTGAAATCGAAAAGGAATCATTTGCTACCCCGTGGACAACAGAAGCTTTTGAGCATGAATTGACCGAAAATGACCATGCGCATTATGTTGTCGCAGTTTATGGGGATGAAGTTATCGGGCATTGCGGAATGTGGATAGTAGTGGATGAGTGCCATATTACGAATGTTGCGGTACGAAAGCATTTAAGGGGAAATGGCATCGGCGAAGCTCTAATGAAGGAAGCGATTGTGCTTTGTAAAGAAAAAGAAGTCCGTTTAATGACACTGGAAGTGCGGATGACCAATACTACGGCTCAAAACCTTTACCGTAAGCTTGGGTTCCAGGACGGCGGAATTAGGAAAAACTATTATACGGACGACCATGAAGATGGGCTCGTCATGTGGGTGGAATTTAAATGACAAAAGATAGCTATATTTTAGGAATTGAGACAAGCTGTGATGAAACCGCTGCATCCGTCGTGAAAAATGGAACAGAGATTATATCGAACGTCGTAGCGTCTCAAATTACTAGCCAAAAACGGTTTGGTGGGGTAGTGCCGGAAATTGCATCGAGACACCATGTTGAACAAATTACACTGGTGATTGAAGAAGCACTTGCGAATGCTGAACTAAAGCCTGAAGGGCTTGACGCAGTTGCTGTGACGGAAGGACCTGGTTTAGTTGGGGCCTTGTTGATTGGTGTTAATGCTGCGAAAGCATTTGCTTTTGCCAACGGTTTACCGATTATAGGTGTTCATCATATTGCAGGACATATATACGCTAACCAACTCATGCAGCCCATGGAGTTCCCACTTCTTGCGCTCATCGTCTCAGGAGGCCATACAGAGCTGGTAATAATGGAGGGGCATGGTTCATTTAAATTGGTTGGAGAAACACGTGATGACGCTGCTGGTGAAGCCTATGATAAAGTAGCTCGTGTACTGGGTCTTCCTTACCCGGGCGGCCCACAAATCGATAAGTTAGCGGCTGAAAGCGATGGCCAAGTTGTTTTTCCGAGAGCATGGCTCGAGCCAGGTTCATATGACTTTAGCTTCAGCGGTCTAAAATCATCAGTGATTAATTATAAGCATAATCTCGCACAAAAGGGAGAGGATGTAAACCCGTTTCATGTAGCAGCAGGCTTCCAAGCAAGTGTCGTTGAAGTGTTGACGACGAAAGCGTTAAGAGCAGCGAAAGAGTTCGGTGTGAAACAGGTAATTGCGGCTGGTGGAGTAGCGGCGAATAAAGGGTTACGTGCTTCTCTTGAAGAAACATTTAAGAAAGAAGAGATACCTTTTTACGTTCCACCAATCGCCCTATGTACAGATAATGCAGCAATGATTGCTGCAGCTGGATCGGCCATGTTTATAGACGGAATACGCGGAAACCTTACGATGAATGGTAAGCCTGGTATGCCCCTTGTGTCATGGAAACGGTGAATAAGTAAAAACACGAAAGTCGTCATATTATGACAACTTTCGTGTTTTTTTATCCCGATTTTTTTTGAGATGTCAATAGGGAACATTCGTACTTATGCACAGTTGTGGATAAGTTGTGCATAACAATTGTATATGTACATTTAATAACAATGATGAAGGGATAACTATGTGTATAAGAAATGCATTGTTTGTGGATAGTGTGGATAATAACAGTGGATTACAGGTATAACTACATTTATAGTGTGGGTAAGATTGTGGAAACCTTTTTCAGAGAATATCCTTACCTACTTTTATTTGATAGGTTACGACAGCAAGAAATGACAAAACGTCACAATTAAACCATTGGATCTGGTTTAACGTGACGTTCAAACTCATCTTACAATGCCTCTAGTTCTTCTTGAAGACTAAGCCAATGTTCTGATTTGCTGTCATGCTGTGCCTGAAGTGCATCAATCTGTGCCTGTAACTCCATTAATTTCACATGATCGTCTGCAAATTCAGGAGTGGAAAGTTCATTTTGCAGTGCTACGATTTCATCTTCCAAAACAGAAAGTTGTGATTCGACTTCGTCAATAGCTCTAGTCAACCTTCTTTCCTGCCTTTTTAGCTCTTTATCATCATCATTTTTTCTTTCAATGACAGGAGTTGCAGTTGCTTTAGTAGCGTTAGATTCGGCAAGCAACTCTTCCTGTTCCAGTTTTTTCTCGATGAAGTAATCATAATCACCGAGGTATTCGGTTGTACCTGTAGCGCTGATGTCGATTACTTTTGTTGCGATGCGGTTGATAAAGTACCGGTCATGAGACACGAAGATGAGAGTGCCCGGGAAGTCGTCCAATGCATTTTCAAGAATTTCCTTGCTATCCAAGTCAAGATGGTTCGTTGGCTCATCGAGGATAAGCGTATTTGATTTTTGTAACATTAATTTAGCGAGAGATAATCGAGCTTTTTCTCCACCTGATAAGGAAGTGACAGGTTTCTCAACATCTTCACCGGTAAATAAAAAGCGTCCAAGTATTGAGCGAACGTCTTTTTCATTCATCGTCGGCCAATCATCCCAAAGCTCCTGAAGAACGGTCCCAGTTCCGATAAGTGTCGCTTGTTCTTGGTCGTAATAGCCAAATTGAACATTTGTACCGTAACGAATTTTTCCCGCTAGTGGTTCTTGGGACTTGACGATGGTCTTCAAAATTGTTGATTTCCCGACGCCGTTCGGTCCGATAAGTGCAATGCGGTCTTGTTTGTAGACACGCATGCCGATACCAGTTGAGACAGGAATACTGTCATAACCGACTGCTACATCTTCCAGTGCTAGTACATCATTTCCACTGGGGCGATCAATTGAAAAGGTAAAGTTTGCTGATTTTTCATCTCCATCAGGAGAACCCATCCAATCAGTCTTTTCAAGGGTTTTACGTCGGCTTTTCGCCATTTTGGATGTGGATGCCCGGGCAATGTTTCGTTGAACGAAATCCTCAAGCTTGGCCTTCTCTCCCATTTCCTTGACGTAAAGTTTTTGATCACGTTCATAATTTTTCGCTTTTTCGTCAAGATACGCACTATAGTTACCTGTAAACTTCGCTACTTTTCTCCGTGAGACTTCGTAGACGATTGTCACAATTTCATCTAAGAAATAGCGGTCATGGGAAACAATTAAGATTGCACCTTCATAGGACACCAGGTATTTCTCTAGCCAACCGAGCGTTTCGATATCCAAATGGTTTGTCGGTTCATCAAGGATGAGAAGATCTGGTTTACTAAGTAGCATTTTAGCGAGTGCCAATCGCGTCTTCTGACCACCGGAAAGAAGATTGACGTTTTTGTTGTAATCCTCAGGGTAAAAACGCATCCCGTGAAGCACGGAGCGAGTATCAGATTCATATTGATAGCCGCCAGAGTCTTTGAATTCGATCTGTAGTGCGTCGTACTCTTTGATGACGCGTTCATAGTCGCTCGGGTTGTCGTAGACAGAGGGATCTGCCATAAGCCCTTCAAGTGATCGAAGCCGCCTTTCAATACTATGGAGTGGTTCGAATACAGTCATCATCTCTTCCCAAACCGTCAATACAGAATCAATACCTGAATGCTGTTCAAGATACCCAATCCGGATATCCTTAGGGACGATTAAATCACCCGAATCAGCGCTCATTTCACCTGCGATTATTTTGAGTAATGTCGATTTACCGGCTCCGTTGCGTCCAACAAGTGCGACACGGTCGCGATGTTGAACTTCGAGCTTTACGTTAGTTAATATATCTGTTCCTGAAAATGATTTTGTTAGTCCGTTCACTTGTAATACGATCAAATAAAGCACCTCTATTCCTCTTCAGTTTAAATGAATGGCGTCAAGCGTGCAACGGTCGACTTTACAACATTCATTATCTACTGTACGATAGAATCGCCTTTAGATACACTCAGGAGGGTTAAAATGATAGGGGAAACAATCAAAATTCCGCAGGCGACGTCAAAACGTTTGCCTTTATATTATAGGTTCCTTCAAAACTTCGCGAATTCAGGGAAGAAACGAGTATCATCCAGTGAATTAAGCGAAGCTATGAAAATTGATGCTGCCACGATTCGACGTGATTTTTCACATTTCGGTGCACTTGGCCGTAAAGGGTATGGGTATGATGTGCATTATCTTGTCGACTTTTTCCGTCAGGCTCTCGATCAGGATGAAGTGACAGATGTAGCGCTCATAGGCGTTGGTAGTTTAGGGAACGCTTTTTTGAAATATAATTTCCATAAAAATCACAATACACGCATCATCATTGCATTCGATCCGAAAGCTTCACATGAAGGTACAGAGATGAGTGGAATTTCAGTTTTTCATCCCGATATGATTGAGGATAAAATCAAGGAATTAGGAATTGAACTTGTCATTCTTTCAGTGCCTTCACGTGTAGCCCAAGAAGTGACAGATAAGCTTGCAGCTATTGGCGTGAAAGGGATCCTTAACTTTACTCCAGTTCGACTAACGGTACCCGACTCGTTACGGGTCCATACAATCGATTTGTCTGTCGAATTGCAGACGCTTATTTACTTTATCAAAAACGACGTAAAAGATTCACATATGTAACGACTCGTAAATAGTATTTCGGCCAGATTTCGTGTAAAATAGACAAAAGAAGGATTGAGTTCAATCCCCATCTTTATGAAGGAGGTGTCCGAGATGCCAGGTCCAGGAAGTCTGATTATCATTGCTGTTATTGCTTTGCTCGTATTCGGTCCCAAGAAACTGCCTGAAATCGGGAAAGCCTTTGGTTCATCACTGCGTGAATTCAAACACGCGACAAAAGGTCTTGTTGAAGATGACGACGTAAAGAAAATAGAAGTTAAGAAAGAAGAAGTGAAGTAAGTTGAGTTAGGATGTTTGTCCGGTGATAGAAAAAAACTTAACAGTCATTGAACATATAGATGAAATTAGAAAACGGCTGATGGTTATCGTCGTTTTCTTTGTTATTGCAGTCGTGGGTGCTTTCTTTGTCGCAAAACCGCTTATTCAGTTTCTTCAAAACGATGGAGAAGCACATAATATTGCGCTAAATGCTTTCAATGTACTTGACCCGATTATGATTTACGTGAAAGTGATTGTCTTTATCGCATTCATCGTTATTTCACCGGTGCTTATGTATCAATTATGGTCCTTTATTTCACCTGGATTACATGAAACTGAGCGGCGCGCGACATTGAATTATATACCGTTTACATTTTTCCTGTTTATTGGTGGTATTTCATTTTCGTATTTCGTCCTGTTACCTTATGTGATGAAATTCATGATGAATTTATCCACGGAGCTCGATATAACCCAAACAATCGGTATTAATGAGTACTTCTCGTTCCTTTTCCAATTGCTAATTCCATTCGGTATTGTATTTCAATTACCGGTCGTCTTGTTATTTTTAACGAGACTCGGTATTTTGGATCCGACGACACTTGTGAAGATACGGAAATATGCATACTTTGTGCTGTTTGTAATCGCGGCATTCATTACACCGCCTGACTTGTTGTCACACGCATTCGTCACGATTCCATTGTTTGCACTTTATGAAATAAGTATTTTCATTTCACGTTTCGGTCACAGAAAGTATTTAAAGGCCGAACAGCAGCGACAATTTGAAGAGGCGAAAGCTGAACAACAACGTCAGATTGATGAAGTGAATGAGCAACAGCAGAAATGAAAAAAGTTCTTCCACAACCCGTAAGTTAGGTTGTGGAAGAACTTTTTTATTGTAGAAAAATGATTAATGCCTGCTTCATTTCATTTTGCAATTGCTGTAACTTCTCAATGTTTAAATTGAGGACAACGACAAACCCGTTCATTAGTAAGTGGGCAATCATTGGTGTCAGTATGCGTTTCGTCCGGTAATACAAGTAAGAGAAGACGAAAGCGGGCATCATATAGACTAAAAGGTGTTCGAATTCATTATGAACAGCAGCAAACACTAGGGCGCTGACAATGGCTGCAATCCAGAAGTTTGTCTTTTGATAAATTCCTCCAAAGACAACCCGTCGGAAAATGATTTCCTCTAGGAAGGGTGCGAACAGCACGATTGAAATGATGATGATTGGCGACACTTTCGCCATGTCGGAAAGGACTGCGGTGTTATCGGATCCCGGTTCTATTCCGATTGCAATCTCGATGGCACCAGCAAGCATTTGCCCGCCTAAGGCAAGGAAGAAACCGATGAATCCCCAAAGTACTGAATTGCCGATGGTAGATTTTTTCCCTACGAATACTTTGAAGAAGTTTTTCTTCTTCAAAATGACTAGTAGGAATATAATCGCGGCAATTGCATTAACGGTAAAGAGCGACCAAGAACTCGCCCGGTACTTAATGTCCTGCTCGGTGTATTGTTCATTCCAAGGAAAGTTTTCGAATAGGCCCTGCGCTAAAAATACACTGCCCACATGCATTAGAATGTAGGTAAATAAAAGATACATATAGATTTTCCAATTCTTCAAGTAACGCCACCCTTTCAACTGTGGTTGAGGTCAATTTTAGCTGTTTAGGGTGAGATAAGCAAAGAGAAAATGTTCGGAGTATTTCACTTGCAATATATGCAAATGTTCATTATGATTAGAAATGTATTAGCACTCATGTCTATCGAGTGCTAAAAGGGAGATATTATCTGAGGAGGTTGTTTCAATTGTTGAAACCATTAGGTGACCGTATTGTTATCGAGCTAATCGAGGCAGAAGAAAAAACGTCAAGCGGTATTGTAATACCGGACTCTGCAAAAGAAAAACCGCAAGAAGGTAAAGTTTTTGCTACAGGTACTGGACGCGTTCTTGAAAATGGACAACGTATCGAATTGGAAGTTAAAGAAGGAGATCGAATCCTCTTCTCAAAATATGCAGGTACTGAAATCAAACATGAAGGTAATGAATATCTGATCTTGCGTGAAAGTGACATCTTAGCAATTATTGGCTAATCTACGGATGCACAATTAGTAAAAAAATACACGGAAAATCAGGAGGGTACTCATAAATGGCTAAACAAATTAAATTCAACGAAGACGCACGAAGCGCAATGCTACGTGGGGTCGATACATTAGCAAACGCTGTAAAAGTAACGCTTGGACCTAAAGGACGTAACGTTGTTCTTGAGAAAAAATTTGGTTCACCGCTTATTACAAATGACGGTGTAACAATCGCACGTGAAATCGAACTTGAAGATGCATTCGAAAACATGGGTGCAAAACTGGTGGCTGAAGTAGCGTCTAAAACGAACGAAATCGCTGGTGACGGTACAACAACTGCTACGGTTCTAGCACAAGCTATGATCCGCGAAGGACTGAAAAACGTTACAGCGGGTGCTAACCCTGTCGGAATCCGTAAAGGAATCGAAAAAGCGGTTATCGCTGCTGTTGAAGGCCTTAAAGAAATTTCTAATGAAATCGAAGGAAAAGAAGAAATTGCACAAGTTGCATCGATCTCTTCCGGAGACGAAGAAGTAGGGAAACTTATCGCTGAAGCAATGGAGCGCGTTGGTAACGACGGCGTCATTACGATCGAAGAGTCAAAAGGCTTCACGACTGAACTAGACGTTGTTGAAGGAATGCAATTTGACCGCGGTTATGCTTCTGCATATATGGCAACGGATACAGACAAAATGGAAGCTGTTTTGGACAATCCTTATATCTTGATCACAGATAAAAAGATTACGAACATCCAAGAAATCCTTCCTGTTCTAGAACAAGTTGTTCAACAAGGTAAACCACTTCTTATGATCGCAGAAGACGTTGAAGGCGAAGCACTTGCAACACTTGTTGTGAACAAGCTACGCGGTACATTCAACGCTGTTGCTGTTAAGGCACCAGGCTTCGGAGATCGTCGTAAAGCGATGCTTGAAGACATTGCAACGTTAACTGGTGGGGAAGTTATCACTGAAGATCTAGGTCTTGACCTTAAATCAGCTGATATTTCACAACTTGGCCATGCAGTGAAAGTTGTTGTTACAAAAGACAACACGACAATCGTTGAAGGTAGCGGCAATTCAGAGCTTATTGCATCACGTGTTAACCAAATCCGTGTTCAACTTGAAGAATCGACTTCTGAATTCGATAAAGAGAAATTGCAGGAACGTCTTGCTAAACTTGCAGGCGGCGTTGCAGTTATCAAAGTTGGAGCAGCTACTGAAACTGAACTTAAAGAACGTAAACTTCGCATCGAAGACGCATTGAACTCTACGCGTGCAGCTGTTGAAGAAGGTATCGTTTCTGGTGGTGGTACTGCTCTAGTAAACGTCTACAGTAAAGTAGCAGCATTACTAGAGTCTACTGAAGGCGACGTAGCTACAGGTATTAAAATTGTACTTCGTGCGCTTGAAGAGCCTGTGCGTCAAATCGCTAACAACGCAGGTCTTGAAGGATCAATCGTTGTAGATCGTCTGAAACGCGAAGAAGTAGGAATTGGCTTCAACGCTGCTGACGCTACGTGGGTTAACATGATGGAAGCTGGAATCGTTGACCCGACTAAGGTTACACGTTCAGCACTACAAAACGCAGCATCTGTTGCAGCTATGTTCTTGACTACTGAAGCTGTAGTTGCGGATCTTCCTGAACCAGCTGGCGGTATGGGCGGAATGCCTGATATGGGTGGAATGGGCGGCATGATGTAAGTTTCTTCACAAGCTATTTTGTGAAGCTGTCTAGTTC
>CAZWAW010000096.1:0-10366 GCA_964632025.1 uncultured Sporosarcina sp.
GAATATACGTTCCTATGAATTTGGTACATCCCATCATATCTGTTAAAATAAAAGAAACGTCCGGAAAGGGTGCATCATTATGAACCTTCAACAAAAGACTGAAACGCTACTTACTGTTTGTAAGGAATGTTTCGAGCGCCATGCGCAGATGAGAGAACTCGATCGGGAACCCGATTTTTTCATAGAAGTAAAACCATATGCAGATCAATATCATACGTTGCTCGATGAATGGACCGAGGAAGTGTCTGAGTTCATCAAGACAGCTAAGCCGAAATATGTTCATCCAATTCAAATTGAAACACTGACTGACTCCATGAAACAATTCATCGTCCAGTCATTTTATCAAAAGACAGGAAAAAAACGTTTTGTCTTATCGATTAATTCGGCTGAATATACGTTGAAAACAATTCTTGACGCGCTACGTCTTGAACAAGAAGGCAGCGAACGATGATTAAAAAGGTGGCGGTTCACGAAGTGTTAGCTAAACTGCGCACTGACCCTTCTTTTTCCGACAATGTCATCCATACTAAAACGATTGCTGGGAAAGAGGCAATCTACGCTGAATTTCCAGAAAAACTCCATCCATCGATTATTAAAGCACTTGCGTCAAAAGGAATCGGTAAATTATACAGCCACCAAAGAGAAGCGTTCGACTTGTCATCATCCGGAAATTCTTTTACTGCTGTCACACCGACAGCGTCCGGAAAATCCCTTTGCTATCATCTACCCGTTATGCAAAGCATCCTTGAAGATGATACATCGAGGGCCATTTATTTATTTCCAACAAAAGCACTTGCCCAAGATCAACTGGCGGACCTCCATGAGCTGATTGAAGCGAGTGGGGAAACAATCCTCAGTTATACATACGACGGGGATACTGCGCCTGGCTTACGGTCGAAGGTTAGGAAGTCGGGTCATATCGTGCTGACAAATCCCGATATGCTGCATTCAGGTATTTTACCGCATCATACAAAATGGGTGTCGTTATTTGAGAACTTAAAATATATCATCATCGATGAATTGCATACGTACAAAGGTGTTTTCGGCAGTCATGTTGCACATGTGCTACGAAGGTTGAAACGCATCTGCAACTATTATGGCAGTGATCCAGTGTTCATCTGCACATCTGCGACAATTGCAAACCCGCAAGAACTAGCGGAGTCATTGATAAATAAGGATATGCAAGTAATCGTCAATAATGGAGCGCCTGCTGGCAAGAAACATTTTGTCTTCTATAATCCACCGGTCGTCCATCCGACATTTGGTATTCGAAGAAGTGCCGTACTTGAAGTGCGGGATATCGCTGCGCTTTTATATCGTGAGGGCATTCAAACGATTATCTTTGCAAAAAGCCGAGTACGGGTCGAAATGCTCGTCACGTATATGAAAGCATTGACGAAGAAGAAACTGTTCGATGAAACGGTTATGGGCTATAGGGGAGGTTATCTACCTTCAGAACGCCGGAAAATTGAAAAAGGGCTTCGAGATGGCGCTATTCGTACGGTTGTTAGCACGAATGCACTCGAACTAGGCATTGATATCGGGCAACTACAGGCGTGCATTATGACAGGTTACCCGGGAAATATTGCGAGTGCATTTCAACAGGCAGGGCGTGCGGGAAGGCGGCAGGATGAGGCGCTCATTATTTACGTCGCGCAGTCCTTGGCTCTCGATCAATACATTATTGAACATCCTGATTATCTTCTTGGTCAATCCCCTGAAGAAGCGCGGATTCATCCGGATAATATGTTTATCTTAATGGATCATCTTAAATGTGCTTCTTTTGAGTTGCCATTTTCTTCGACAGAAACGTATGGTGAATTCGAAGTACAGGACCTTCTTGCATTCCTTGAAAGTGAAGGTGTTTTGATTAAGACCACAGACAAATGGCATTGGATGACAGACAGTTTTCCAGCAAGTGAAGTAAGTCTTCGCTCTGCAACACAGGAAAATGTCATCATTATTGATAAAACGTATCCGAAAGAAACAAAGGTAATCGGGGAGATGGATCGTTTCAGTGCGATGACGCTCCTCCATGAAGAAGCCATTTATATTCATCAAGGAACCCAATTTCAAGTCGAACAATTGGATTGGGATGAAAAGAAAGCCTATGTCACAGAAGTCGACGTCGATTACTTCACAGATGCCAATCTTGCAGTGGAACTGAAAGTGATGAATGAGGATATCGCCGAACAGTTCGGAGATAATAAAGCCGCTTATGGAGATATCGCTGTTCTTGCAATCCCGACGATATTTAAGAAAATAAAATTCGATACCCATGACAATATTGGCTCAGGTCCGATTTCATTACCCGCGGAAGAATTGCATACGTCTTCTACGTGGTATACATTCGATATACCTGAAGGATGGACGGGTGCCGGACTGACGGATGCGATGACAGGTGCAGCTTATGCAATTCAGTCATTTATCCCGTTATTCGTCCGCTGCGATAAAACGGATATCCATGTTGTGCCGCAAGTTAAAGCTGTTCACACTGGAAAGCCGACGTTTTTCATTTACGACAGTTATCCAGGGGGGATAGGTCTGAGTGAAAAGATTTTCGAACGGTGGGACGAGCTGTTGCAAAAAGCGGCCGATCATGTGACTGCTTGTCGTTGTGAATCGGGTTGCCCGGTTTGTATCGGTGCGCAAGAGGCTGGTATGGGTATGAAACAGGATGTTGGCTCTCTCCTTCAAACATTGGCAGGGGGAGAACACAATGTCATATGAACAGAAATTAATGCAAATGAAGAAGTTGCTGAAAAAAACATCTACTAAAGTGGTAACTGAAGATATGCCTGAAGTTGTAAAACCCGTTGCAAAAGTACCTGCCTATGAACAACAGTGGCTGGGCGCCGGTTTGACGAAAGCTGTGAACAAACACGGCATTGTCTATAAACGGATTGTTGAATACGACACTGATTATCAGCATGGAAACATTGTTCTTTCGGGTTTGAAGTCAACGATTGATAAATGGGAGAAATCCGGTGAAGTGCATCCGCTGTCACCGGACTTTTCAAAACCTCTTGTTTTCTTTGATACAGAAACGACAGGTTTAAAAGGGGCAGGCACGCTGATATTTTTGATGGGGTTCATTGAGCAAACTGCATCTTCTTTTAAAATGACGCAGTATGTCCTTCCGGGTCCTGATCACGAAGCTGCTTTCCTTTATGCAACGGGGTTATGGGAAAAGCCGTCGACACTCGTTACGTATAATGGCAAGAGTTTTGATATTCCAATGGTGGAAACACGGTGGACGATGAACCGTAAAGAATTGCCGCCACTTCTCAAGCATACCCAAATCGATTTGCTGCACGGTTCTAGGCGCATATGGAAAGGTGAGATGGCAACGTTTAGACTTCCTGCAATTGAGGAGGAACAACTCGGTTTCTTCCGAGAAGGGGATATCCCGGGGCATATGGCGCCAATCATCTATCAAGATGCAGTGAAGAATGGCCGTGCGGAACTTCTGATGAAGGTTCTCCTCCATAATGAATGGGATATCCTTTCATTAGTTGCGCTTTATATACGGTCAACCGATCTACTATTGAAGAGTGATGTCCGAGAATCGGCCGTGACCCATACGAATATAGGGAAATGGTTTGCTGATCTGAAGTCGCATGACCGTAGTAAACAAATCTTTGAGAGTGTAATTGCCGAGTATGGAATCAATCATCCGGTGACACATCTTCATTTCGGGTTCATCTTGAAGAAGGAACAGGCTTACGAGGACGCGGTCTCTTCATTCAAGATTGCAGCAACAGGTCTTACTGGACGTGAGCGAATTATTGCATTAGAGGAATTAGCGAAGCTTTACGAGCATAAGCTGAAAGAGTTAAACAAGGCATTAGACGCTACAGAAGAGGCGATTAGGTTCTTGAAGGTGGATTCTTACCTGACAGCAAGTTTTCGGATACGTTCGCGAAATGATTTTTTGAAAAGGGAAATAAGAATAACCAGAAAATTATTTCCCGGGCAAGCGCACAAACCGACAAAAAACGGTTGAAAATGGGCTTTAGTAAGACAAGGTCGGACAACATATGTTATACTCAAACGTATGTAAACAGAGACGGAAGGGCGATTTTTCATGGACACTAAACTAGATACAAAAACGATTCTTGAAAAGGAATTCAAAACGGGCCTTCGCGGCTATAATCAGGAAGAAGTAGATCTCTTTCTTGATGATATCATTCATGACTATGAAGCTTTTAAAAAGACGATTACAGAATTACGTACCGAAAATGAACGCATGCAAAGAGAGCTTGAATCTGCACAAAAACGCCCTGCGGCAGGAAGTGCTGGGACGACGAATTTTGATATTTTAAAGCGTATTTCAAATCTAGAAAAGCATGTTTTCGGAAGTAAACTCTTCGATCAAGAATAATATATTGTAAATGAAACATAAGTACGGTATACTAAAAATATCATAGTGGAATTTAGGTAATCGCTGCAACATTTTATGTTGTAGAGGAAAGTCCATGCTCACACGGATCTGAGATGACCGTAGTGTTCGTGCTCGGCGAAAGAATAAGCCGTGGCTTCGCGTATAACGCGTTGACGGCGGGAATAAATCCTAAGTCTTCGGATATGGATGAGGTTCCCTGAACAGTGCCACAGTGACGTAGCTGGCTCGGAAACGGGTCAGATGGAACGCGGTAAACCCCACGAGTGAGAAACCCAAACTATGGTAGGGGCACTCTTCCGAGGGAAATGAACTGTAGGAAGAGACAGGTGTATACCTGTAGATAGATGATTACCACCCTAAGTACGAGGCGCAAGCCGTTTGAGTACACGGGAACAAAACATGGCTTATCGAATTTCCTATGGTATTACTATTACAATGATTGCTCTCCTATAAGATGGGGAGCTTTTCTTTTGGAAAATTAAAATGTGAAAAAAACATGGTTTTATTGGCAATGCTAGAACAAGTTAACCTTTGATGAATTCATAGAAATGATTGATGGTATAGAATTGGAGTTGGAAATGCATGACTGAATTTAAACTAGTGGCAACATCTGCAATGGGGCTTGAATCGCTTGTGGCAGATGAAGTAAAAGCACTTGGTTATAAAACGACTTCGGAAAATGGAAAGATTTATTTCCAGGGCGATGAATTGGCGATTGCAAAAACGAATCTATGGCTCCGAGTAGCGGACCGTGTTCGTATTGTTGCAGGTGAATTCGAAGCTACGACGTTCGATGATTTATTTGAACAGACAAAAGCGATTCCATGGGAACGTTTTTTGCCAGTTGACGCAGAGTTTCCAGTTGCGGGTAAATCAGTGAAATCTACTTTGTACAGTGTTCCTGATTGCCAGGCAATTGTAAAAAAAGCGATTGTTGAACGCTTGAAAATTGCTTATAAAAGAACTGGTTTTTTTGATGAATCCGGTCCTTTATTCAAATTAGAAGTATCGATTTTAAAAGATAAAGTAACATTAACAATCGATTCAAGTGGAACGGGACTACATAAACGCGGATATCGACTCGCGCAAGGGGATGCACCGTTGAAAGAGACGCTTGCAGCAGCACTTGTGAAAGTGTCGCGTTGGAATCCCAATCGTCCTTTCGTTGACCCGTTTTGTGGTTCAGGTACAATCGCAATTGAAGCTGCGATGATCGGGCAAAACATTGCACCTGGATACAATCGTGAATTCTTAAGTGAAGAGTGGCCGTGGATCAATAAAAACATTTGGGATCAGGTTCGCGAAGAAGCGGAAGACCTCGCGAAATACGACCAACCACTTGATATTTCAGGGTTTGATTATGATCCCCGAATGATTAAAGTAGCACAAGAGAATGCGGCGGGAGCTGGATTCATGGATTTAATCAAGTTTCAAACATGTGACGTACGGGATTTGACATTAGAGGGTTTGAACGGAGTTATGGTTGGGAATCCTCCATATGGTGAACGTCTTGGTGAGGTAGAAGAAGCTGAAGAAATTACGCGGGAACTTGGCCGTATAATGAAAAACTACCCATCATGGTCTGTTTATATGTTATCTTCATTGGAAAACTTCGAAAAATTATATGGACATAGAGCAACGAAAAAAAGGAAATTATTCAATGGTTTTATTCGGACTGATTTGTATCAGTTCTGGGGCCAACGTCAATAATTGATAGAATGCGGAAGAGGGAAACTCCTCTTCCTTTTGCATGTAATAAGGAAGGGGTAAACGATGAGTAGCAAGATGCCATTCCCATTATCAAAAGATAAATCGTTCTATGAGTCACTGAACGACTGGATAGGGGATACGTTATACGATGAATTGACTGAAAAAGGTTTTGAATGCCGCGATGAACAAATTTATATGGCGTTCCAAATTGAACAAGCGCTGAAAGAAAAGAAGGTCCTTTTTGCGGAGGCAGGTGTAGGGACAGGTAAAACAATCGCTTATCTACTTCCAGCAATCGCCTATGCTCGCTATACTGGAAAACCGGCTCTCATTTCATGTGCGGATGAGACACTCATCGACCAGCTTGTAAAAGAAGACGGTGATATCCGGAAAATTAGTGAAGCGCTCGGTCTTGATATCGATGTGCGCCTTGCTAAATCACGTGACCAATATTTATGTTTGAAACGTTTGGAAGAGGCAGGTAATACGATTGATGAAGACTATGTTGATGTTGTGGCAGATGAACTTCCTGAATTCGTTTATGGTGCTGCTTCATTGCAATCGATTGTTCCTTACGGCGAACGATCGGATTATCCAAACTTAAGCGATGAAGAGTGGAAAACAGTGAATTTCCATCCGATTCAGCAATGTGCTGCGTGCGATCTTCGCAATCGATGTGGCCAGACAATTCACCGAAATCATTACCGCGAATCGGTAGAACTCGTTATTTGTTCTCACGATTTTTATATGGAGCATATTTGGACAAAAGAATCACGTAAAAGACAAGGACAATTACCTTTATTACCGGAACCATCAATGATTGTCTTTGACGAAGGTCATCTTCTTGAGTATTCGGCTCAGCGCGCTTTGACGTATGAGGTACAAAACAGTACGTTACTAAATTTGCTTGAAAGAATTATGGTCGATGGAATAAGAGAGTCGACACTTCAACTGATGGAGCGCTTAATTGATTCGCATGAAGCATTTTTCAAGTTGCTCGACGCGCTTGCCGATAAAACGGAAAATGAGCGGAAAGCAATTGAGAAGACACCTGAACTTTTGGAAATTGGAAAAGAAGTTGTCAAAATTTCGAATGCGCTTCTTGAAGAATTTGTTTTTGAAGGTGAACTCTATATCATTCCCGCATATGATTTGAGAATGGTCGAGGAATATCTGGATCAATACATTTACTCAATGGACCTCTTTACCTCTCAAAATGACGCAGTAGATTGGCTTGAGGGTCGCGAAGGTGAATCCACACTGGTTATCATGCCGCGTCTAGTGACAGATATATTAAGAGAGAAACTGTTTTCATCCAACACACCAATCGTCTTTTCATCCGCTACATTATCCGTGGGTGAAACGTTTACTTATTTGGCAGACGGTCTTGGTATTCAAGATTACCTGTCATTCTCGGTGGAATCACCGTTCGATTATGATGAAGTGATGGAAGTATTTGCAACGGATGTAGAAGCCGGCGGTAAAGCGAAACGAGCGCTTGAGCTTTTAGAAGATGGAGAGCAAACGCTGATTCTCTTCAAGTCAGAACGAGCGATGAATCATTTCAAAGAGCGTATTCCTGCCGAGTGGCAAGAACGTATCGCTTTCGAAGGTGAACGTGAATTATCTTCTATCGTACGTGACTTCCAACAGAAGAAAGTACCTGTTTTATGCTCTTATCATTTATGGGAAGGGCTCGATATTCCTCAAGATGCATTGACACGTGTCATTATTTACGATTTGCCACTACCACCATCGGATCCGTTGTTCGACGCGAGACGTCAGCATGCCAAAGATCCATTCCGTGAAGTAGACTTACCATTCATGCTGCTAAGGTTACGCCAAGGTGCAGGACGGCTCATACGAACGTCTGCTGATTCTGGAACGGTACATCTATTGCTTGAAGGTAAAGAACAGGAAATGAAAGCTGAAATTGAAGGTATCTTCCCTGTGAAAATGAAAATGACTGTTTAACTACAATGCGTATGGCTCTCCTAGTAATAGGGGAGCCTTTTTTGTTCGATACGATTTGTGGTGGTACTTACACAAATTCAAAAAATGCCCATATTCACTCTTTCCTTTATACTTGAATTGTCGAGAAACAAGTAAACGAAAAGGGATACGGATACGTGCTCATGACTGTTAACATGCATATTCCGGGATTAAAAGATGTTTTTAGGAGCCCTGTGAGTCTAATCTCTATATTGACTGAGCGGAATTATTTTTTATCATAGAAATAAAACTTAATATCATTATTATTATCAATCGTCGCTAATAAAACATCATGTATATCCACATTCATTATCACAAATTTGCTTGTTAACCATGCAATCTCATTACCGGATTGTTGTAGTTCTTTGACATCAATTTTTCTTTCTTTAATGATAATCTTAGGGATAGAAAATGGTTTTGTTATTAGCTTCATATCTTCAGGTGTTAGCGGTTGTAGTTTAGGAGATAAGAAAAATGAAATGGTACCATCAGGCTCCCACAATGCTAGTGCAACCTTATGTACTTCCTCGATTTTTTCTTTTCTTACTTCCGATAATAAGTGATCCACAGTAATTCTTGCTTTAGCTAATCCTTTATACATGATTTCGCCATTTTTAATCAAAGGAAATGGGGAAGGTTCAATCCACTTTTTAAAGAGATTTAGTTTCAAACTAATGTATACAGAAATTGTATATAATAAAACTAATACTGCAGTCGTAATTAACGAACCATTCATTCCTAATCTTTCGTCAGATAATGGTTGTGCAAGATTATTTCCGAGAATTAAAGCTATTGTGAAATCGAGCAATCGTAACTGAGCAATGGATCTGCGCCCCATAAGTTTGGTTGCCAACAATAAAAAGAAAAAAGAAATAACAGCACGTAGAATCCACTGGATAGTTGTAAGTGATTCCTGTTCATAAAAAAAATCCAACGCAATCAATTCCTCGCTTCTGACTTTAATTAATGTCTACTATTACGCATATTGTTTCCAGTAAACCAATAAATATGAGTGTGAATTCATAGGTGCGCATTAGATACCAACGAAGTCGCATTTAGGGAGAGCCAAAGTGATATACAATGGAATCATTCTATATATGAGTTGCCTGAATTATGTTAAAGTAGATACATATATAGGAACTAAGGGGGAATGGATTTGTCAACTGAAGAGAAATTCGTAGCTTTGCTAAAAAAAATGAGTGCATACTCAGAAGCGGTTTCAATTATGTATTGGGATATGCGAACGGGCGCACCAAAAAAAGGCATTCCAGCAAGATCGGAAGCAGTCGGTACGTTATCGACAGAACTATTTAAAATGAGTGTCTCAGAGGAAATGGGTCGCTATCTCGAGGAACTTGGCGATAGGAAAGACACACTTAATCCGATTTTGTTGAAAACAGTTGAGGAAGTGAAAAAGGAATATGACTTAAGTAAGAAAATTCCGGCGGAGGAATACCGTGAATTTGTTGTCTTGACTTCTCAATCGGAATCCGCATGGGAAGAAGCAAAAGAACAAGCAGATTTTGATATGTTTCTTCCGTACCTTGAGAAAATCGTTGCAACTACTAAAAAGTTCATTGGCTATTGGGGCGAGAAAGATGGCAGTGCGTACAATACATTGCTCGATCAATACGAACCGGGGATGACAACAGATATTATCGATGAAGTTTTCGGCCAACTGAAAGAGACAATCGTACCGCTCGTGAAGAAAATTTCTGAATTAGGCAACCAACCCGACACGTCATTTTTATTCAAACAATTTCCGAAAGAAAATCAGAAAGCATTTAGTCATGCAATATTGAAGCAACTTGGTTATGATTTTGAAGCAGGCCGTTTGGATGAAACTGTACATCCATTTGAAACGGCCATCAATATTGGCGACGTTCGAATTACGACGAAATACGATGAAAATGATTTCCGCTCTGCCGTTTTTGGAACAATACATGAATGCGGACATGCACTTTACGATCAAAATATTGATTTAGAACTTGAAGGGTTGCCAATTGCAGAAGGTACTTCAATGGGAATTCATGAATCACAATCATTGTTTTATGAACAATTTGTGGGGCATAATGAAAGCTTTTGGACGTATAACTTTGACTTATTAAAGAGCCAATCACCTGAACAATTTGAAGGCGTAGCGCTTGAAGATTTCCTTCGCGCAATCAACGTTTCAAAACCATCGCTTATACGGATTGAAGCAGATGAACTGACGTATCCGCTTCACATCATGATTCGTTATGAAATCGAAAAAGGGAT
>CAZWAW010000097.1:0-9566 GCA_964632025.1 uncultured Sporosarcina sp.
ATACCGTCACCAATTGCGATAACTGTACCGACTTCGCTCACTTTCATCTCAGATTGATAATTTTCAATCTGCTGTTTTATGAGAACACTGATTTCCTCAGCTTTGATGCTCATGCATGTCACCCCTCAAATTTCAGATTTATGAACCGATAAGATCCCGTTTCAGTCGCTCAAGCTTCGCGCTTACGCTGCTGTCGTAGATCATGTTACCAATTTGAAGACGGATGCCTCCAAGTAAGCTCGGATCGATGATATTTTCAATTCGCAATGCTGTTTTACCAATCTTTTTCGCGAATGCAGTAGAGATAGCTTGGCTTTCATCAACTGTAAGCAGACGTGTAGAATACACTTTCGCGTCAGCGATGCCTGCTGCATCATTCGCATAAGCGATAAACTCGTTAACAAGGTTTACAACCTCGTCCATGCGTTTTTTGTCGAGCATTACGTATAATGTATTCAAAATAAGCTGATTCGCGCCTTTGAATAAATCTGCCATAAGCTCTTTCTTTTTTGCTGCTTTTAATCTCGGTGATTGAAGTAATTGACCGAGCTCTTTATTTGTTTGGAAAACTTTTTTCAATTCAATAAGATCTGCTTGAATTGCGCCAGTTTGTCCGTTTTTTTGTGCTAGTTCAAACAATGCTTGTGCATAGCGTTTTGCTACAACCGATTGGCTCATCGGCCTTCGCCTGCCTTCGCAATCGTTTCTTCGATCAATGCGCGATTATCTTCCTCGGAAATTTCTTTACCGAGAACTTTAGACGCTGCAAGGATAGAAAGAGATACGAATTCTCCGCGAACTGCCGCGATAGCTTTGTCTTTTTCAGATGCAATTTCAAGAGTTGCCTCTTCTTTCATACGACTCACTTCAGAACGAGCCGCTGTAATAATTTCTGCGCGTTGAGTATCGCCTTGCTTACGGGCATTCTCAACAATCGCTTGAGCATTATTACGCGCTTCATTCAACAGGTTACGTTGTTCTTCAAGAATTTTTTGTGATTCTGCACGGCTCTTTTCAGCCGATTCGATTTCATTTGCGATCAACTCAGCACGTTGATCCATGATACCCATAAGTGGGCCCCAAGCAAACTTCTTCAGAAGAAGCATGAGAATCGTGAAAAACGAAAGTGTGACGATAATGTCACCTAGGTTTAGTTTGAGTACGCCGTTCAGACTTGCTAAGAATCCTTGATCGGCTGAATCTGCTGCCAATAGGACGAAGGTATCCAAAAACACGATTGTTTCACTCCCTTCAAGAGCTTATAGTTCATCAAATATAGTTAGTTTTACTTTATTTCATAAGTTGTGTTACGCATTTTTCTACATAAAGGAATGGCGAAGGACTTTGTAGTGCGCTCTTCGCCATTTTGTTAATGTTGGTAATTATTATTTGTTCATAACGATGAACGCTACTACTACTGCGATAATAGGAATCGCCTCAACTAGTGCAACACCGATGAACATTGTTGTTTGAAGAACGCCACGTGCTTCTGGTTGACGAGCGATCCCTTCAACTGTTTTTGAAACGATAAGACCGTTACCGATACCTGCACCAAGTGCACCAAGACCGATTGCGATTGCCGCTGCTAAAAGACCCATAGTATAATTTCCTCCTAATATTTTCGAGTTTTTTTGTTTGTTCACCCGTTAAACGGGCAGTATATGTTTAATGGTCTGTTTTGACTTTATGCGCCATATAGACCATCGATAACATAACAAAGATGAATGCTTGGATAGCTCCGATAAAGAGCGAGAATCCTTGCCAAGCGAGTGCTGGAACCAGGGCACCGATAAAGCCGAATGCGCTTCCTGCTCCAAGCGTTGCAAGAAGACCGAGTAGGACCTCACCTGCATAGATATTACCGTAAAGACGCAGACCAAGTGTCAGCGTGTTTGCAAACTCCTCAATGACTTTCAATGGAGCCATAAATGGCATTGGCTTTAAATAGCTATTTCCATATTCTTTGAGGCCTAACAATTTGATACCATAGTAATGCGATAGCACAACGACCATTGCAGCAAGTGTCAACGTAACCGTTGGATCTGCTGTTGGTGATTTCCACCAAAGTTCATGATCGTATTGAATCGAGAACGGAAGTCCAATTACGTTGGCTACGAAAACAAACATTAATAGTGTTATTCCAAGTACATGGAATCGACCGCCTGTTTTCCAGTCCATGTTGTTCTTGATAATACCTTTTACGAAATCCATGATCCATTCCATAAAGTTCTGCATACCCGTAGGTTTCAGCTGCATTTTGCGTGTTGCAATGAATGCGATAAGGAATACAATCAGGCACGTGATGAAAAGCATAAGGACGTTTGACAAGTTAAATGTCAATCCGAGCCATTCTCTCGTCGGATTTTCATGGGTCACGTTTCGTTCACCTCCCTTTCACAATCTTGTTAAGCTATTTCTGTGAAAAAGCAAAGCTCGATGTTAGCTCTTTTCTGCGAAAAAGAAAAGTTCGATGTTAGCTCTTTTCTGCGAAAAAGCTTTAATGGTTTTTTGCACGGAATATAACCCCATCAGCCAATAGCAGGATGTAAGGAATCATAAGCCCGATAACCGAACTAACCAGGTTAAAATGTTCCGGCAGCGAAATCGCGACTGCCGCCGCAGCCACACCGGATGCGAAACGCATCATTGTTCCAAGTGATGCTCTTTTCTTACCCTCCGTAAAAATCTTGTCGAATCTTTCCATTCTACGGACAAGAATCCAAAAATTATACAATCCGAACAGAGATCCGAGAATTAATCCTGCGAAAATCGGTTTCAAATCAGTTAGTGCCCAACCGATAACGAACAATGCGAGCAAAAAAAAGAGAACTTTCCTTTGCTTTTTATGAATTTCTTGCAACGTTTGCATGGTAGTTGATTCTCCTGATTCGTATTTCAAATTGTATGGAGCCTTGCAACTCCAGCTGAGCTAAGGCTTAGTAGCAAGCAAATCACAAGGAATAGCGGGGTGGTTCCGTTTCGCTGTCCAGCCAGTTATTTGTCCAATCTAAGCAGGCCGCTTACACTATTCTTGGCGAGACTCTGAAAAGGATGGAACCTGTAAGTTGTGCGAGTATTGTCGAATGGAAGGCAATTCGGCAGATGCTACGTTTACTCAAATGCATGATGCCAATTAGCCTCTGCACATCCGTCAAAAAGCGATAGGATGTTAACACAGCCTTAACATTCACATTATGTTGCCGTTTCATATATGAAAACCCTATCATTCTTACCCTTTGTAAGCATACAATAGGCATATTTTGATGTCAATTGATTACAGTGAAATTTTTCACAAAGTCTTCACATTGTCAAACATTCGACAAAATTGAATGGTTGATTGACGTATATTAATTGTTATCGGTTGTGCATGAGGGATTCACCCTATTGTTTATGACTAAAAGCGATGAATCGTTGATGGAATGATGTGCTAGTTTTTGGGGGATGCCATGACGACCGATCGTCGAAAAAAATACGACCGGATTGATCCGGTCGTCGTGCTGGTTGTTACTCTATAGAAGATAAGTACTTTTTCAACGCTTCAACGATTCGTTCGGAAGCGTGTCCGTCACCGTATGGATTCGATGCTTTTGCCATTCTGCTGTATTCCGCTTCATCGGTTAAAAGTTCATCCGTCAAAGTGAAGATTGTTTCTTCATCCGTGCCAGCCAGTTTTAGTGTCCCCGCTTCGATACCTTCCGGACGTTCTGTTGTATCACGCAGGACGATAACTGGTTTGCCGAGTGAAGGTGCTTCTTCTTGGATACCACCCGAGTCCGTCAAGATAATGTGTGATCGTGCTGCGAAATTGTGGAAATCAACAACTTCAAGCGGTTCGATTAGATGAATTCGATCGTTGTTGCCAAGAAGTTCATCAGCCACTTCACGCACTGCCGGATTCATGTGAACAGGATAGATAACTTGGATATCATCATGCTTCGCAAGTAACCGATTAATCGCACGGAACATATTGCGCATTGGTTCACCAAGGTTTTCGCGACGATGTGCAGTCAGTAAGATAAGCCTGTCCGTTCCGATTTTATCGAGAACTGGGTGTGAGTACTCTTCACGCACTGTCGTTTGAAGCGCATCAATCGCGGTATTTCCCGTGATATAGATGCGGTCTTCCGACTTCCCTTCGGCTATCAGATTGCGGGCTGATTGTTCTGTCGGTGAAAAATGAAGGTCAGCAATGACGCCTGTTAGCTGGCGATTCATTTCTTCCGGGTACGGCGAATATTTATCCCACGTACGAAGCCCTGCTTCAACATGTCCAACCGAAACTCGGTTGTAAAATGCTGCGAGGCCGCCGATGAAAGTTGTCGACGTATCTCCGTGGACAAGTACGATATCCGGTTGTGCTTCTTTCATGATGCGGTCAAGCCCTTCAAGGCCGCGTGTTGCAACATCGACAAGTGTTTGCCGATCTTTCATGATATTAAGATCAAAATCTGGTGTGATACCGAATGTGTGGAGCACTTGGTCCAGCATTTCACGATGTTGCGCTGTAACCGTCACAATCGATTCGATGTCGTCCGAATGCTTTTGTAATTCCAATACAAGCGGAGCCATTTTAATAGCTTCCGGCCTTGTACCGAAAATCGTCATCACTTTCCATTTTTTCGTCAAAATCTTCACGCCTTCCAAATCATTTTGTTCCGAATAGACGGTCGCCAGCATCGCCAAGTCCTGGTACGATGTAGCCTTTTTCATCCAATTTTTCATCCATCGCAGCGATATAAATATCCACGTCAGGATGTGCTTCTGTCAATGCTTTCACGCCTTCTGGAGCGGCAATTAGGCACATGAACTTAATGCTTATCGCACCCCGGCTCTTCAATGATTCGACCGCAGCAATTGCGGATCCACCCGTTGCAAGCATCGGATCGACGAGAATGAAATCACGTTCCGATACATCTGAAGGTAGTTTCACGTAATATTCGATGGGTTGCAATGTTTCTGGATCACGGTAAAGACCGATATGCCCTACTTTTGCTGCTGGAATTAACTTCAGAATTCCGTCCACCATACCAATTCCTGCGCGCAAGATTGGTACAATTCCAAGCTTCTTGCCTGCAAGTACGTTCGTTTTAGCTTTACAGACCGGCGTTTGAACTTCCACTTCCTGAAGTGGAAGTTCACGCGTGATTTCGTAAGCCATAAGTGTCGCTACTTCATCGACAAGCTCCCGGAATTCTTTCGTTCCTGTCTTGATATCACGTATGTACGTCAGTTTATGTTGGATAAGTGGATGGTCAAAAACATGTATTTTCGGCATTTTTATTCGCCCCTTTATTAGATTGTCCTGTTCATTATAACAGATACATTCCAGTTCAGGCACGCTAGACAACTGACTACTTAATATCTAACTATTCGGCAAGTAATCGTTCAATTTCTCGCAAAGGCATTGGCTTGTAATAATAGAAACCCTGTCCCATTTGACAGCCTAGATTACGTAAAATCTCAATATGTCTTTCCTCTTCGATTCCTTCCGCAACTGTTCTTAAATTGAGGTTTTCAGCCAATTGAATGATCGTTCTGACAACAGCAAGCGTGCCCGGTTCATCTAGCGCACTAATGAAGCTTCGATCAATCTTTAATTCGCAAAGAGGCAATTGAGGCAAATAGCTGAGCGATGAAAATCCAACACCAAAATCATCGACCGAAATTTCGAAGCCTGCTGTATTTAGTGCATGAAAAATCAATTTTGCCTTTTGTAAGTCAACGAGTCCGATGCTCTCCGTCATTTCCAACATAATATATTTGGGTGAAAGTTCATAGTTGACAGCAAGTTTTATTAATTCCTCTACGAAAGTGCAATCAAAGAAATGGTGGACAGAAATATTGACGGCCACCTGATACATCTTTTCACCTGACTGTTCACGTTTTCGCTGCCATTCCATCACTTTAGATAAAATGTTAATTTCCAGACCAATGATTTTACCCATATTTTCAGCGGCTGGGATGAAAAGATTTGGCGGAACCGGGCCCAGTACGGGTGAAAACCAGCGAGCGAGAGCTTCAAAACCAATGATCTTACCTTCTTTTAAATCCACTTTTGGCTGAAGGAAGACATCGATTTCCTGTGCAAGAAGCGCCTTTGATAACTCGTTGTATATCTTCATTTCTTTTATCGATTCCTCATTGTGCAGATCCCTATAAAATGACATCGCATTGCCCGGCTTCTTTTTCGAGTCTGACATGGCTATGTCGGCGCGACGTAACAGTTCCTCTTCACTTTTAAGGTCACCTTTGGAAAATGAAATCCCGATTTTCAGCGTGATGAAAATCTCTTGTCCTGCAACAATGAACGGCTCCGCAACACTCTTACCTAATTCGAGAAGGAAGGTATCTCCATCACCTTCACTGCTGTCGCCAGTCATTACGAGTGATGCACTTGAAAAACGCCCGACATAATTCAGTTTTTCATTACCCACTTTCCCAATCCGTTTACCTAGCTGAATGAACAATTCATCAGCTGCATCTCTTCCGTAAAGGTCAACAATTTTTGCATATTCACTTGGTTCTATGATTGCAACAAAATGTTCTCCACCTTCTGAGATGTTGTGCTTCAATTTATTCAAAAACGCATGACGATTGGGCAGCCCCGTCTGCGAATCTGTGAAAGCGAGTCTTCGGTACTCTGCTTGCTGTGTATAATGTTTTCTTGTCATTTGGACAATCGGAACCATTTTTTTGAGAAATTGAATTTGCATTTCTGTCGGATTTTCATTTTTTTTCATGAATACCGTTAGCAGCCCATCCATTTCACCTTCGCTGTCAAATGTAGGTACTGACCAATTCGAACGATAATCAGTGAATGCTTGTTCCCCTTGTTGGACAGTCTCCCAATTATTCCCCATGACAATTACGTCTTCTGGTGCATATTTGGTTTCAAGCGCATCATTGTTCAATACTTCCCCAAGCAAATGATCAGGCACTGAGTCTGCCGCTCCGATGTACCAGCCATCATTCTGTTCTTTAAAAAGAATCGAACAGACAGCTTCTTTAGGAAAGAATGATTCCACGACAGTACCAATTTCTTGCAATAAATCAGTGATCTCCTCACCGGCATTTATGCCAGAAAAAATTACTTCTTGTAATCTAAGTAAAGATTCGTCTTTTTTCCGTTCAGTCACATCTAAAATGAAGGATGCAATAAATAAGGTTTCCCCTTTTTCGTCAACAAGTGGCTGAATAACAAGTTCATTCCAAAATGGGGTCCCGTCTTTTTTATAGTTAAGCACTTCGGCATTGGCTGGCATGCCCTTACGAAGTTTTTTGTTTATTTCCTCAATGAGTACCATATCGGTTTCCTCACCTTGCATGAAGCGCAAGTTCTGACCAATCACTTCGGCAGATGGGTAGCCCGTAATAGTTGTAAATGCATCATTAATTAAAACAACCGGATCGTCCGGGGCAGATGGATCCGTCAAAATAAAACCAGTCTGAAAACGTCTTCCAAAACGCTGAAGCCAATTAAATAAGATTGCTTTTTCAGCTTTTCCTGTATGAGTTTTTTGAGGATGACTCATTATTTACTCCCCCCTTCAGGTTAAAGGAAAACAAGCCGCCATCCATTTTGATAGCGGCTCATTTCTTTAGTTATTATGCATATAGCGGAAATTTGTTTGTCAATGCAATTACACGTTGTTGAGCTTCCTTTTTCACAGCTTCATCTTCAGGATTTTTCAGAACTGCTGCCATGATTGATGCGATTTCTTTCATTTCTTCTTCCTTAAAGCCACGTGTTGTAACAGCTGGTGTTCCAAGTCGAATTCCTGATGTGACAAATGGACTTTCAGTATCGAATGGAATCGTGTTTTTGTTCGTAGTGATGCCGACTTCATCTAGTGCGTGCTCTGCAATTTTACCCGTGATTTCAAGTGAACGCAGGTTAAGCAAAACCAAATGGTTATCTGTTCCGCCGGATACGATGTCTACACCTTCAGCTATTAGTGCTTCTGCTAATGCTTTCGCATTGCTTTTCACTTGTTGAATATACGTTTTGAATTCCGGTTTCTGTGCTTCGCCGAATGCAACTGCTTTTGCAGCGATGACGTGCATCAATGGTCCACCCTGAACTCCCGGGAAGATTGACTTATCAAGTTTACGACCAAATTCTTCTGTAGAAAGAATAAGTCCACCACGCGGTCCGCGCAATGTCTTATGTGTTGTCGAAGTGACGAAGTGTGCATGTGGAACTGGGTTTTGATGTTCGCCGACTGCTACAAGCCCTGCGATATGCGCCATGTCGACGAATAAGTACGCGCCAACTTCATCTGCAATTTCACGGAACTTAGCAAAATCAATTTCACGTGGATAGGCACTTGCACCAGCTACGATCATTTTTGGTTTATGCTCAAGCGCTTTTTGACGGACATCTTCGTAGTCAATTAGCTCATCTTCCTTGCTCACTCCGTAATCTACAAAGTTGTACAATTGGCCCGAGAAGTTAACTGGGCTTCCGTGTGTCAAGTGACCACCGTGTGAAAGATTCATACCAAGAACTGTATCTCCAGGCTCAAGTACTGCAAAATAGACGGCCATATTGGCTTGTGCACCAGAGTGCGGCTGAACGTTTGCATATTCTGCACCGAAGATTTCTTTTACGCGGTCACGTGCGATATTTTCGACAACGTCAACATGTTCACAGCCGCCGTAGTAGCGTTTGCCAGGGTAGCCTTCTGCATATTTGTTCGTTAAATAAGAACCTTGTGCTTCCATAACTGCTTCTGTTACGAAGTTTTCAGAGGCAATCAATTCAATATTTGACTGTTGGCGCTTTTTCTCCGCCATAATCGCTTCGTATACTGCCTCATCTTCACGTTGTACGTTGCCCAATTTGTTCAATTCTAGTTTCTCCATTTTCTCATTCCCCTTCATTATCTATTTTATATGTTGCTCTAGTTCCACCAATTAACTTCGGTCTGGTTGTTGCGACCGTGACAACTGCATTGCCGATTTTCCCGATTGATGTACGTAACGGGACAGCAACCCGCTTCAAATGCATGCCGATTAATGTTTGTCCAATATCGATGCCTGCATTGGCGCGAATTTCTTCTACAACAACAGGGTCACGCATTTGCTGATAAGCGTAGGCTGACATTGAACCACCTGCATCTATCATTGGAATGACTGAAACTGGCTCAAGCATGAACTTTTCGGCCACATGACGTTCAATTGTCAGCGCCCTATTAATATGTTCACACCCTTGAAATGCAAGAAGTAGTTTATGTTTTTCGGCAAACGCTATTAAGGGTTCGTATAGCGCTTTTCCAATTTCAAGAGCTCCTCCAGTGCCGATCCTTTTGCCGGCAATTTCAGAGGTCGAGCAGCCGATAACGAAAATCGTGCCCGGTATAAGGTCTGTCTGTTCAGCCATTTCTGCTAACAGCTGTTCGAGTTGAAGCTTCCATAAATTCAAAGCATCCACTTAATTCCCCTCGCCTTCGTGATGTCTAGACTTCAGCCTCTTCAGCTTGGGCCTACAGGATGTAGGTCATGCAGCGGGGAGGGATTGAACTTCATCCCTCCTTGTTGCCACAGGAAGTGGCGCACTTAAGATG
>CAZWAW010000097.1:9576-10141 GCA_964632025.1 uncultured Sporosarcina sp.
CTAACAGCTGTTCGAGTTGAAGCTTCCATAAATTCAAAGCATCCACTTTATACCCACCTACTTTCTAGGATGTAGTCATGCAGCTGTTGCCACAGGAAGTGGCGCACTTAAGATGCATTCCTTTTTCAGTCTTCAAGTTCCATCAACTTGCCAATACGACGCTCATGGCGTCCACCTTCGAATTTCGTGTTTAACCACGCTGTAGCTACTTCCCTTGCGTGACCTGGCCCTATTACACGTTCGCCCATCGCAAGGATGTTTGAATCGTTATGCTGCCTTGTCGCTTTCGCGCTAAAGACATCATGGACAAGCGCACAACGGATGCCTTTTACTTTATTTGCCGCAATTGACATGCCAATCCCCGTTCCGCAAATAACAATACCCCGGTCGAATTTACCCGATGCTACTCCATTTGCGACCGGTGCTGCATAGTCTGGATAGTCCACAGACTCATTAGAATCTGGACCAAAGTCTACAAATTCCAATCCTAGTTCTGCCAATAATTTGATGATTTCATGACGAAGATTGTTTCCGCCATGGTCTGAAGAAATCGCGATTTTCACAG
>CAZWAW010000098.1:0-10127 GCA_964632025.1 uncultured Sporosarcina sp.
TATCGCGGGAGGCATCCACAAAGCGCAGAAGCGGTATTAGCAGGATTTCTGATTCATTCCCTATATATTGAGAACTTTTCAATCACCTCCGATTCACTTCGTATGGGACCAGGGGGCTAGTAGCTGGCGTCTAGACGATAAAAAACCACTCCAGAGTTGTTTACTGGAGTGGCTACATATGTGCGCGACAGTCGCTTGTAAAAGTCAAATCCCTATAGGAATAATATACATCCCTGTCTCATTATCATTTTTCACAACTACGTCAACCCCGTAAATTTCTTTAACAGTTTGAACGGTGATAACTTCACTCGGTGTCCCTTTGGCAACGATTTTTCCTTCTTTCATCGCAATAATTGTGTCACTGTAACGTATCGCCTGATTAATGTCGTGTAAAACCATGACGATTGACATACCATATGCGCGATTCAAACCCTTGATCAGTTCCAATAATTCATATTGGTAATAAATATCAAGATAAGTCGTCGGTTCATCTAATAGTAGGAAGGGCGTTTTTTGTGCTAACGCCATCGCAATCCAAACGCGCTGCATTTGACCTCCTGACAACTCGTCAATTGGTACTGTTCGCTTATCCGTCAGATTGGTACACGCGAGCGCCCACTCAATCGCCTGCTGATCTTCCTCAGTCGCTGAAGTGAACAAACTCTTATATGGAATTCGGCCATAACTCGTTAGTTTTTCGACGGTCATATCGGATGGGGCATTATTTTGTTGGTGTACAACGGCTAATTTTTTAGCCAGTTCCTTCGGTTTAAAATCAGCGAGTGCTTTGCCCTCTAATAGAACTTGTCCACTTTGCGGATGATTATTATTGGCCATCACGCTAAGTAGTGTCGATTTCCCACAACCATTTGGCCCAATAATCGTCGTCACTTTCCCACTATCAATTGTACTGTTGACGCCATGTAACGTATTTACTTTTTTATCGTAGGAAAAAGTAATATCCTTAATGTCCATAAATACGATCACTCTTTCTCAGCAAGAATATAAGGAAAGGTCCCCCGATGACGGCCATAATGATAGATGCTGGAATTTCATTGGGCGCGATAATCGTGCGGCCTAACGTATCCGCAGTTAAGATCAGTAAGGCCCCTGCCAGTGCTGAAAATGGAATAAGCACTTTGTGGTCCGTTCCGACCAATGACCGTCCAATATGAGGAATAAGCAAGCCAACAAACGCAAATAGGCCAGCGACTGCAGTTGCAACTGAAGCAAGCAGTACAGCCACTAACGAAATCACCAATCGCGCTAGATTTACATTAATCCCTAGATTCTTTGCAGTCTTATCATCTAATGCCAAGTAATTGCACCACGAATAAATGACAAACGCTAACACGAGACCAATCGTTCCATATAAAATGAGGACATCGACATCACTCCACTTTTTCATCGTGAGCGTCGAGGTCATCACTTGACTCATTGATTGTGTAAGTGCACTTCCGCTAAAACCAAGCCCTTGGCTCAGCCCTGTAAATAAGGCATTCACCGCTATTCCGATTAAAATCATGCGCAGTGGATCAAGTCCCGATCTCCACGATAGTGAGTACACGAGGAAAAACGCCAAAGCCCCACCTAAGAAAGCAAAAAGGGGTACGAAAAAGTACAGTGTCGGGAAGAACGCGACAACAACTATGGACATAAACCCGGCACCCGCGGAAACACCAATAATTCCTGGGTCTGCTAATGGATTACGCATTACTGCTTGCAATAGTACACCCGCCACGGATAAAGCTGCTCCTGCAAATAGAGCGATTAGAATTCGCGGAAGCCGCAAATCCTTAATGATGGCAACCTGATCATTCGTCCCCGTTACTAGTCCATGAATCAGTTCGAACGGTGTAACTTTAATACTTCCCGTAAGTGCAGATTGAATGCTAACTACTATGAGTAGAATAATGACGCTGATAAAACTAAGCGCCTTTTTATTTTTCCGAAACATTATTATCCCTGCCTTTAGTTTGGATACAACATTTTTTGCAGTTCGCCCAATGCTTCGACTGCTGCTAGGCTGCCTGTCGTTCCAAATAGAAGTTCGTCTAAATCATACACACGGTCATTTTTAACGGCTTCGAAATGTTGCCAAACGTCATTCGATTTGAACTCATCATCAAACATTTGAATGACCTGTTCTGGCATACCATGTGAAGCTCTTAAAATGATATCCGGTTTTGCTTGCTGTAAGTATTCTGTATTAGAAGAAAGAAACTCTACTTTTTCTCCCGTAATGACATTTTTACCGCCGCTTCGCTTAACAAGGTCCCCGATATAGGAATGTTCTGTTGCAACTAGATAACTCCCTGGAATACCAAGTAAAATGAGCACGGACGGCTGAGCTTTGCCTTCTGACAGCTTATCAATTTCGGCAACTTTCTCTTCGAATTGATCAACAATCGCTTTCGCTTGTTCTTGGCGATCGTACTTCTCGCCTAAATTTAAGATTTCGCTGTGCATTGCGTCTATGCTTTCCAAATTTACATAAGTCATATCGATGTCTCGTTCGTCAAACATCTCTTGCAAATCATATTTCAGCGTTGTCACAGACAGTATTTCTGTCGGTTTGAGTGACAGCAGCATTTCCATATCGGGGCTCATCGGGTTCCCGACTTCTTGTGCGTCAGCATAGCGTTTCGGCAACTCCTTGTAACTTGATGGTATCCCGACTAAATCGATTTCTAGGGCATCCATAATTTCCGTCAACGCGACCGTTGTAGCAACAATCCGATCACCGGCCGGTTCAATATTTTCTTCATTGGATGAAGTACCTTTTTCGGACGAACAACCGGCCAAAACTCCAATAACTAGAAGCATATAGAGAAGATTACGTACTTTTCGCATATTCGTTAACAGCTCCTTGCGGCTTATATGAAAAAGGGTCTTGCTGTTTGTTCTCAAGACCCGACTACCATGTACCTCTTACTTTTGAGTCCTTATGCGCTGTTTCATAGCAAAGACTGTAACCCCACCAAGAATAAGAACCGAAAAAATGACGATAAACAATGTAGATTTTGAACTCGACTCAGATGTTGAATCTGCTTCGACCTCAGCATCAATTGCTTTTTCTGTTACATTGGATGGCTCTTCTTTTGCTTGATCTTCGGCAACAATATCTTCTTCGCTTGGCACAGACTCAGCTTCGTCTTTCGTTTGCTCAGTTGCAACAGCTGCTTTTTCTTCTGCTGTTGCAGCTGACTTTTCACTTGCAACTTCTTTAGACTCTATTGCTTTCACTTCGTTCTTTTCTTCAGTTTTCGTTTCTATTTTTGTTACAACTTGTTCGTTTTCAACTGGTTTAGGTGTTGTAATCGCCTTTTCCGTTACTGAAGGTTTAGGCGTCGGCTTCGGTGTTGGTTGTACTGGTTTAGGTGTTGGTTTAGTCGCTGGAGGTGTGGCCGGCTTTTCGGCGACGGGTGCTGAAGGAATGGTAGAACTGTTAAATTTGAAGCGAATATCGTATTTGTTGTCGTATGTAAAACCGGGTATGCCTGTTACAATGACATGAATTTTGGCATTTACCAATTGCCCAATGTCTTTCACTTCAAATTTCACTACCCGTTTATCATTCGTTGTATCATTGCTCAATACTTGCACATCGGCAAAACCGCCGCCTGTTTGAACTTTAAAGTATTGCCACCAAGAGCTATTATTCAATGTTACAACAGCAAATACTTTATCGTTTTGAACGATTACTTTCGCCGGACTAACCATGTATTCAGCTGTCGTCGATTGTTCACTACCTGTATCTTTTAACACTGTAAACGGTACTGAATACTCGCCATCAGCAAACGTAGATGCCGCTGCAGCTTTTTCAGGTGCAAGCGCAGGTAGTATTGTAAATAAAGCCAATAATATCGTCATCGTAAAAATCGTTTTTTTTCTCAAATCACTATCTCCTCCACAAAAACAGCTTAATCAGTACAATGCCGGCTGTCACGAATGAAGCAGTGACGCCGGCAGTGAATGATTATTTATACTTACTTTTGAAGTTTTTCAAGCATGTAATAAACCATTTTAGAAGCATGTGCACGTGATGCGTTTGCTTTAGGTTCGAATACATCTTTCCCTTTTACTTCTTTACCAGCAATGATACCAAGACCAGCTGCCAAGTCGACAGATGTTTTTGCGTATGCCGTAATGTCTTTTGCATCAGTGAATGACACATTATTTTTTACGCCTTCTAATACGCTTGCATCTTTGTATTCAATAGCACGGATAATCATTGTAGCCATTTGTTGACGTGTGATTGCTTCATTCGGACGGAATTTACCATCGTTGACGCTAATGATACCTGCACGGCTTGCCGCTTCAGCTTCGAAAACAATCCAGTCCATGTCTTTTGTTACGTCAGTGAATGTTCCTTTGTAATCTTGTTTCGGAAGTTCAAGTGCACGTGACAACAGGATTGCAAATTGTGCTCTTGTAATTTGATCATTTGGAGCAAACGTTGTTGCTGTTTTTCCTTTAACAATTTGTTTAGTAGCAAGTGATTCGATATAAGGTTTTGCCCATGTGTTATTAATATCAGTAAATGTTACTTTTACTTCTTCACCTGCAACTGCTTTAATGCTTTTTTCATCAAAAGCAAGACGTACTGTATAGTTACCTGTGTGATTCGCAGCCGCTACAAATACTGTGAATTTAGCATTCATAATTTTTGATAAATCAGCAACTTCGAATTCAACAACTCTTGTGTTTGCTTTTACATCTGTCTTCACAACAGTTGTATCTACGAATTTACCACTTTGTTCTACTTGGAAAGCTGTAATTTGTTCATTGTTTGTAAGTGTCATTGAGACAATATTTTTACCATTTTTCACCGAAAGTGTTGCCGGTGTTTCAATATATCTAACCATTGAAGACGCTTTGTCTTCTTCCTCATGCAATGCTTTGTAATCGATTGTGTATGCACCGTCTTTAATTACTTCTGGCGCTGGAGTTGCAGGTGGTACTACAGGTACTGACGGAGTTGCAGGGATTTTGCTGTTATCAAATTTCAAACGGATGTCATAGCTGTGATCATACGCACCCAATCCTGGTACACCTGTTACAATAATGTGGATTTTAGCATTCAGTACTTTGCTTAGATCTTGAACTTCAAATTTAACAACTCTTGTGTCTTCTTTTTTATCTTCACTAATTACTGCTGCATCTACAAAATTTGTTTCTGTAAATGTACCTGGTTGTTTCGTTTGGACTTTCAGTGACTGCCACCAAGCACTTTTCAATAGTGTTACATATGCGTATGTTTTGCCATTTTCAACAACGATTTTCGCAGGGCTTTTCACATATTGAGCCGTCGCTGATTTATCATTATTCTCAACTTGAAGAACTTCAAGTGGCAGTTCAAATTCTTGTTTCGCTGGTGTAGTCACTTCAGCTGCCTCAATTTGGCTAGCAGGTAGTACTGTAAATAGAACGAGTAGTGCTGAAAATAACATCATTAGTTGCTTTTTCATTCGTTAATCCCCTTTTGGTGTTTTATTTTTTTGTTTGTTTCGATAAAGTTAATCTTCAATCAGAGGGGGAGTTCTTCATCCCCCACTGATTGTTAGTTTAACCATTCGGGCTTTTACGGGCAGTTGATCCCCCACTTATTCTTCTTGTGTCCTTGTAGACTTGAAGTGGGGGTCTTACTGCCCGTTAATGCGGGATGAACTAATCTTGCGTGCAAAAAGTATTGCAATGATAGCGATTACTGCGAGCAGTACATAAATAACTGCTTTGTTGCTTGTTGGTTCGTCCTGTTTCTCATCGGCGCTAACAGACTTTGATTTGGCAACAGAAGTATTCACAACAACCGCTGGAGCGTCTGTTACTTCCATTGTTTCTAAATCAAGATTCAAACGCACCGAGTATTTGTGGTCATACGACGGTTCCATCTCTTTAATGATGACATGCATTTGCATAAGCAACGGCTCTGTAATATCCCCATCTACTTTAAATGCAATGACACGCTTATCATTTTCAAGATCTTCATTGACCACATCCACGTCAGCAAATGATTCGCCATTTGCCGATTTTATGAACTCGACCCATTTAGCATGGTTCACCGTGAATTGTAAATACTGTCCATCCTTATCAATCGTTAGCTTTGCTGGCTTTTCGAAATAATCATTTGCAATCGATACAGAATCATTCTCGGCTTGCAACATTTCGTAGTCAACAACATACGTACCATCCGATAAGTCAGCGGCGATAGCCCTTGGCGTATGAAAACCAACCATCATGCTTAGAAATAAGATGAATGAAAACGGAATAACAAGTTTTTTGTTTAAAAAGATAATACCTCCCCCTCCACAGTGGAAGTAATCATTGTGAGAATGATTATCAACTATTACTCTTCTATATTAGCTTATAGATTCATGTTGTCAAATAACTAGCTAAATCTTTCACATATCGTTCACATTGTTATGTTGGCTAAGTGACAATCCCCCCCGCCAACAGTTCTTGAAAATCTATAAGGAAATGCTATAAAAGAGGACTCAGCAGCCAAAATTGCATCTTTGGCTGCTCCTTCATAGATTGGAAAATGGTTATTCACTCGTCCCAAAAAGCTTTAGCACTTAGTGTATCTATACTTTGGGAGGGCGATGGACGTACGGCCACCATACGATTAACGAAAAGACTGCTTAGGAATGCGACTTTGTCACATCTCTAAGCAGTAAGAAACCCCGGTAATAATATAGTAGCCTTTCAGTCCAAAGCACCTGTACATAGAATGCCAAGTGTTTCATTACAAAAATAAGCAGTCATTTACTGGTTAATCAACACGCGTGCTTTTCCACTAAAAAAACCTAACCCCTCGAAAGGGATTAGGTTTAAGAGTATCGTTATTATTGTACGTTGATGCTAGAGAAGTTAATAACATTGTTATTAGCGTCTTTTAAATCAATCGTATTTTGCGCTTTAACTGTAATTCCAGTTAAAGAAGTTAATGGAGTACTAAGGGTAATTGTTACTTTCTTACCTGAAATCACTTCAGAAGACTCGCCTAAAGCAGTTGTACTTGCTCCTTGGAATACGTCAAAGTCAGCGCCGGCAGTACTGCCATCTTTAATCGTTTCACTGAATGTAACTTCGATTGTAGATGCGTTAATAACTTTTGCAGAAATTGCCGTTGGGCGTACTGTTTCTACAAATGTACGAGATGTTACATCTGTAACCATGACAGCACCAGCATCAGTAGCAACATTTTGAACTGTGAAGTTACGGTCACCAGTAGTAGTGATTACGTCATTTTTCAGTGTCAATTCAACTGTTTTAGAATTATCTTTGAAGATTGCAGTAGCTTCGAATGGAGATGAAACACCTTCAATTTCATAGTTCGCAATGTTCAAAGCAGTTGCAGAAGTTACAGCACGATCAAAAGTAACGACTACTTTGTCATTTGTTTGTACTACAGATGATACTTTTGGTTGTACAGTATCAACAGCAGCCCCAAGATTAAATGTCACCGTTTTAGCAACAGCAGATAGAGATGCTTTATCTACAGCAAGACCAGCTGGCAAGTTTAGTGAGTAGTCGCCAGTTGTTGCAGGTAATTTGATTTCAATTGATTTACCATCTTCACCAGTAGTTAAAGCCGCACCAGTAATAGCTGTAATCGCTTTAGTAACGCTATCAGATCCTTTAACTGTACCTGTGATAGATTTTGTATTATCAACCGTTACATCTTCACTGTAGTTTACAACTAGGTATTGATCACCAGCTACAGTTTTAACACTTTGGCTAACAAATGTTGGAGCTGTTGTATCTGCTGTCACTTCTACTACTTTAGTAGTAACATCCATTGTATTTCCAGCAAGATCTTTTACTCCACTAATTTCAAGGCTACGTACACCAGCTGTTAACGATGAAGAACTTACTGTCATAACTGTTTTACCAGCATCTAATTTGAAAGTTGGTGTAGTTGCTGCATTCCCATCTACTTTCAAAGCAGCAGCAGAAACATTAACTTTTTCTGAGAAAGTGACTTGCACTTTACCAATACCAGCAGTAGCAACTGCAGTTACAGCTGGTTTTACTGAGTCAGCATCTTGTCTCACAACTGTTGTAGAAATAGGGTTAGGAGTTACAAGATTACCTGCAAAGTCTTTAAGACCTGTGAAAGTAAATGTGTAATTTTGATCTTTTGTCATAGCAGTTGGTAGAGCTACAGCAAATGATTTTTTATCAGAAGATAAAGTAATATCACCAGCAACAACGTTCACTGTAGTAGGTCCGTTTACAGTTAGAGCTGCAGCAATTTGAGCAGTAGTTGCTTCAATTGGTTCGCTGAATGAGAATGTTGCGTTACTATTTGACTCATAAGAAACACCTGCAAATGTCGGGCGTACTGTATCATTTACAGTAACTACAGTGTTATTTGTCGGGATTACTTTTTTGTCAACTGATTTAACTAGATCAGTTTTAACATCATAACGTTTTTCTAATTTTGATGAAGAAGTTACTGTTAATGTTCTTCCATCTTCGCTAAGTTCAGCTGTTAAATCGCCAGCTGGAACAGCGTCAAGTGTAGCTACAGTAATTACGCCTGCTTTAAGAGTACCGTTAGCGTTGAAAATTGAAGCAGCATCTACAGCCGTGCTGAATTTCACTTCTAGTTGTACAGCGTTAATAGCTTTCACGTCTGCAACAAAGCGATCGTCTGCTGCAAATTCAAATGTAACTGCGATTGTTTTTTCTACTTTCGCTTCACCTTTAGTAAGTGTAACTACGTAGTTTCCTGCAGATTTGCCTGCAACTACTGTTGCTACAACGTCTTTATTTGTAACAAGTCCTTTAACATGCGCTTGAACTGCTGCAAGTTTGTTTGCGTCAGTCGCATATTCTCCGCGTGAAACAGTTACCGCTCCATCTTTCACTTGTGCTGCTGCCGCAACTAGATCTGCATCTGCTTTAACAGCAGAGAAGTCAGTGATAGTCGTTTTGTGAAGGAATGTAGCAAACTGTCCACGAGTTGTCGTGTTTTTAGGGTTGAAAGCTGGTGCAATTGGGTTCGTAATATCGAAGAAGTCAAGAACGTCGATTGCTGGACGAGCTTCAGCTTTCGCTTTTGCTAGATCAGTAACATCTTTTTTGAATTCTTGTGCTTTAACAAATGTTACAAGATCCATGTTGTTTACTTGGTCAAATGCGCGAACAATAACAACGGCCATATTTTCACGAGTGATGTTGTCGCCAGCCAATAGATTACCGTTACTACCGTTGAACACGCCATTGTCTTTAACGACTGCAGCATATTGCAATAACTCATCATTTGATTTTGATGTCAAGTCTTTGAAACGCATGTTAGTTTTGTAGTCTGTCGGTACTTTATAATCTTTAGATACTAGCCATTTACCCATCAATTTCACAACGTCAGAACGAGTCAACGTTTTGTTTGGTAAGAATGATCCGTCTGGATAGCCAGTGATTACACCTGCATCAGAAAGTGCATTGATTGCTACTTCGTGCGTGTTACCTACTGTATCATTGAAGTCTTTTGCACTTGCTACTACCGGTGCTACTGCAGATGCTACTAGTGCAGCTGATGCAGCCCCTAATATAAATTTCTTGTACTTCGCTGATTGATCTTTAGACATAAAAAAATTCCTCCTCTTAAATACTATGGATTCGAATTGTAAAAATACCAATTCTTAGCGGTACTACTTATGTACCTTTTATTGCACCCTTATCGTAGCATGTTAGATTACGTCTATCAGAGTCCAATTTTTGGATATACCTATTTAATAGAGTAATAGGCGGCAACCGAAATAAGCAGCATTGACAACGTAAATAAGATGAATTCAACAGCGGCCTAATCACCTTGGACGAGCGGCGCTTCATTCACCTATACTATTTCTATACCCGTTAAACAGTTTCTTAAAACCATTCATCCTACTTCTCTCTAAGACTTAACTTTCTTGAAGAAGACATTAATATAGAAAGAAGCTCGCTAGCCAAGTCGATTTTCCCCAAAAAAAGACACCATTTCAACTAGCAAAATGGTGACTTCCCTATTTCCTCACTACTTATATCTCGAATTGAACCCCGATACCTTGATCATTCGCTTTTCGGTAAACACCTTTCGCAACGGCTAAATCGAAATATGCCGCACCTACCGATTTGAA
>CAZWAW010000099.1:0-9926 GCA_964632025.1 uncultured Sporosarcina sp.
AAAATTGCATCTTTGGCGGCTTTTCTCCAGGTAAGAAGCCAGCTATTCTTTCGTCACAAAAAGCTTCAGCAATACGTGTACTTATGCATTTGGAGCGCGACGGATGAAGGACCACCATACGATTACCGAAAAGACTGTGTAGGGATGCGACAAAGTCGCATCCCTACACATCCAGATATCCCGTTAATTGTTTAGAAGTCATTCAATCCAAAGCAATCGAAAAATGCAACTATACAAGTAGCGCCCAGCAGGTAATCATGTTATTCACTGGTTACTTTTGGTTTATCAACAGGTGTGTTAATGAATAAAAAAACCGTAAACGCATATAAGCGTTTACGGTTTTTAGCTTTGTTAAACTTCCATAATAACAGGAAGCACCATTGGTTTACGTTTCGTCTTATCGTATAAATAAGGTCCGAGAACATCAATGATTTCACTTTTCAGAGCATCAAAATCTGCGGGCGAGCTTGCAAGTTTACGTTGCATCTGTTTGGATAACATCTGTTGTGCTTCGTGAATCATTGCACCAGATTCACGCATATAAACGAATCCGCGGGAAATGATATCTGGTCCTGAAACGACACGATTGCGTTTTAGATCCACAGTTGCCACAACAATTACAAGACCATCTTCAGACAAGATTCTACGATCACGCAGAACGACGCTGCCGATATCTCCGATTCCGCTACCGTCAATATAGACATCACCAGAAGGAATCCGGCCTGCAAGGTGCGCTTCATCTTGTGTAAGAGCGAGTACGTCGCCATTCCCCATGATGAATGTGTTCTCTCGCGGAACATCGCAAGAGACAGCAAGATCTGTATGGATTTTCAACATTCTATACTCACCGTGAATCGGCATGAAGAATTTTGGTTTGATCAATCTGATCATCAATTTCTGTTCTTCCTGCGAACCGTGACCAGAAGTATGGATATTATTTAAAGAACCATGAAGCACATCAGCACCCGCACGGAATAGTGCATTAATAGCTTTATTAATGCTAAGTGTATTGCCTGGAATCGGTGAAGACGAGAAAATTACCGTATCGCCAGGATGGATTTGAACTTGTCTATGCGTACCGTTTGCAATACGAGAAAGTGCAGCCATCGGTTCACCTTGGCTACCTGTACAAAGAATTAATACTTTGTTGGCTGGCAACTTATTTAATGATTGGGTATCGACAAATAATTCTTTCGGTGCATCGATATAACCAAGTTCACGCCCGATTGTAATGGCATTGTCCATGCTACGGCCAAACACCGCAATTTTACGACCCAATACCTGAGCAGACTCAATCACTTGTTGCAGTCTGTGAATATTTGATGCGAATGTTGCAAATATAATACGGCCGTCAACTTTTCTGAAAATCTCATTCAAGCTGTCTCCGACTTTTCGTTCAGACATTGTGAAGTTAGGAATTTCAGCATTTGTACTATCTGATAATAGACAAAGTACGCCTTCGCTACCGATTTTCGCCATCTTCGTCAAGTTTGCGGGTTCCCCAACTGGTGTGAAGTCGAATTTGAAGTCACCCGTGTGAACAATATTGCCGGAAGGTGTTTTAACTACAACACCGAATGCATCTGGAATACTGTGTGTGGTCCGGAAAAATGATACCGCTGTCTTACGGAACTTGAATACGTCATCTTCACCAAATGGAATCAACTTCGTAGTCCGTAACAGGCCATGCTCTTCCAGTTTATTACGCAAAAGCCCAAGTGCGAGTTTTCCGCCATATACTGGAACATTAATTTTACGAAGAAGATAAGGAATGCCGCCAATATGATCTTCATGACCATGTGTAATAAATAGGCCTTTAATCTTGTCCACATTTCGTTCAAGGTACGAGTAATCCGGAATGACGTAGTCGATACCGAGTAATGCGTCATCGGGGAATTTAATACCCGCATCAATTAGAATAATTTCATCTTGGAATTGTACACCATATGTGTTTTTACCGATTTCACCTAGTCCGCCTAAAGCGAAAACGGCAGTTTCATTGTTTTTAATAGATTTCATGTTTAAACCTCTTCAAGCTCGAAATAGGGTGCAGCCTGTTCGTATTCAAGATGAACACCTTCAAGAAGTTGGATATATTCAATGTTAAAAGCACGGTCTTTCAACTTCGCACGGACTGACCTTTCCGAATCCGCTTCGATGTACATGCTTTGTGTATTTTCACGGACTGGAATTTGAAGCAAGTTATCTTGATAATAAATTTTATAAATCATCGTTTGCTCTCCTTTTTACGTTCGATTGAACTGATTCTCTTTATATTAGCATGACACTTCTTTAAAATAAAGAAAAGCCCACCAATTTAATGGCGGACTTAACATAATTAAGCGATAGTTTTTTTTCCGAGTATGCCATTTAGCCGTTTCAACCATTTACGTTTTAGGCGTTTGTACATGGCGACATCACTCCTCGAAATCATTATACCGAATTCAGAACATTTTGTCAAGTAGGATTTTCGGTGTAGCCGAAAGATCCGTCCATGAATATACAGATTCCGTACAACCACGCTTCGGCCACCCCTTTTAAGGCGCCTTCGCTCAGTTTACACAGAAGACATTTCAATCACGTTCAAGTGGAGTAGCACCGGGAATATCCTTAAAAGGGGCTTCTTTATCAATATGGTCATAGAACATGACACCATTCAAATGGTCAAGTTCGTGTTGAAAAGCAATAGCGGCAAGTCCTTTTAATCTTTTTTTGAATTCATTTCCATCGGGATCGTATGCTTTAATTGTAATCCTTGCATAACGAGGTACAAACCCTTCTATATCGTGATCCACTGACAGGCAGCCTTCGCCTGAAGGAAGATAGGTTTTTTCGATAGAGTGACTGACGATTTTTGGGTTAACAGCAATAAAACTAATTGCTTGTTGAACATCATCTGTAATATGGAGCGCAAATATTCTTTTCGATTTGTCTAATTGTGGTGCGGCTAGGCCGATTCCGGGGCGGAGGTCGAACTTTTCACTAAGTTCGGGATCTTGGCTATTTATAACGTACCCCATCAAATCTTCGCAGAGTTCTCGGTCAACGTCGGACAATGGGAAACTCAATTCTTCTGCTCGTGTGCGGAGAGTAGGGTGTCCATCTTTAATAATATTTTCCATTAAAATCATCGTGCAATCTTCCTTTCGATTTTACTCTATTCAATAGTATAAACGAATGTGAATAGGGGTGAAAGAAATTGAACGCGAAGTTGAATAGTGAAATGTAAAACGTTATAGTGTAAAGGGAAATCGGAGGCTGGAAATTTTGAGGAAATCTATTATAGGGTTCATATTAGCGGTAACTTTGATGCTTTCCGGATGTAATTCTGATTCGTCAATTGAAAAGCAGATGTCAGCTACTCTAACAAAAATGAATAATGCTGAACAAGTGTATCAGGATGTGCAAGGTGAACTGACAGCGCTTGAAAAAACGGAACAGGAATTATTCAATCAGACGATGCAAATGACGCAACAACAGTTGGGTGAGCTTAAAATAAAGGTAGCTGAACTTGAAGAATTGCTGGGACAACGACTTACTCATATAAAAGGAGAAGAAAAGTCCATAAGTAAAGCAAGCAAATCCGCGGATGAGCTCGATGCAATTATAGAACAAGTAGATGGAGATGTTGGAAAAGGTATAGAAGAACTAAAAAGAGCGGTTACTAACCGATATGAGCTCCATTCGGCTTTTGTTGTTGAATATAAAAAACTCATCAGCCTGCAAAAGGAGTTATATGGAATGCTTATTGCTGAAGAAGTTGAACTGAAGGGACTACAGAATAAAGTTGGAGAAGTGAATGAACAGAATAAATTAGCCCGATTAGCGGTTATCTCCTTTAATGACGCGACGGTCAAAGTGAATGTATTGAAGGAAGATGTTTTTTCTAGTTTACAAAAAGAATATTGAGGAATAACAAGGTAAAGGAGTTAAATCCTTACCTTTTTTTATGATTTTAAAGGTTGGTAAAATGGTATTCTATTATAACACAGATGTCATATTGTACTAATACAGTTTGGCGTTAACTATCAATTCTACTAGCTAGCAACTGCGAGGGGACATGCAATTACTATGTTTGACCATTCAGTTCTGATTAGATATACTATGAGGGAATAGATTGTACCAATCAATACACTAATAGGTCATAATACAGTTATAAAGGAGAGTTGCCGAAATGGCTGCCAAAAAAGACAAGCAGTTCGATCCAGTGGAAATACTTCACGCGATTGAAGAGAAGTTTGAAATGTTCCAGATTTTGAACGAAGAAGGCGAAATCGTCAATAAGGATGCAGATCCGAATTTATCTGATGAAGAACTTATTGAATTAATGACTCGCATGGTATATACACGTATTTTGGATCAACGTTCAATTTCGTTGAACCGTCAAGGACGTCTAGGATTCTACGCACCGACAGCGGGGCAAGAAGCTTCACAACTTGCTTCACAGTTTGCACTTGAGAAAGAAGACTTTATCCTTCCAGGTTACCGTGACGTTCCACAAATGTTATTCCACGGATTACCTTTATCAACGGCATTTTTATGGTCACGCGGCCATTTCCAAGGCGGCGCTATTCCTGAGGGCGTCAACGTATTCCCACCACAAATTATAATCGGTGCACAATATATTCAAGCAGCGGGTATTGCACTTGGCTTCCAAAAACGCGGAACGAAAGCAGTTGCCATGACATACACAGGTGACGGCGGAACCTCGCAGGGTGATTTCTATGAAGGGATTAACTTTGCAGGAGCATATCGTTCTCCAGCAATCTTTATCATTCAGAACAACCAATTCGCGATCTCGACTCCACGTGAAATGCAAACAGCTGCAAAAACACTTGCACAAAAAGGAATTGCTGCTGGTATCCCAAGTATTCTTGTTGACGGTATGGATCCACTAGCTGTGTATGCGGTTACACGCGACGCACGCGAGCGCGCAATCAATGGCGACGGACCGACACTAATTGAGGCACTTTGCTACCGTTACGGGCCACATACGATGGCAGGAGACGATCCTACACGTTACCGTACTTCAGAAACAGACAGCGAATGGGAAAAACGCGATCCGCTAATCCGTTTCCGTACATACCTAGAAGCAAAAGGTATCTGGAATGAAGAACAAGAAAACGCAGTAATTGAACGTGCTAAAGAAGAAATTAAAGAAGCAATCAAAATAGCTGATGCAGCTCCTAAACAAAAAGTGAGCGATTTTATTAACATCATGTACAAAGGCGAGCTACCGTACAACTTGCAAGAACAGCTAGCCGTTTACACAGAGAAGGAGTCGAAGTAACCGATGGCACAAATGACGATGATTCAAGCAATAACTGATGCTCTACGTACAGAGCTGAAAAATGATGAAAACGTCCTCGTCTTCGGTGAAGACGTTGGAAATAACGGCGGAGTTTTCCGTGCAACTGAAGGCTTGCAAAAAGAATTTGGCGAGGTACGTGTATTCGATACACCGCTTGCAGAATCTGGTATTGGCGGATTAGCGATCGGTTTAGCATTTACAGGCTATCGTCCAGTTATGGAAATTCAGTTCTTTGGTTTCCTTTATGAAGTAATTGACTCAGTTAGCGGTCAACTTGCACGCATGAGTTTCCGTAGTGCAGGTCGTTTTAATGCGCCCGTTACAATCCGTTCACCATTCGGAGGAGGCGTAGCAACACCTGAGATGCACGCTGACAGCCTTGAAGGTCTTGTAGCTTCACAACCAGGGTTGAAAGTTGTTATTCCTTCAACGCCTTATGATGCAAAAGGGCTTTTGATTTCTGCAATTCGCGACGACAATCCGGTCATTTTCCTTGAACATATGAAACTGTACCGTTCATTCAGACAAGAAGTTCCTGAAGAAGAGTACACGATTCCACTTGGCAAAGCGGATGTGAAACGTGAAGGGAAAGATCTTTCAATTATCACATACGGCGCAATGGTTCACGAAAGCTTGAAAGCGGCTGAAGAGCTTGAAAAAGAAGGCTTCTCAGTAGAAGTTATCGACTTGCGTACAATTCAACCAATGGATATCGAAACAATCATTGCATCTGTTGAGAAAACAAATCGTGCAATGGTTGTACAAGAAGCACAGAAACAAGCAGGAATCGCTGCGAACATCGTAGCTGAAATTACAGAACGTGCAATTCTTAGCCTTGAAGCGCCTGTTCTTCGTGTAACGGCACCGGATACGATCTATCCATTCGCACAAGGCGAAAATTCGTGGCTTCCAAATGCAAAAGATATTATTGAAACTGCTAAAAAAGTATTGACGTTCTAATAAAGTCTGAACTAAGAAAGGATGAATCGCGTGGCATATGAATTCCGTTTACCAGATATCGGAGAAGGAATCCATGAAGGGGAAGTCGTAAAGTGGTTTGTCGCTAAAGGCGATAAAATCAATGAAGATGACATACTTCTTGAAATCCAGAACGATAAAGCAGTAGTAGAAATTCCATCACCGGTTACGGGTACTGTAGAAGAATTAGTCGTTTCCGAAGGTACAGTTGCAATCGTGGGGGATGTATTAATTCGCTTCGATGCACCTGGTTATGAAAATGTGAAAACTGAAGAGGATGACAACGCTGAAACTGAAGCACAAGTTCAAGCAACAGCTGAAGCAGGTCAACCAATTGCAAAAGAAGAGGCGCCTAAGGATGAACCGACGACAACAGTAACTGCTCCATCTGCAAGTGTACAAGCACAAACAGACGTCGATCCGAATCGTCGAATTATTGCAATGCCTTCTGTACGTAAATTTGCGCGTGAGCAAGGTGTCGAAATCCAGCAAGTTGCAGGATCAGGCAAAAATGGCCGCGTCTTGAAAGAAGATATCGAGTCATTCAAGAATGGTGGACAAACACAAGTTACTCCAGCACTAGTAGTGGCTGAACAAGAAGTACAAGTGGAAAGCGTTGCACAAGAAACTTCAGCTCCGGCTCCAGTTCATCTTGAAGGCGATTTCCCGGAAACACGCGAAAAAATGTCTGGAATCCGAAAAGCAATTGCAAAAGCAATGGTCAATTCAAAACATACTGCTCCGCATGTTACGTTACTTGACGAAGTGGATGTTACAGAACTCGTTGCACATCGTAAAAAGTTCAAAGATATTGCGGCAGAAAAAGATATCAAACTTACGTATTTGCCTTATGTCGTTAAAGCACTTGTTTCGACATTACGTGAATTCCCGGCGTTCAACAGCTCACTCGATGATGCAACGCAAGAAATTGTACAGAAGCATTATTATAATATTGGTATCGCTGCAGACACTGATCGTGGACTTCTTGTTCCTGTTATCAAGCATGCGGACCGTAAATCGATTTTCGCGATTTCTGATGAAATCAACAGCCTTGCAGTTAAAGCACGCGATGGTAAATTATCACCTGCTGAAATGAAGGGTGCATCTTGTTCAATCACGAATATTGGGTCTGCAGGAGGACAATGGTTTACACCAATCATTAATCATCCTGAGGTTGCAATTCTCGGAATTGGCCGCATCGCAGAAAAACCTGTTGTAAAAAATGGTGAAATCGTAGCGGCACCTATGTTAGCATTGTCATTGGTATTCGATCACCGGATGATCGACGGCGCTACTGCACAACATGCGTTGAACCACCTTAAGAGATTGCTCGCAAATCCGGAACTTTTATTAATGGAGGCGTAAACAATGGTAGTAGGAGACTTTCCAATCGAAATAGATACACTTGTAGTAGGTTCTGGACCAGGAGGATATGTCGCAGCAATTCGTGCGGCACAATTGGGTCAAAAAGTAATCGTTGTTGAAAAAGGAGATATTGGTGGCGTGTGCTTGAACGTAGGATGTATTCCTTCAAAAGCACTAATTGCTGTCGGACACCGTTATGCCAATGCTAAAAATTCTGATTCAATGGGAATTACAGCAACAGAAGTAAAACTTGATTTCACTAAAGCGCAAGCTTTCAAAGATAGTGTTGTCAACAAGTTGACTGGCGGAGTTGCAGGACTTCTAAAAGGCAACAAAATTGATTATGTTCAAGGTGAAGCTTATTTCGTCGATAGCAACACAGTACGTGTGATGGACGAAACGTCTGCGCAAACATATAAATTCAAAAATGCAATCATTGCAACGGGTTCACGTCCGATTGAAATCCCAACGTTCAAATTTACAAAACGCGTGATTAGTTCTACGGGCGCTTTGGCTCTTACAGAATTACCGGGTAAGCTTGTCGTTATCGGTGGTGGTTATATCGGTACTGAGCTAGGAACTGCATATGCAAATCTTGGTTCAGAAGTAACGATTATTGAAGGCGGCAATGACATTCTTGCAGGTTTTGAAAAACAAATGACACAAATCGTTAAAAAGGGCTTGAAGAAAAAAGGCGTCGAAGTCGTTGTTAAAGCATCTGCAAAAGGCGTTGAAGAAACAGCTACTGGCGTTACAGTCACATACGAAGTGGGCGGAGAAGAGAAAAAAGTCGAAGCTGATTACGCACTTGTTACTGTAGGTCGTCGTCCGAATACGGATGAAATTGGATTAGAAGAGATGGGCATCAAGTTCCTTGAACGCGGTCTTATCGAAGTCGACAAACAATGCCGTACAAGCATTCCAAATATCTATGCAATTGGTGACATCGTTCCAGGACTTCAGCTTGCACATAAAGCTTCTTATGAAGCAAAAGTTGCTGCAGAAGCGATTTCAGGCGAAAAGTCTGTAGTTGATTACTTGGCGATTCCTGCCGTTTGTTTCACTGACCCTGAACTTGCAGCTGTTGGCTTGAACGAACAACAGGCAAAAGATGAAGGTTATGAAACGGTAGTAGGGAAATTCCCGTTTGCGGCTAATGGACGTGCGCTTGCGCTTGATGCTTCAGAAGGTTTCGTCAAACTTGTATCACGTAAAGAAGACGGTCTTCTACTTGGAGCGCAAATTGTGGGTGAAAGTGCATCAGATATGATATCTGAACTTGCTCTTGCAATCGAAGCGGGAATGACGCTTGAAGATATCGCAATGACAATTCACGCTCACCCAACATTGAGTGAAATCTCAATGGAAGCGGCGGAAGTCGCTTTGGGTAAACCGATTCATATGATTTCGAAATAAGTATCTAGAATCCGAGATTAAAACCGTCGATGAGGCAGCAAGATATCCTCATCGACGGTTTTTTTAGTTGGAAACATGATAGATTAAGTTATAAAATGAAAACAATATGTAAAAGATTAAACTGTATTTGTTGAACAAATGAATATTTATATAAACTGAGCGAAGATGCCGTTCAATGGAATTCTTTAATCAACATATATTTATAAAGTAAAAGGAGCGAATTAACATGGATTATAATTATCCAATTAGACATGACTGGTCGACCGCAGAAATTATAGCAGTCGCGGCATTTTATGAGGCAGTTGAAAAGGCGTATGAATCAGGTATCGCTGGAGAAAAGTTGATGGAGACATATCGGGGATTTAAAAAAGTGGTTCCTTCCATGGCGGAAGAAAAAACATTGTGCAAGGAATTTGAGGAAGCGAGCGGTTATGTCTGTTACCGTGTTGTTCAAATGGCAAAAGATTCAAATGGTGAAGAAATAATAAAAGGAATGCCCTCGCGCTAAGCGAGAGCATTCCTTTTATTTTTTATTAATGACTACATCATAAACAGGTAGCAGTTGGTCAAAAGTCTCTTCTGCAAATGCCATGAATTCTGTATTAGAAAGTTTAACCGCGTCTTCACGTGGCAAATGACGGCCGACAAGGAACTCCGCTTTTTTGACAGTTTGTAGCCGTTCTAAAAGTTGTTCGAGTCCAATGTCTCCTGCTTGTTCGAGAGTTGTAGCTTCAGGTTTCATGTGATCGCCAGAAATGATATAAGTACTAGGGAGGGAAGTTAAAACATCCAATTTTCTATTTAGACGCTCGGCAATCCCTTTTTTATCTGAATTCTCATAAATTACCGCTAAAAT
>CAZWAW010000100.1:0-9605 GCA_964632025.1 uncultured Sporosarcina sp.
TACGTCGAAATGGCGAAGTGGATGAAGGAGCAAAGCGTTGATCTAATTGATGTCAGTTCCGGAGCAGTCGTCCCTGCCGCTATAGATGCATTCCCAGGCTACCAAGTGAAATTTTCCGAAACAATTAAAGAGGGTGCCGATATAGCAACAGGTGCAGTTGGCCTTATCACCACTGGTATTCAAGCCGAAGAAATTTTGAAAAATGGCCGTGCCGATATGATTTTGCTGGCACGCGAACTATTACGAGACCCATACTGGGCATATACAGCGGCAAAAGACCTTCATGTTGAGATTCAGTCACCGAAACAGTATGAGCGAGGCTGGATGTTTTAACGACAGTCCTTGTTAACGCTTAATCTTGACTGCTATAAAAGGAGTAGCACTACCCCTTATTAGGAGTGGTACTACTCCTTTATTGTAAGATGCTACAAAATAATATTATATAAAAAGAACGTTAGTGTTTAAAAAAATATCATAAAAAAGCAATCACTTTTTCCATTAATTACAGTACCTAACTATACACTTTTAGCCTAGCGCATAAACAGCTTTATTAATGAATCCAAGAAAAGTGAAGGAAAAGGCTATCGCTTTGTAGAATATTGTCTATTAACAACAATTTGTTATTCGAGTTCAGTCGAAAACGCTTGAAAGGATTGGGATGAATGCAGAACTTAACACAGAGTGTTCAGCAAGTACAGAAGAAACTACTAGAAATGGGACATCTAAACGAGGTAGTTAAATTGACAGATAGCGCTCGAACTGCTCAAGAAGCGGCGGATGCCTTGGGATGTGGGGTCGCACAGATTGCTAAATCGATTATTTTTAAACTAAAAAGTACAAACCAGCCATTATTGGTTGTTGCGAGTGGGATCAATCGTATTGATGAGAAACTAATTGCCCGAACGCTAAATGACAAACTAGGTAAAGCTGATGCCGATTTTGTCCGTGAATCCACAGGGTTTGTTATTGGTGGGGTTCCTCCATTGGGGCATATAAATCCCGTGCTAACCTTAATTGACGAAGATCTCTTCCAGTACGAAACAATCTGGGCAGCGGCTGGACATCCGAAAGCCGTGTTTCAATTAACGCCTGATGAATTGGAAAATATGACAAAGGGACAAGTGGTTCCTGTTAAATAATGTTTGATGAATACACTAAACCCGATTCTTCCTGTTGTAGGTAGAAATCGGGTTTTTGCTTTCATATTTTTGACTAAAGCATTTCTAAGGTCAAGTAATTATGACGACCGAAAAATACCTTTATCATCTCTACTACTTGTTTAGTCTCGAATAACTTCGCCATTTTTCCATTCGAATCGCGAAAAGTCTTCCGCGATATGGAGTTCTGAGAAGATTGCTTCCCCTTGTTTCTGCAATTGAACTACGTCGCTTGGCATGAAACGCGCACTAATATGATTGGCAATGAGCGTTTTCGCTCCTGCTTCTTGCGCTACCCGTGCTGCATCACCGATTGTTGAATGGCCATATTCTTTCGCCAGATTTCCTGTATCTATATCGAACGTAGCCTCATGAACGAGAATATCCGCGTCTCGCGCCAGTTCAACAGCCGCGCTGCAATAATTTGTATCACCTAGAATGGCAATTGTAAATCCTTCTTGCGGTTCCCCGGTGACGTCCGAACTGACAACAACTCGCCCGTCTTCCAATACCACGTCTTCTCCGCTTTTCAACTGTTTCAGTAGCGGACCGTTTGGTACACCTGCTTCTTTCGCCTTGGCAATGAGTAATTTTCCTGGGAGTGGCTTTTGCTCAATCCGATAACCTAAACACGGGATAATATGCTGTAACCTTTTCGCGGTTACACGGTAATCGGCATCTTCAAAAACAACGCCTTCCCCGATTTCATGAATAATTAGCTCATAGTTTAAATGTGTATTGGTCACGCGCAACGTTGTCTTCAGCCATTCATCCAATCCGGAAGGTCCGTAAATATCAAGTCGCTCCTCACCACCAAGGAATGAACGCGAGCCTATTAATCCGGGCAATCCGAAAATATGATCGCCGTGCAGATGCGTTATAAATATCTTGCCGATTTTCCGTGGTTTTAACGATGTATGTAATATCTGGTGTTGCGTCGCTTCTCCACAATCGAATAACCAGTAGCCTTCCCCTTCGGCCGACAAATTCAAAATGACGGCTGACGTATTACGCATTTTGGACGGCATACCCGCACCTGTCCCTAAAAATTGTAGTTCCATAACGGATATCCACCTTTCATTTCATGCCCCGCTTCACTGTTCCGGGACCGAATTTTTGTTCTAGCTGCGAAAGCAAAGTATCCATTGTCTCTTCTTTCGCATGTTTTTCAAAATTATAAATTGATAGCTGTTCATGTAGTTCGTCCATCATAACCACATTTGAAACGGTAATACCAAGAAGTCGTATTGGTTCGCCATCCCAATGCCTTGTAAACAAATCTGCAGCTTCTTTGTAAATGTCTTGTTCTTTATAAAGAGGATTGAGGACTGTTCGGCTACGCGAATGATTACGCCAGTCGGCTGTACGTATCTGGATCATAATGACTGTACCGGCTAATTGTCTATTATCAAGACGGTTCGCTACTTTGGACGCCAGCCATTTGAAAACCTTCAGGCATTCATCCAAATCAGTTTCATCTACCGGTAATGTCGTTGAGCTGCCGAAACTTTTTCGTTCTTCAGCAGCTTCAGGGTCTACAAGACGGTAGTCAATACCATTGGCACGTTGGTGTAGTCTGATGCCGTGTTTTCCAAAAGACGATTTGATGGTGATTTCATCTGTTGTTGCCAAATCTCCGATTGTATAGATGCCCAATTCATTCATCTTTTTCTCTGTACTCTTCCCAATTCCATGCATTTCAATAACCGGAAGTGGCCACAAGATGGATTCGATTTCCCGCTTCCGTAAAATCGTGATGCCCATCGGTTTTTTCATATCGGAGGCAGTCTTTGCAAGAAACTTATTCGGCGCAATACCAATCGAACACGGTAGGTCGAGCTCCTGTAAAAGGCGATGTTGCATAGCGGATGCAATATTCACAGCATTGGTCAATCCACCAATCGCCGTAATATCGATATACGCCTCATCAATTGACACCGGTTCCACAAGATCAGTAAAGGTTCGTAACAAATCGAAAACCGCAGACGAAGCGATTCGATACTTTTCGAAGTCGGGCGGGACAATTACTAGGTCTGGGCATAGCCGTTTCGCCTCGCCGACGGTCATCGTCGTGTAAATGCCAAGCGCTCTTGCTTCATAGGAACACGTCACAAGAATGCCTTTCCGTGCTTTTGGATTACCGGCAACCGCCATCGGGATACCTTTCAAGGAAGGGTCATGTGCTTGTTCAACGGATGCGAAAAAACTATTCATATCAAGATGAAGAATGACCTTTGCTTGCGATTCACCAACCGTTGTCACGACACATTCCCCTCCTTCACTTTTATATTCTTATGTTGAAATGAAAAATGCCATTGAATTCGCTACGGTGCTTAGTTTATTTTAGGTATTCATGTGTTTAATATATTTAATTATAACATGCAAAAACCGGACAGATGACACTGCCCGGCTTACAGTTAGTTTTCTTGTGCGAGTTGTGCTTCCACGTACTCGCCGATTTTATCCATCCCAGCAAGCGTTTGAGATAAAATCAAGGGATCGACAACGGTAATCATTCGGTTTTCTAAATTTGCCACTGTCGTGAAATAGGGTGTTCTTGAGTATGCCATAAGTCCCGATGAAGTTAAAGTACTTTCTGGAATATCAAGAATTTCTTTTGCATCCAGAACGAGGAGTCCAATGTATAAACTTCCAGTCTGAACTACCACAACACGTGCATCTTCATACCCTTTTGCAGTTTTACCATAAAGAATCTGTTCAAAATCCAGGATCGGAACAAGTTCTCCACGAATACGCATAAGTCCGAGCATATAGTCGGGAAGATGTGGTATCGGGTTTACTTGTTCGAGACGCTCGATTGACACGACAGCATCGACAGCAATCGCGTATTCCTCGTTACCACACTGAACAATAACTGCTTTCAAATCACTCACCCAATAACCCCCTATTACTTATTTGCTGTTACATGGACGATTTCAAGCAAGAGTTCTGTCAGCTTGTTCAACTCTTCAACTGGCATGCGTTCATTTTTCGTATGAATTTCTTCGTAACCGACAGCTAGTGTAACTGTTGGAATACCTGCGCCGTTGAATACATTACCGTCACTTCCACCGCCGCTAGTCATTAGTTCCGGCGTTAGTCCGATATTCTTGATGGCTTTCATAGCTGTTTGGACGACTTCAGCGTCTTCTTCAAAACTAAATCCAGGGTACATAAGCTGAACTTCTGTTTCAGCTGTTCCGCCCATTAGTTCAGCAGTCCGCTCAAATGTACGAATCATATGTTCAGTTTGTTCATTCAGCTTTTCTTGATTGATAGATCTTGCTTCTGCTAAAATACGCACTTCATCACAGACAATATTCGTTGCTTGTCCACCTTCAAAACGTCCGATATTAGCAGTTGTTTCTGAGTCAATGCGACCCAGTGACATTGCAGCAATCGATTTGGCAGCGATATTGATGGCAGAAACTCCTTTTTCAGGTGCAACGCCAGCATGTGCTGTTTTGCCATGGATTGTCGTCCATAATTTCGCTTGGAACGGTGCAGAAGTTACGATACCGCCCACTTTTTGGTCACTGTCTACAGCATAACCGTATTTCGCTGTAATCAATGACGCATCCATCTCTTTCGCGCCGACTAGGCCACTTTCTTCACCAGCTGTAATAATGAACTGAATGTCGCCATGTGGCTTACCGCTTTCTTTCAACGTACGTGCCATTTCAAATAGGGCCGCAATCCCCGCTTTATCATCTGCGCCAAGAATTGTCGTCCCGTCAGAATAGACATAACCATCCTCACGTAATTCAGGTTTAATACTTTGACCAGGAACAACAGTGTCCATATGACATGTGAAATAAATCGGATCGATGCCTTCAGCAGTCCCTTTCAACGTCGCAATTAAGTTACCTGCACCATGTCCAGTACGATCATCAGAATCATCTTCCTCGACATCAAAACCGAGTGCTTCCATTTTTAGTGTTAAAACATCAGCAATTGCACGTTCATTTTTCGTTTCTGAATCAATTTGTACGAGTTCAAAAAACTCTTCAAGTAGTCTTTGTTTATTCATTTAAAGCATCCCCTTAATTATAACGGTATATTACCGTGTTTCTTCTTCGGTCTAGTTTCTTGTTTATTGCGCATCATGTCAAGCGCTTGCAATAGTTTAATGCGTGTTTCACGCGGATCGATAACATCATCGACCATACCGTGTGATGCCGCAACATAAGGATTTGAGAATTTCTCTCGGTATTCCTCGATTTTTTCTGCACGCATCGCTTCCGGATCTTCGCTATTAGCAATTTCTCTGGCAAAGATGATGTTCGCGGCGCCTTGTGCGCCCATAACTGCAATTTCAGCATTTGGCCAAGCGTAGACAATATCAGCTCCGATTGATTTGGAGTTCAGTGCAACATAAGCACCGCCAAATGCCTTTCGAAGGATAACCGTTATTTTTGGCACAGTCGCTTCCGAATAAGCATACAAGATTTTTGCGCCGTGGCGAATTATCCCACCATGCTCTTGTTTAATGCCTGGGAAGAATCCAGTCACATCTTCAAACGTTATGATTGGAATATTGAAAGAGTCACAGAATCGGATGAAGCGTGCAATTTTATCGGATGAATCAATATCGAGCCCGCCTGCCATTACTTTCGGCTGATTACAAACGAGGCCGACCGGTTCCCCTTTCATACGCGCCAATCCGACGACAGCATTTCTCGCAAATTCAGCTTGAACTTCCATGAAAGAGTCCGTGTCGACGACTTGTTCGATGACACGTCGTATGTCATATGGACGAATTGTTTCATATGGTACGACATCTGCCAAATTTCCACGGTAATCATCTGCTTCATCATAAGCCGCGATTGGTGGTTTTTCCGTATTGTTTTGCGGTAAATAAGCAAGTAATTTTCGAACATTTTCGAGAACCGTCTTCTCATCTTCACCTCTGAAATGGGCATTCCCGCTGATCGAGTTATGTACTTTCGAACCGCCGAGATCTTCAGAAGATATCTTCTCTCCAGTAACCGTCTCAATTACTTTCGGGCCTGTGATAAACATCTGGCTCGTTTCATCCGTCATAAATACAAAGTCTGTGATAGCTGGCGAATAAACTGCGCCGCCTGCACAAGGCCCGAGAATGACCGATATTTGCGGGATAACACCGGAGTAGATGGCGTTACGATAAAAAATTTCACCATAGCCGTCAAGTGAAACGACACCTTCTTGAATCCGTGCTCCGCCCGAATCATTTAGTCCGATGAATGGTGCGCCATTTTTTGCAGCGAGATCCATGACATTAGCGATCTTCATCGCATGCATTTCCCCAAGCGCTCCTCCGAAAACAGTGAAATCTTGTGAGAATAAATAAATCGGTCTGCCGTTAACTTTTCCGTAGCCTGTCACCACACCGTCCCCGGGTCCAACTTGCTTGTCCATACCAAAATCACGTGTGCGGTGGACAACAAACGGATTTAATTCAACAAATGAGTTCGGATCTAGCAGCAGGTCAATTCGTTCTCTTGCTGTCAATTTCCCCTTTTCATGCTGTTTAGCAATTCGCTCGTCTCCGCCACCCAGTTCAATTACTCTTTTTCTATCATACAATTCATTAATTTTATCATAGATATCCATTTTGTCAGTCCCCTTTGCCACTTTTATCACATAGTTCATACAAAACGCCGAAGGATGATTTAGGATGAAGGAACGCTACTTCAGCTCCGCCAGCACCCGGTTTTGGTTCTTCTTGTAGCAACTGAACGCCTTTTTCTCGCAGCTCAGCCATCCTTGAACGAATATCCGTCACGCCGAATGCGATATGATGAACACCTTCGCCGCGTTTTTCAATAAATTTCGAAATTGGTCCATCTTCCCCCAGTGGTTCCAATAATTCAAGCTTAATATTCCCGGCGTCAATGAATGCAACGCGTACGTTCTGACTGGCAACTTCTTCAACTGCTAAAAGCGTAAGCCCGAGCGTATGTATGTAATAGTCTAGTGATAGATCGATACTTTTGACAGCAATTCCAACGTGGTCTACTTTTTGCATAACAATTCCCCTCCCCCTATTGTACATTTTACCTCATTAAATGACTAGATGTTGTGATATTCATAAATTCTGTTAAAATAGAACTATTAAGCTTAAGGAGTTTTGACTAATGAGCAACCCTAAAGTACAAAAAGTTATCGTTTTGGTAATGGTTGGCGCAATGCTTGCTTCAAGTGTTATGTTTGGCCTTAGCATGATTATGTCATAAAAAAACAGTCCGTATGTGCTAGATGCACATACGGACTGTTTTTCACTTTATAGTTTTTCTCTTTATAGCTCTTCGCAATATTCCTCGAACTGGCTTTGTAGGTTTGTCACAACAGACATTGGATCATGTCCTTCGATTTCATAACGTCCAACTTCAGCTACCATCTTGCCATCTTTCATCAATACGAATGATGGTGAAGAAGGTAAATGATCTTCCCCGAAAAGCATACGTGCTTGTGCAGTCGCTTCTTTGTCTTGTCCTGCGAACACAGTTACTAAGTGATCCGGACGTTTGTCATAATGCACTGCGTGTGCAGCCGCTGGACGTGCGATACCACCTGCACAACCACAAACCGAGTTCACCATAACAAGTGTCGTGCCCGGACGTTTAAAAGCATCTTCCACAAGCTCAGGCGTTGTCAGCTGCTCATATCCACCAGCTTCCATCTCCGAACGTGCTGTTTTAAGGATATCATTCATATAAAGATCAAAATTCATATTCATGTATAATCAAACCCCTCTCTATTTACTTCTTTATCATAGCAGGACAGCGAGTTTCCTGCAAAAAATCGATTTCGAAATTAAAAATAACTTAAAACGAAACCTTTTACTGTTTCTTTCGTAAAAATACTAACGACCAATTATTCGAAAAGGAGGAAAATAAAGTGATGGAATACTGGGTCATCGGTTCGGTTTTGGTGATTTACTTTCTTATTATGATTCCAGTTCAATATGGCAATATTGCAGCAACAAGAAAAGAGCTGAAAGAGTCTGGTTTAACACATAATGACTCCTATGAAAAAATGAGTTTTGAGCAGCAACAGTTACAATATAATCTGCAAGGCAATCTCTTAAATTTACCGGCCACATTAGTTGCGCAGTTTATTTATTTCTTGCGTCATCGAGGCAACAAAGTGATTAAATAGATGGAGGCTATTGATAGTTGCGTGCTTATTCTTTGATTTGTCTGTTCATACGCAATATTAATAAAAAAACACCCCGGGCATGGTTAAGATAACCACTTAGGAGGTGTGTCTTTTACCCAGTATTTGACTGGGCTCATATAATTACGTATCGTATATGTGCAATACTTATATACCCAGTGTTTAAAGCATATCACACAATTTCAGCTTTCCCATTTAACTATATTGTAAGGTGTTCTTCTGGGGTACAGGTGAAATTTTTAAGTAGATTTGCTTTGCTGAAAGAAAATACAATAAAAACAGCCACCATCTTCTCAATCGAGTTGGTGGCTGTTTTCCCTTTCGTATTTGAATGATGAAGTCAGGGAAGGCGCTGAAAAAGCACAGGATACTGTAACGGATTTCATCGTAAATAATTGGAGGAAATAAATTTATGTAGAAGGTAGTCAAGTCTTTGGGTAATAAACAAATAATTCTAATTATAGGATTGACAAATTTTGATAAGAGAGATATACTGAAGTTTGGTTTCCGAACCAATTAAATGCAATCCGGTATCCGCAAAATATCGGATTCAAAGGCGTCCACTCTTAATTGAGTGGGCGCCTTTCCCTGTTCGCTATTCTTCGCATTGTGCACCAATGATATCTAAAACCGGAATCCTCTCAGGTCCAAATGGATTATCAAGCACAATACACTCAGTCCTCAAATCAAGTAATTTTATAGTTCCCCCACGAGTTTTTACTTTCCCGTCTTTCCAAGTTTTGATAAGCGCTTCATATTTGCGCTTATACGACGTTTCAATTTCCTCTTGAATCGATCGCAGGTCCCACTCACTGAGTTCTGTGCGCTCTTCATAACGATCTTTATCCATCCATTTAATCAACTCCACAATGTGTTCAGGTAACATCATAGCCGTCCACTTAATATTGCCACGATCTCTTATCATGTTATTCCTCCATTACTTATGTCCGCCAACTAACTTCGAACGACCGATTGCCGTACCATCTTCCGTGAGCGACACAGCCCGTAATAATGCTATGGATCCGTATTTATCACGGATATTATCCATAACCATGCCTAACTTACGATTCCTGAGCTTATGCTCATCAAAGAAACTTAGCTCATCGATGTTTCATCTTCTAAATTGGTTATGGAAATCGTGATTTCTAACGGGACGGCCGTCGTGAAATTTTTCAAATAGAGCCACGCAAGTTCGGTAAATTTTCATTGTGTCGTTTGTGGCTTCTTCTATAGAAAGAGAACGACTAAATCCGCCGCCGAATGAATGCTTACTGTAACCAATTCCAA
>CAZWAW010000101.1:0-9532 GCA_964632025.1 uncultured Sporosarcina sp.
ATATGATCGCTCGCCCGGCGATATGCTCGGTTACATGGGAGATACGATCGCTCGCCCATAGATATGCTCGGTGGAACACGATATATGATCGTTCACCATTTCATCCCATACAAAAACCGCCTCTCAGGCGGTTTTTTGGTTATAATGTGGTGTCACTTAAGAAGTTTTGGATGATGTGGTGCTCGGGTTCGTATGTTTTAATAGTATAGCCTTCTTTTTGTAGCCATTCGATAATTTCTGGTAAGGCTTTTGTTGTTTGAATACGGTCATGTAGCAAGACGATAATGTTATGGTCGCCGGATTTGTTGGCTTTATCGACGCCGGTAAGGACGTTTTTGACGATTTTGTCAGCTTCTTTGTCTGTGTATTTCCAGTCATTGGAGTCGACATCCCAGTCCCACATTTTATAGTTTTTTTGGTTGAGCTGTTTTTTCATGGCCGGTGTGACGTGTGGTTTGCTACCGTATGGAACACGGATTAGTTTAGCATCGTTACCGGTCATTTCGTTGACGAGTTCGGCTCCTTCGTTCATTTCATCGATGAATGATTTTGCGGATTTATATACTTTGTCTTTGTCGTGTGTCATGCTATGCGTGCCGATGTAGTGACCGTCGCTGGCAACTATTTTAACGATTTCCTCGTTGTTTTTCATGTGTTTTCCTAGGAAGAAGAATGTACCTTTGACGTTATATTTTTTTAGTGTTGCGTTGTTGATTGTTGTGAATTTATTGGGGCCGTCATCAAAGGTCAAGTAGACAGTTGTGGCGGATTTCGTGCCGGGTTTTGTCGGCTTAACTGGCGGTTTGGCTGGTGTTTTTTTGTCCAACAATTGTTTAACATGTTTTTCGTAATCTGCGTGGCTCATATGCTCGTAGTCATCGCGATAAATACGCAGCGTTTTTTGTTTTTGGATGTATTCTACTTTGAAGCCCATCTCTCTGGCGATGTATTTGGCACTGATGTAGAGCGTGCCGTTGACGTCGACGATTGGAGACCAACTGAGTTCCACGCCGTCTTTCGATGTCAGTTTCGTGGATTGGTCATAACTGATTACGATGCTGCGTTTGCGAAGATAAGTTACGCCTTTTTCTTGTTCTAGTGGAATGTAGAGAACTTTTGTAATTTCGCTAAGTGGGACCTTCATGTCGTTGTCGATAACTTGAACGTTGTCAAAATCCAATAACCGGTCATGAAGCCCTATGTAATGTGTTGGCTCGTTTGCCGCTGCCACGCCTATCGTTGTACCAAAAACTACACTTAAAACTGCCGCTATACAGATTGCCCACATATTTTTTCCCACCTCGATATCCCCCTTTCCATCCGCTTATTTATCTGCCTTGATCATCGCAAAAGTCTTTCACCAGTCATAGCCGACTTAGTAGTTTATGCGAGAGTTATTTAAACATGCTTTTGTATGCAATATTGGTAAATGGCCGCTGTTGCGACACAATCACCGATGGCATCATGGGCGTCATGTTCGAGCTGCAAAAATTCCGTTAATGTGGTCAGTTTGTGGTTGGGAGCTTCGGTGATTTTTTTTCGAGCCAGTTTGACGGTGTCGATGACGATATACTCAGGAATGCTAATGCCTTCGATGTTGTCGAGTGCATAAAGGAAACCCATATCAAACGATGCATTGTGAGCTATGATTGGTAAGTCTCCGATGAATTCGAGCAGTTCTTCAATTTTTTGCTCGATACTCGGTGCCCATTCGACCATGTCATTTGAAATGCCTGTGAGTCGGGTAATTGTCTCAGGGATATGACGGAAGGGCTTGATGAATGTATTAAACATATCTTTCACTTCATGATTGACATACTTTATGGCACCAATTTGAATGATTTTATCAGCGCCAGCACGCAAACCCGTCGTTTCAAAATCGAGTACAATATAGTCTTCCACTAATTTGGATGATGATTTATATTTCTTATCTTTTGCGGCTCTTCTTGCTCCCCAGTTTTGTTGCTTCGGCTTCTTTTCAAGTAATTCGATTGCTTCTGTATTCCAGTTTGTCATGGGTGCACTTCCTTTTTTTAGGTATTCGATCGTTGTTTAGTAGTAATTCTCCTTATCTGTTTAATACCCTTTTTTTCAGCGCTTAATCTTTATTATTTATGGATAAAAAAAGGAACTCCTTTTTCCAAGTAATAGCTGATATCGACAAAGTTACCTTCACCAGTTGCTGCGGAAGTATTGATAACAACAAAAACCACCCGACTGGAATCGGATGGCAGTCTATTTTTATTCAATTTTAACGTATAAATATATATTTCATGTAATTTCTCCATCCGAATGCTCTCAATTGTTGTTTTGAAGGCAACTCTGTAGGCAATGACATGAATGCTCTTGGCTCATATCCGTACGTCACAAGTGCAGGTTCATAGACAACTACATCTCCAAGTTTGAGTCCTTGCGACACGACCGCCCTATTTTCCCATGCAAACGGTGTCGCAATTTTCACTTGCTTGGCACGCCCATCTTTGCCAATTATCCACGTATACGCAGTTTCTTTGTACAAGTCTTGAAGCCATTTTTCTTTCACTGAAATGGCATCCAGCGCTTCATTAACAATAACGATTGCATTGACATTTGTTCCAAACGGCACTGATTGATCGGTAGCATCCGCCAAAATTCGTACTTCATAATACGAAAGTGGGTTTTTCACTTCGGTTTCGTCGAGTACTTTGTAGGCTTGGAGCCACTCGTTGTCGATTGCAGGTGCCTGGGAAACAGAAAGAACAGTTCCTTCTACAGCGTTTTCGACGCCATCCCCTTGGATTAAGACCTGGTCGCCACTTTCAATTTTGTGCCACTCGTCATTTTTTGCATATGTGACAATCACTTTTTGTGAGCTGAAAATATCGACTGACAGCGTAGAACCTGTACGTGTTACTTTAGAAATCACACCGTCAACGGGACTAATTAGTGCAGGTCTCCCCGGATTTTGCGCTAATTGCGCTTCAACAACTGTTTGCTCTCGTTCGATTTCGGAAAGTTCCTGTTCAGCCGCTGCGATGGCCTGCGCAAACGATCCATCCTGCTTCACATCTACTTGGACATCTACATTCAGCCCAACTTCTACTTTTTTGTCGGTTGCATTTTCCGACACATTGTCTTTGCGATTCACATTCGAAGAACTATCCGATTGAGCTGCTTTACGATCAGACTCAAGACCCGATATCATGCTTCGAACGGATGATGTCTGTTGTTGAAGAGCCTCGAGTTCAGCTTCCCATACTGCGCGCTGTCCTTCTGCACGTTCTGTTTGTAGAATCGCGATTTCATCCCCTACTGTAACGAGGTCGCCTTCTTTAACTAGCCATGAATCTACCGTATCGTCATTACCGACATATACTGTATAAGTTTCTTCGGGTGCAAAAAAGCCTTCTTTTGCGAGTTCTTCCCGATGATCACTGCTTGTCATACGTTCATAGCGCTCGACATATACTGATTTGGTGATAACGCTTTTATCGGAAAACAGTAGATAAAAATTCACTGCTAGAAATGCACTGATTGCGATAGCGACAGCAATATTCGTCACTTTATTCACGCCCAACACCTCCTTCTACAAAGGAATGGAACAAGCTTTCTAGTGGAATAAATCCAACAGCCGCTACTATAAGAGCCATTGCTACGTGGATCCCAATAAGTATCCAAATAAACCCTTTTCGTTCGGTATCAACTGGATACGCACGGATAAACCGTGATTGAAGTGCAATAATAAGTGCAGTCGTCACTGTCAATTGATTGAGGAACAGAATGATGTACCAGGAATCAATAAATGTTATTGCAAGTGGTCCAAATGATAGGAACGACACACTTGTTGTTGCGCCCTTCATCGTAAAGACAAGAAGGACAACTGCTTTTTCGAGCAGTAGAATACCCGTCACAAGTAGTTGCAATGGTAATAACTTTTTAAACGGGATTGCCGTCAATAGGCTTAATATGTATGCAAAGCCAAAGAAATGAAATGCCATATAAATGAGCGCCCACTTGAGTGCACCAACTACTGAAACATATCGTGCAATTGTGTAATCTGTTGTGGTCATTGTGGACAGGAGTGCTGTGATTGACTCTGTATTCATCCCCCATATATCACGAATGGCGAATAAAAGAACACCCAAAAAAGCTACGAATAACACACGTTTTTTGAAGCCGCGCATCGAAGTATTTCCAAGTTGGTTTGCCAACTGATGTGGATTCGTCAAGAAGTGCCAAAACTTAAAGTCAAAAAACATTACGGTAATCCCTTTCTGCTCACTATTGCTGAATTTGATGAAGTCACCTTAACCTCTATGATTACTTTAGCAAAAATTGAGAGATTTGCAATGTTTGGATGCTAGCAAGCGATGTTTTTTTTACTATTCTTCTTAATTATTGGGCCACAGAAACATATAAAACATGTTTAAGAAGTGGACTTTTTGTCCATCCTTCTATAAAAGAACCGATTCGTTGGGGAATGAATACCGGCTTATTTCCCGGGAAATCGACAAAGGGGCGGATAGCTATGAATAAAGAGGAAATTTCTGCATTGACATGGCCAGATTTTCTATTCGGTTTGACAGGTTCCACCATTTTCATTGTGGCACTTTACTTCATTACAAGCTGAACTATGTAAAATCTGTACGGCCGTGGTGGCAAAGTGGGCTTGCTTTTGAATATCTATAGGTAAAAGGACAATAAAAAAACACCTACCGTTAACCGCTAACGACAGGTGTTTGTTAAGTTTCACTTTTCAATTTTGCTGCAGTCCTTCCGTCAGTTCATTGAACATTTGTATGTTGTCTGTTTCGAGTGCATAATCAATCATGCGTAGTCTGTTATCTGCTTCCAACTGTTCAACGATACCAGCCGCTTCTAACGTTACGACTTCTGGTGGCTCTGCTTCCACTTCTAGCCCCATCGTTCCTTCAAGAATAGTCGTCAAATGGATATGAAGATCTGAGATTAGGAGCAATTGGTAGAGCGGTAATCGAATAAATCGGTTCCCCCGTTGGAAAACAAATACTTCACCGAGATTTTCGACTTGCAAACTCTTGGTATTAATGACGATTTCTTTCCCCTCTGATGGGATGAATTGAAATACGTCGCCCCCTTTAAGAATGGAGAAGTATTGATAGGCGAACACCAGTCGGAGATGAAAGTCTTCTTGACTTGTAAAAAATGGTGTCATTCGTTGAACTGATAGCATCTTTCTCCCTCCAATATTGAATATTCTGATTGTTACCAGTCTATCACAACTGTGGCTAGTTTGTGAACAGTATTAACAAATTATTATTATAGTATGCGAATCATCTATATATGTTGCTGCACCGCATAATTTCTTTTTGGTCTTTCCATTACAAATGACATCTTTCTCGGTTCAAAATTAAATTGTAGTGATGATAACCATTCATTTACATCTCGAGGTGAATCCCTCTTTCTCATGAATACAATTTTGTTATGCCTAAAGTCGAGCATCACAAGCTGAAATTCCATAGCGCCGAATGCCACCGAGCGAAAATACAATTTACGTTCCACAGATTCGTAGATGATATGTTTAATGGCGTGCGAACTCGTGCATGATAACGGGGTAATACTTCCTTGAAATTCTTTTTTATGATAAAACTGAAACTCCAAATCAGGTACATATAGAACAAGTTTCTCCAATTCCTCACCCCTTCTTCAACTTTTTTAGCGAAAATGCTCTTAACTTTTATAAATAAAACAAACAAAAGAACAAGATATGGAATAACTTCATTTCCGCTCACTGGAGAAAAGCGGTATAATAGAAGGAATGCTTTTCTTAGGGAGTGGTCCGATGAATATGACTGTCGAACGTGTATCCTACTTGCACGAAAATGAAATAAATGAATTTATGAATACAATTAAACATGCCCTACGGCCAGATATAGAGCCCAATGCACTGGTAATCAGACGTGCTGTGGCTCTTGTCAGAAATGGTGCCACCAATTCCTATAGATACGCGCCATCTGAAGGCGCAGTAATAGCGACTCTCCTTGGTGTAGATTCAGAAAACGTTCGTCTTTCTTTCAACAAGGCAGATGCGAATTGTACATGCGGATTCGCTGGGTGGTGTTCGCACCGAATTGCAGTCGTATTTCACCTTTATTCACAACACCATTCTCTGAGCGATTGGCTCCACGAATGGCGCAGAACTGAATCTGAGCAGATGGCACTGTCCATTTCAGACCGTACCCCTGATGCATGGATTTACGTCCTGACACGCTTAACTCAACCACTTCGTACCATTGAAGTAGCGGAAAATCCAGGAGTATTCATCCATGAATCCTCTATAATTGATCAAAAAGCTACTCCGCTCATTCCGTTTGAATATGAATGGAAACCTCTTTTTGAACTCTATTATCGATTACATGTACTGGATGCCGGATGGACGTATGTAAAAAGTCATCTCGGCGGTGAACCAACTTCCTTTTTCTACGGGAAGTGGTATGTGCAAAACTGGTTAACGGAACAGCTCGGAAAGCTGAATGATAGCGTCAATGCAATCGGTGCAAAACCGAAACTATTTGAAGCAGATGCTTTCCATGAACGAGTGAAAGATCTCGTTCGAACATTCGCCCTTGGAAATTCTGGACTTTTCCATGAGAGATTCCAAGTCTATCGCCTTTTTTGGCAGCAACTATTTCCGTTTCGAGCTGCTCGAGACACTGAACTAACGATTCTCACGAATGAAGAATCCGAGGAAGCACGAATTTTCATCGCCTTTTTCCACTTGATTCAAGGAGAACATGATGAGTTAGCAGAACTCGTTACACATGTAACAGCTGCTAATGTTGCTACATGGCTACCGCTTGCAAAACTAGCGGAAAATAATGATGAAACTGAGGCCCTTGCTATTATTATGCACGCATTGTTGCCTTTCATCGGCGATTACGTAAGCGAATCTGTTTCACTTTCATCACGTCCTGCTTTTGTGCGGGACATCGATGGTTTATTCGAAGCGGCAGATTTCTCAGAAGAGTTACGTGAAAGCATGTTTGCTCAATATGGTGAACCCGGCATCGATGTTTACGCTGACTTTTTGGTTGAACGTGAACGGTTCGGTGAATGGGCGGCTCTCATGCATAGATACGGCGTTTCATATGACGGCGCAGAGGCGGGCGGCTTAAAAGTGGCACTAGCTTCGGATCCATCAGCCGTCTTGCCCCTACTCCATACGTTTGCCATGGGTTTCATCAAAGAAAAGAACCGTCACAGTTATCGGCGTGCCGTTAAATTGTTTAAACAAATGAAAACTGGTTCGAAGAAAAGTGGAAAAGCTGATTTCTGGAACCAATATATCGATACAGTGCGTGAAAAAAACCGCAGACTACGCGCATTGATGGAAGAAATGGAGAAAGGGAATTTGAACTTATGACCGGAACATTCACATTGAACCGCCTTTTTCGCATGAGCATCCGCTTGATGGAAGACGGACTTTTTTCCATTGCCGCTGAAGATAGCAGAGGGTTGACAGTCGCGCCAGATGAGCTTGTTTCCTTCCTCTTCTTCAACAATGAGCGTGCACTATACGGGCTTCTTGCAAATATGGATGACGAAGTTGCTTATTTACAGGCAGACCAACTGCTACAAGTTTTTTCTGTTATGCACCCCTATGTTACATTCGTAGGACTGACGGATGAAGACGATACTCAGCTTGCTTCCATTCGTGAGGCAACTACCGCCTGGACCGACCCTAATCTATGGAATTATGCAGAAGTAGACGGCAACACGATTCGGTTTGACGGTGGCAAAGCGGGTATATCAGAGGGGGCTGCAACTGTTATCAGCCAAGCAGTTAGCAGCAAACTTGCCGCATCTGCCATTAACCCTGATTTGCTAGCTTCACTGCTGCCCCATTTACGGATGTATGGCTGGCCAGGCGAATCCGCTTCCACAATGCCAATCAGTGTTGCTTTCCGCTTAACTGAACCAGAAGTTGAGACAGATACGGAATGGCTTCTTGAAACGGTTATTATCGGCGAACGCGGTGCGCATTGGACGCCTGCCGCCCGGAAAGTAAATGCCCCTGCGACTGATGCCCTTCCTGCAAAATGGAAAGCATACGCAGAAGACGTTGTAAAAAAGCAATCCGAAATGACATCATTTCTAGGCTCTGTGGATCTTGCTTCAAGCGAAAGCTTTTTGTCCACGCCAATGTCTGATCCAGAAGTACGGGCATTCATTAAAGAAGACCTTCCGCTACTGCAATCGTTCGGCTATCCTGTCATTCTGCCTGCATGGTTGAAATCGGTGACAGAATCGAAAATGCGTATTCGAACGAACGCAGGCATACAATCGTATAAATCAGCTACAGGCTTGGACGAAGTGCTATCTTTTGATTGGAATTTCTCACTTGCGGGTAACCCAATTGACCGGGATTCATTCCGTAAACTCGTCGATGAAAATCGAGAATACATCCGCTCTGGAGACGAATGGTTCCATATCGATCCCCTTTGGCTCAGAAAAATTCGTGATCTAATGGATCGCGCGGATGCCGGGGAATGGACTGTTAAAGACCTACTCTTCCAAGACGTGCCAGAAGAGATTGTTCCTCTCGAAGAGGACGAAGATATTGATGATCCGCTTTTTGCTTTCACGATGCACCAATCACTTCGGGGATATATGGAAATGCTGGCCGATAAAAAAGGGCTTCCCACAGCTGGTATTTCAAAAGATTTACTTGCTGAACTTCGGCCATACCAGGAAGACGGCTATAACTGGCTTACCTTTATGCGTGATAATAGTTTTGGCGCATGCCTTGCCGACGATATGGGACTTGGTAAGACAATCCAGCTCATTACCTATTTACTGAATATCCACGCTAGACCTGATACAGATTCACCGTCACTCATCGTTTGTCCGACGAGTGTTCTCGGCAACTGGCAGAAAGAGATTGAACGGTTTGCACCGACACTTTCTGTCCATACGCATTACGGACCATTGCGTGCAAAAGACGAAAGCTTTATAGAACTAATGGCTCAACTGAAGCCTGACGTCGTTCTTACAACATACGGTACAGCTTCTCAGGATGGTGAAATGCTAGCAGAAACGGAATTTGCCAGCATTACACTGGATGAAGCGCAAAACATTAAGAACATGCAGACGAAACAGTCCCGTGTCATCCGAAAACTACGCGGCAAGCATCATATCGCACTAACCGGTACACCGATAGAGAACCGATTATCAGAGCTGTGGGCAATTTTCGACTTTATCCACAAAGGTTACTTCGGCAGTTTCCGTAAGTTCACGGATAACTTCATCATCCCGATTGAACGTGATGATTCTGAAGCGGATAAGCGAAAGCTACGAGCAAAAATTCGTCCATTCCTTCTTCGCAGAACGAAGAGTGATCCCGATTTACAGCTCAATCTTCCGCAAAAACTTGAGCAAAATGAATATTGTCCTTTAACGACTGAACAGGCTGCCTTATATGAAAGTTTCCTTGAAGAAACGAAATTCAAGTTGCAGACACTTACCGGTTTTGAAAAGAAAGGCCTTATTTTAAAAATGCTTAGCCGATTAAAAC
>CAZWAW010000102.1:0-9225 GCA_964632025.1 uncultured Sporosarcina sp.
GCAGCTGCTAAAGTACTTGCAGACACAATTCGCTCTGAATTTCCAGGTGAGAAAGTGGAATTTGTAATAGGGATGTTGAAAGGGAAAGATATTGAGAACACATTGAATGAACTGATATCAGTTGCGAACTCATTCACATTTCTAACGTTTCCCCATCCGCAAGCGGCGACGGGAGAGGAATTGATGGAATATTGCCACCATCAAAGAAAAAGAGTGACAATAGCTGGAAGTGATACTATAATACTATCTAAAGGGCAGGTTGAAAAGAAAATAGTAACAGGTTCGCTATATCTGTTGAGTAGTCTTATGACCTATTAAATGAATTGATTATCCGGAAAACTTTTTTTGGATAATAGTGACAAACTCGTTTTGGTCTGATAAGCTTTTGGTTACTTCTACCTTTTTTGACTTATTTATTTGGGAGTGGATATGTAATGAAGGTTGCAAATAGGTCCACTATGGGTTATTTCATTTTGTGGTTATTGACCGTTCCAACTGGATTGATTTATGTTTTTTTAAATTATCCTCCAGTGCAAGTAAATTGGATGTACGTGGCGGTTTTTATAGTATTCGGATTCCTCACAGCCTATTATCCGATATTATGGAACGGTATGCCGATATTTTTAGTTCTGTGGGTGACTGTGCCCGCTTTTTTAATGTATGGACTCTTTATTGAAATGATCATCATGCAAATTTCAATCCTTGCAATCATTTTGTCATTACCAAGTAAGTTACCGTTGCTACAACGTTTTTTCATTAACTCGACGCTTTATATCTTGTTATCGATTATCGCAGCTATCGTTTTTGATATAGTGGGCGGGGAAATCGGCTCAATTGAATTTTGGCCTGTTATTATTGCGGTATTTTGCTATCAATTCATCCATACAGTATTAAATGACGTATCGCTAAGATTATATGCGATGTACAAAAAAGTTACCTCGGCTTTCTTTTCAAAAAATCTATTGGTCGACTATGCGATGATCCTTGTTGTTCTTCCCTTGTCGCTTATGCTCTATTATTTATTGCAATTCGTTGGAGCTGGTGCTTTTTTTTTAATAGGAATTCCTTTTTTCTTTATTTCGTTAATTATTCGCCTTTATAATAATTCGGAAAAAATTAATATTGATTTACGGCAAGCAGGGGACATCGGTAACGGCCTTTCAGAATTATTAACGGAAAAGGCTGTAATTGATCAATTTGTCATGAAAGTTTCGGACATGTTCGATTCAGAGTATACGTATCTATTTGACCATCAGGATGGTTGGCTTGAGCTCCTCCGTTCCTATGAACATGAAAAGTTCATTGATATCGATTTTGCCCTTTTATCCACGGGACAAGGAATTGCGGGATCGGTTCTTGAACAGAATAAGCCACTCATCTATTCGGAAAGAAAAGAGTGGGAATCGGTTTCGAAAGATTATTCGCCTAATGGCATGCAAAGTGTCCTTTGTGTCCCAATTTCGCGTAATCAGAAAATTGAAGCGGTTTTGTTTTTGGCTTCAGATAAGAAGTCATTCTTTGATGGCTATCAATTGAAAATTTTAGACTTATTATGTTCCTATTTCACTGTTTCGGTGGAAAAAGCACGCTATATGCAAGAAGCGGTGACAAAGAATGAGCGTTGTGCGTTGACTGGGCTTTATAACTACAGGTATTTGGAAGAACGGTTAACGTATGAGATGGGCAGGCTTAAAAACAACTCAATAAAAAATCTTTCAGTCGTTATGCTTGATATTGATTATTTTAAACAAGTAAATGATACTTTTGGACATCAAAGTGGGAACGATATTTTGGTTATGCTTGCAAAAAAGCTTGAAGCTGCACTTCCTATTGGTGGGACGGTTGGCCGCTATGGAGGAGAGGAATTCGTCTACATTTTGCCTGGTATTGCGAAAAAGGAAGCTGTTGAATTCGCTGAAAGTTTACGCGCTGAAATTGGGGAACATGATTTTACGATCATTCCAGATTTAGTCGAGGATAAGCAGCCGTTTGTCGTCCGTATCACATCCAGTATCGGTGTTTCATCGGCTCCAATTGATACGGATGAAGCGATGACGCTTTTGCGCAATGCGGATCGTGCACTTTATTTAGGAGCCAAACAGGAAGGGCGAAATAGGGTTGCTGAATATATGAAATGAATTAATGAAAGGAAGTGCTGGGAAAATGGGGATATCTAAAAGGTTTCAGGCTATCACTTTAATAGCTTGGATTGTTATCGTTCCTCCTGGCATCTTTTTTGCATTGACTTCATTTCCTTCAATAGAAATAGAGTGGTTAAATTTGGGCGTTTTGTTTGCACTGCTATTCGTGACGATGACAATGCCTTTGCAATTAAAAAATATTACAGTTTCATTTGAACGCTGGATTACCTTCACCATTTTTTTTCAATACGGAGTATTCGCAGAGTTGATTTTTACACAGATTGCAATGCTTATCCTAGTATTTAGCCAAAAATCAGATTTGCCGCCTATGCATCGTTTTTTCGTTAATTCGCTGATTTTTACACTCATCTCATTAGCGAGCGGAACGCTATTTCATTATGCGGGTGGAGTAATAGGTTCAACAGATTTTTTGAACATCTGTATATTCGGACTTATTTATGCTACGAGTTATTCGCTGATTAATAGTGTTTTGATGCAAATCTATTTATATTTAGAACTTGGTATTTATTCTTTTAAAGAAAAATTTATTGTATGGGATTTTGCCACTACAATGATGTTGTTTCCGTTCAGCATATCCCTTTATTTTCTATATGAACATTTTGGTAATAATTCGATACTTTTGATAGGCATCCCATTCCTTCTCGTTTTATTAATCGCAAGGATGTATAACCAATCTGCTAATTTGAATGTCAAACTTTCTTCAGCTGGTATTATTGGGCGCGAACTTGCTGAGCGATTGGGCTTTGAAGATGTGATTCGGACGTTCATTGGAAAACTGAAAGATGTGGTCCCTTATGATAATGCTTATGTTCTAGATCTTAGAAATGGAGAGCATTTGATCACATTGATGGCTTCTGAAAATGGGATTATTACAAAAGATACGAATGGACTTTCATTCAACTTAGAAAAAACTGTAGACGATGGCTTGGATATGGATAATCCGAAAATTTTCGGGACTCAAAAAGAAGCAAGAGCACTAAATAACTTCAAATTCATACAACCAGTGGAAAGCGTCATGACCGCTCCAATCAAGCGAAATCAGAAAACGGAAGGATTTCTAATACTAACTTCCAAACGGAAAAATATATTTCAAACGATGGAGATGAAAATCGTTGATGTTTTAACCGGATACTTTGCAATTTCATTAGTAAAGGCGCGCTTTTACGAAAAGACTGTTGAGCAAAGTGAACGATGTGGTTTGACCAATTTGCATAACTTCCGTTACCTCGATACAAAATTGGACGAAGAAATCACCCGATTCCAAATTGGTGACATCAATTCGCTTTCGGTTTTAATGCTGGATATCGATCATTTCAAATCAATTAATGATACATATGGACATCAAAGTGGAAATGATCTTCTAAACGCACTTGCCAGACTGCTAGAATCATTTGTTCCAATCGACGCAACACTTTCACGATACGGAGGGGAAGAATTCGTCATAGTCTTGCCGAGTTATGTGGAAAGTGAAACGATTAAGCTAGCGGAAAAAATTCGGAATGAAGTGGAATCGTCTATATTCCGAGTCATCCCGGATCTATCTAAAGAAAGCAAGCCTGTTGATGTCCATATGACCGTTAGCATTGGCATTGCTAATGTTACTGAAGATGCAACAGATGCAAAAGAACTTTTGCGTAATGCTGACCGAGCGTTGTACATTGGCGGCAAGCAAGCAGGAAGGAATAAAGTGGGGGTTTATGGAAGGACATTTGTTGAAACAGTATGATGTTAAATCGTTGATTGTCCTTTTTGTATTGAACAAACGAATACCTTTATAAACTAAGCGAAGGTATCCTTAGCTCCATGGCGGATTTAATGAAATCCTATAGTTCAACGTATATAATTAATTCACAGAAAAAGACCGGGGAATCGGTCTTTTTCTGTATCATTTTTCCTGTATGACGATCTTTATCGTGACAAACTGTGGAAATTCTATGATAATAGTAATGGAGAAATCAATGAGCAAAGATAGTAACTCTACCAAAATTACATTGTTCTAATTTAAAAGAAACTATCAATTATTAAATGAGTAAGGGGAGATCCCATATTGGAATATATTATTCTACTAGTAGTTGCGATTCTAGCCCTACCTATATCAATGTATATAGTTCGTCGGAAACGAATAAGTAATCGAGTTATATTGGGAATGATTGCTGGATTATTAATATCTTTTATAGGTCTAATGATGCAAGAAACATTTGAACCACCCTATGTCCTAGTAGCAATGTTCGGACTCGCATTTGCTGGTTCAGTTTTGTTGGATAAGCGGTCTGAACCGGAAGTAGTAACTGTTTCCGAGCGCCCCATGGTAAAAGATAAACCTCGGGAGTATATTAAATCTAACCTTATCAATGCGAACGAAGAAATAGCTGCGTCAGTCAACAAGGAGATTGATTTTGCGATGGAACCGATTGAGGGTGATTTGAATCAATGGATGAGCGCAAATGGAGAAGAAATTAAAAGTGGGCAGAGTGAATTTTATGATAGAAAGGAGCGTTCTGATGGGAAGTAAAGGATTCTTAAATACGTTTATCATAGTCTTGACGTCGACGCTCGTTTTTTACGGATTTTCATCTGTTGGGGCCCTCGCATTTACTAATTCGTCATCTAAGAATTTTGGGGATCAAACCTTTGTCGGTCCTTTCGATATCTCAAGACAAAAAGAACAAGCAGTGAAAGAGAAACTAAAAGCAGATTTCATAACACTTCAAACAGATTTTGCTGTCGATTTAACTTATCAGGATATTACTGTTGCATTGCCTCCAGAAGTAGTAACTTTTGACGTCGAAAAAACGGTTGAACAATCAACTTCAGGAAAAGAAAATCCGATTATCGCAATTGTTTCAGTCGATGGACTTCGAACGATTCTTTCCCAGCAGTTCTCTTCAATCCTGTTTACTGATGATAATATTCAATCGATTGCAACTGGCATCGAACGAGAGTTAGGAACAGGCATTATGCCACTTAATATCCACATCACGGATTACTCGGACTTCACGGAAGTAGAAATCGCAACATCGTCAATTGTTGTAACAGAGCCCTCGTCTTCGTTTGTGAATTTAATCAATGCATTAAATGGGACAGAAATTGCCTCTTTCGCGACGTTTTCTTTATTTGATTTCATTAAAAGTAATGAGATTGGTCTTGTGTCTGATGAGGAGCTAACAATGCTTGCGTCTGTTCTTTATGCAACAATTTTGCAGACGAACTTTGTTATCGATGAACGCAATATTGGTAGTGTGCTAGCACCGTTGACAGAACCGGGATTCGAAGCGGCAATCAATGAGCAACTTGGACTGAATTTCATCTTCACTAATCCGAATAAGACGGCTTTTCAGTTGCAAGTTCAATCTACCAATGGAACAATCGTTTCGTCAATTATCGGTATGCCCTTACTCTATACCTATTCACCGTTTGTCGGGCAACTAGAATCATTTGAACCAAAAACCGTACAGCAATTTAGCGCATTTGTACCAGATGGACAAATACGTGTAGCCGATGGTGGCAGAAAAGGTATGGAGGTGGAAGTCCACCGCACGATTTCATACGAAGGCTCGGTAGTAGTGGATGAAATGATTTCATCTGATTTTTATGCTCCAATACCTAAAATTGAACTCCATCCACTGAAAAAAGATGCGCAACAAACTACCGGGAATAGCAATGAAGGAACAGTCGATTCTCAGGACAATCCAGGTTCTACCGCTTCCCCAAATGGTTTGGAGTCTAACGTTGATGAAAATCCTTCACAATTACAAGGCGAAGACGAGAAAGAAGTTCAGTATGATAAAGGTGGAAATATAATTGAGTAAGCGTTAGAGCGGAATGGGGGAATAGCATGTCGACTACACGTAAAAGACTTGGTGATCTGCTCGTTGAGTCTGGTCTCATCACAAATGAACAATTACAAACAGCATTGAGTGAAAAACCGCGCGATCAGAAACTTGGCGACTCGCTCCTTCAATACGGTTTAATCACCGAACAGCAACTGATTGAAGTATTGGAATTCCAACTGGGCATTCCGCACGTCAATCTGTTTAGATACCCATTTGATCCGAAACTGTTTAATGTTGTACCGAAAGAATTTGCTAAACGCAATTTTCTTGTCCCGTTGAAAGCCGAGGGGGATAGGCTTTTTGTCGCAATGTCTGACCCGATGGATTATATTACGGTCGATAATTTGCGGCTGTCTACTGGATTCCATATTGAAACTGCGATTGCTTCAAAAGATGATATAATGCGGACCATTTCAAAGTATTACGATGAGGAATCATTTGATGAGCTTTTCATCGAACAGACAACTGAACAGATGGAACAGCAAGATGAGTTGACGGATTTGGATTCTCCAATCGTCCGGCTTGTCAATCAACTCATGTCTTCAGCAATTACGCAAAAAGCGAGTGATATCCATTTCGATCCACAGGAGCATCAGGTAGCCATACGTTTCCGGATTGACGGTATGTTAAAATCGGAACGGTTTTTACCGAAGCATATGCAAGCGATGATTAGTGCACGTATTAAAATTATGGCGAATCTCGATATTACAGAGCATCGGATACCACAAGATGGTCGGATCAAGACGAATGTAGATTTCCGTCCGATTGATCTTCGTGTTTCCACACTACCGACAGTTTACGGTGAGAAAATTGTCATGCGTATTTTGGATCTTAGTAGTTCTTTGAACGATCTAACGAAACTCGGTTTCAATACGTTGAATCTGGATCGGTTCCTTGGGCAAATCGAAAAGCCAAATGGCATAGTCCTTATTTCAGGCCCAACAGGATCGGGTAAATCGTCGACGCTCTATGCTGCGCTTAATAAATTAAACAAAGAAGAAGTGAATATAATTACAGTAGAAGACCCGGTTGAGTACCAGCTAGAAGGGGTAAACCAAATACAGGTGAATCCGAATGTTGGATTGACATTCGCGGCAGGTCTAAGGTCGATTTTGAGACAAGACCCGGATATCGTTATGGTCGGGGAAATACGTGACCGTGAAACCGTTGAAATTGCGATTAGGGCATCATTAACTGGTCATTTAGTTCTTAGTACAATCCATACAAATGATTCGATTGCTACGATTACTAGGATGTTAGATATGGGTGTCGAACCGTTTCTCGTAACCTCATCGCTAAATGCGGTTATCGCCCAACGACTCATCCGTCGCGTCTGTCGAGATTGTGGACGGGAAATGGAGGCATCTAGTCGCGAAGTGGAGATTTTTGCGAAGCGGGGCATTACAATCGAAAAAGTGATAAGAGGTTCCGGCTGTCCAGTATGTAATATGACTGGGTATCGTGGACGGATTGCCATTCACGAAGTGCTCGTTTTGAATGATGAAATGCGAGACGTTATTAATAAAGGCGGAACGACCGCGGATTTGAGAGAAATTGCAATTCGCAATAAGACGATGTTTTTGATGGATGATGGTTTATTGAAAGTGAAACAAGGGATTACAACGACAGAAGAAGTATTGCGCGTCGCATTGATTGAATAGGGGTTTTGTACATGAACAGAAAGATTGATGAACTGCTAAAGACGGCGTTTAAGTTAAGTGCTTCAGATATCCATTTAACGGTAGGTGTGCCTCCGATATTCAGGGTTCACGGGGATTTAAAACGCTATGGTGATGTGTCGATTGATAAACAATTTACTGAATCAGTCGCACAATTGACGATTCCGAGTAAGATGTATCCAGACTTTGTAGAGCATGGCCAAATCGATTACTCCTATGAAGTCTCGGGAGCGGCTCGTTTTCGTGTCAATGCATTTCAGCAACGCGGTTCCATAGCACTTGCTTTTCGGACGATACCAACGATCATACCGACAATCGATGACTTGCAATTGCCAGAAACATTAAAAATGTTAGCGGAAACGCAGCAAGGACTCATCCTGGTGACAGGGCCAACGGGGTCGGGTAAATCGACGACACTTGCAGCGATGATCAAATATATAAATGAAACAATGCACAAGCACATCATTACGCTAGAAGATCCGATTGAGTATATGCATGCGCATGGTACATCGATTATTGATCAGCGGGAAATAGGATTTGATACGGCATCATTTACATCGGGGTTACGGGCGGCGTTACGCCAAGATCCGGATGTCATCCTTGTTGGAGAAATGCGGGATTTGGAAACAATATCGACAGCAATTACTGCAGCAGAAACGGGTCACCTTGTGCTGGCTACGCTTCATACATGGAGCGCGGCATCAACAATCGATCGAATTATTGACGTATTTCCGCATGGTCAACAGTCACAAATTCGTGTCCAGCTTGCCGGCGTTCTGACATCCGTTATTTCACAGCGGTTACTCCGGACAGCTGACCGTAAAGGGAGAAGAGCAGCGACGGAAGTAATGATTAATAATCCTGCAATCGCAAACTTGATACGTACCGAAAAAGTACATCAGATTCCCACTATTATTCAAACAAACCGTGCGTCTGGGATGCATATGATGGCATCTTCCGTCCGAACCTTCCTCGATCAAGGGGTTATTTCATATGATACCGCCATGCAGTACTTGGAGGGGGATGAATAACAATGGCTCGATTCAAGTATGAAGGACGCGATGCAAAAGCAATCCGGACAGGTATCATCGTGGCAGTGGATAAGCGGGAAGCAGCGATAAAATTGAAGAGTCAGGGAATCCGTGTGACGAACTTAACTATACAAGCAGAAACTGCGCTGACAAAAGAAATCGTCATCGGAAAACCCGTGAAACGAGAACAGTTAATTATGTTCCTCCGTCAATTTTCAACGCTTCTCCGAGCGGGTGTTACAATCATTGATGCTATTCGGATATTGTCACTGCAAGTGGAATCGAAACCGTTTCAAAAAATACTTATAACGGTAAACGATGATTTGCGTGGAGGTGGTTCATTATCGGGGGCATTCACAAAACACCCGAAAGCGTTCGAACCAATCGTCGTCAATATGATTCGGGCAGGCGAAATGTCCGGTACAATTGATGATTCACTTGATCGTCTTGCTGATCATTTTGAAAAATCGCATCAGCTGAGACAAAAAGTGGTCTCGGCTATGTCTTATCCACTTATCGT
>CAZWAW010000103.1:0-9204 GCA_964632025.1 uncultured Sporosarcina sp.
GTTAGAAGAGACTCCGTCACTTCTAACCACACTTTTTACAGTAATCCTGTTGTGAATAATTGCCTGTCGCGATCCTACACTATTCAAGTGAAAAATGAAGTTGTTTGAAAGAAAAGAATAGATGCCTTTCTATAGTGAGTGTAAGTGCCCGAAGATGCAATTTCGGGCACTCTAGTACTTTGTACAATGCGTTCCTTGCTTACTTTCAGCAAAGAGTATGCTTCTTATTATGCGATAATCTGTAAGAAAATGACTCTTCCTTAAAAAAGACAATACAATGGAGATGGATTCAGCCGCCAAAATTGTATCTTTGGCGGCTTTTATCCAGATAAGAAGCCAACTATTCTTTCGTCCCAAAAAGCTTTGGCACTTCGTGTATTAATGCCTTTGGAGAGCGACGGATGAACGACAACCATACGATTACCGAAAAAGTCTATAGGGATGTGACGAAGTCGCATCCCTATAGATCAAAATATCTCGGTAATAGTATATGAGTCGTTCAATTCAAAGCGATCCAAAGGCAACTGTACTCGAAGTGCCAAGTGTTTGATCAAGTTATTTGCTGGTTACTATTGGGTAATCTACAGACGTGGGATGCATTAGCAAAAAAGTCGCAGGAAGTTCAAACTTCCTGCGACTTCTTCTATATTAATCTGTTTGAATAACTAATTTACCGTCGTCCATAGCTAAAATGAGCTTATCATTTAGCTTACGTTCACCTTTAATGATTTCTTTTGCAACCATCGTTTCAACATGTCGTTGGATAAAGCGTTTCAATGGCCGTGCACCGAAATCAGCATCAGTGCCTTCGTTGACAATCCAATCAAGCACGTCCTCACTATATTCCATGACGATTTCTTGTCCGCTTAATCGTTTGACGAGATCTTCAATCATTTTCCGTGCAATCTTACGGAATGATTTGCCCGTAAGTGAATGGAAAATAATGATGTCATCCATCCGATTTAATAGCTCGGGTTTGAAATGATTTTTTAATTCTGCCAGGACTAGATCTTCTGCTGCATGGTTTTCTGTATCATCGAGCCCATGAAGCAAGTACGCCGAGCCAATATTCGAGGTCATGATGACAACGGTATTAGTAAAGTTGACGAGTCTGCCTTGGCTATCTGTGATTCGACCGTCATCTAATACTTGTAATAAGATATTTGCAACGTCCGGATGCGCTTTCTCGATTTCATCTAACAGAACGACTGAATAGGGATTACGTCGTACCGCTTCCGTCAATTGTCCGCCTTCTTCGTAACCGATATAGCCAGGGGGTGCCCCAACAAGTCGCGATACACTATGTTTCTCCATATATTCCGACATATCGATGCGGATGAAATGATCTTCCGAATCAAACAGTGTCGCAGCGAGCGTTTTCGCAAGCTCTGTTTTCCCGACGCCAGTTGGTCCCAAAAATAGGAATGAGCCGATTGGTTTGTCTGGGTCTTTAATGCCCGCACGTGCGCGCCACACGGCTTCCGTCACAAGTTGCACGGCGTCGTCCTGTCCGATTACACGCTCTTCTAGTGTTTCACGCAGACGAAGCAGTTTTTCACGTTCACCTTCAACAAGTTTCGTCACCGGTATACCAGTCCAACGCCCAACAATCATCGCAATTTCTTCTTCCGTCACTTCTTCACGGAGCAGTCGATTTTCTTGTCCCTCTACAAGTGCGGCCTCAAGGTCATGCAATTCACTTTCAAGCGTCGGGATTTTCCCATAAGTGAGTTCCGCCGCTTTAGTCAAATCAAAGCGATTTTCAGCTTCTCCAAGTTCACGTCGGTAGCGGTCGAGCTTCTCACGCTTATCCTGGATTCCACGTAGTGTCTCTTTTTCAGAATCCCATTGCTCTCGCATACCTGCCGACGAATCTTTCAACTCTTTTAATTCATCACGAAGCACTTCAAGACGATTTTTACTGACTGCGTCTTTTTCTTTGCGTAACGCCTGCTCTTCAATTTCAAGTTGCATAATTCGGCGTGTCACTGCATCCAGCTCGGATGGCATTGAGTCGATTTCTGTCCGAATCATCGCACTCGCTTCATCGATTAAGTCGATTGCTTTATCCGGCAAGAAACGCTCTGTCAAATAACGGTCAGATAATGTTGCCGCTGCGACAATTGCACGGTCATGAATGCGCACGCCGTGGTGAAGTTCATAGCGTTCTTTCAATCCTCGTAAAATCGACACAGTATCTTCGACGGACGGTTCACGCACGAGTACTTGCTGGAAACGGCGTTCAAGCGCAGGATCTTTTTCGATATACATCCGGTACTCGTCAAGCGTCGTTGCGCCGATACAATACAATTCACCGCGTGCAAGCATCGGTTTTAACATGTTGCCAGCGTCCATTGCGCCTTCTGTTTTTCCCGCGCCGACAATTGTATGGATTTCATCGATGAAAAGAATGATTTCCCCAGCACTATCTTTCACCTGTTTCAGTACGCCTTTTAAGCGTTCCTCAAATTCACCGCGGTATTTTGCACCTGCGATAAGTGAACTCATATCAAGTTCAAAAATTTGACGGTCTTTTAATCCTTCTGGCACATCGCCTTTCACAATTCGTTGCGCAAGTCCCTCAACGATCGCTGTCTTCCCAACACCTGGTTCCCCGATGAGCACAGGATTATTTTTAGTCTTTCTCGATAAAATCCGAATAACGTTCCGAATTTCCTCATCACGACCGATAACCGGATCCATTTTCCCTTTTTTTACTTCTTCTACTAGATTCCGTCCAAATTGTTCAAGAGGTGTACGCTGATCTTCTTGTTGTCCATCCATTCGCATATACATCCACCTTTCTATTAGTCAACGTTTGACTTTGACTATCTTTGATTAATTAAATTATAGGACGGATTTGATGGAAAGTAAAGTGATTTGCACAGTGGTTAATGATAAGAAAAGCCCTCCACAAAAAAAAGGCCGCGCGACTTTTCTCTAAGTCACACGGCATCACTATTTTCTATTATCTTACGCCTAATGCTATTTTTGCATAACGAGACATATTATCTCTTGACCATGGTGGACTCCAAATGATGTTAACATCTACGTTTTTCACTTCTGGAAGTTCCATCAGTTCTTGTGTAACGTTGGCAACGATTTGCGGTCCCATTGGACAACCCATCGATGTTAGCGTCATTGTCACTTTTGACGTGCCTTCTTCGTCCAACTCTACATCATATACAAGACCTAAGTTGACGATATCGACTCCAAGTTCCGGGTCAATCACGTTTTCAAGTGCCCCCATCATACTATCTTTCATATCCTGGCTCATCTTCATCCCTCATTCCTTGTTTTTACTATCTTAATCATAGCAGAGTTTGGCTCCTCATTTCAAATGACAGGCAAGCCAATCAGCGGCTTGAAGCATCCCAGCTCTAGAAACGGCATGCCCCGAAGTAGCATCGGACACAAATTCAATTCGTTCCGGTGCCATTGCATACTCTTTTTTGACAGCCTGATAGAAGTTGTGTGTCGGTTCATATGGCACAACTGTATCCTGTTCGCCATGCCAAAAGTAGATAGGTCTGTTGTTCAATGCAGATGGGTGTTTCGTTAAATCGAATGTCGATAATGTAGTAAATAATTTTTTCTTTTCTTCATCAGTGACGGGTAATTTAAAACCGCGACGTTCGAACCCAGCCATTTGGGCTTTCGCTAACTGGACAAAGCCCGGTGCCCCCATCATCACAGCGGCAGCATCAACCCAATCATAGACAGCTAGGCAGCCAAGCGTCGTAATGCCGCCCATCGATGTGCCCCCCAAACCAATTTTCCCTGTTGAATGAAGCCCGCGTTGCACCAGCTCTTCACGAATGAAACTCACTTCTTCAATTGACGTTATAACGATCTCCCAAAACCGTAAACTCAGTTGGACTTCATCGAGATTATCTTCCCGTGCACCGTGCAGATGCGCGTCAGGTAAGAGAACTCGGATGCCTTTCTTCGCCATATTGTAGGCATAATGCAAATTATGCTCTTTAGCACTCGTAAATCCGTGAATAAAGATGACGACTGGAATTTGTTTGTCTTTAAATTCCTCTTCAACTATATGCAATAAGGGGATATTGCCCCATAACTCTTCGGTGACATTCATTGAAATCACACCTTTTCCTTTTCAATTTAGCGTACCAAAGTTTTTCTAAAAAAACAAAAAGGACGATTATAGCAACGAGATTTTTTGACTTGAATCATGTTTTAACGATAGACTACTTAATGAAGGAGGCGTTTTTTTGAAGCCACATTTAATCGTCCTCGATCTTGACGGGACATTACTGACAGACGAAAAAGTAATCTCAGATAAAACCAAGCTGACACTGAAAAAAGCTGAAGAAAAAGGTCATCACATCATGATTGCGACCGGGAGACCGTACCGCGCAAGCGAAGTGTATTACCGTCAACTCGGACTTAAAACTCCGATTGTCAATTTCAACGGTGCATTCGTTCACCATCCGGATGATCGATCTTGGAAAACGATCCACGAAACGATTTCGCTTCCAGTGGTGAAAGATGTCATTGATGCTATGCAGCAATTTACATTCCACAATATTGTTGCCGAGGTCATGGATGATGTATACATGCATCATCACGATGAAAAACTGCTCGATATTTTCGGTTTTGGTAATCCAAAAATAACGCAAGGAGACATTCGGAACTTTTTGCAAGTCGATCCTACGAGTTTATTGATCCATGCTCCTGACGATAAAGTCGATGCAATCAGACGCCATCTTGGTGATGTACACGCTGAAGTCATCGATCATCGTCAATGGGGCGCTCCGTGGAAGGTCATTGAAATCGTTCGGCATGGCCTGAATAAGGCTGTCGGACTTTCACACGTCTCGAAGTGGATGGATATTCCAAAAGAACGAATTATCGCTTTCGGTGATGAAGACAATGACCTTGAAATGATTGACTACGCCGGAGTCGGAGTTGCGATGGGTAATGGAATTGATCGCCTGAAATCGATTGCGAATGAAGTGACGGACACGAATAACGAGGATGGTATTGCACGGGTACTCCGTGAAAGGTTACACTTGGAATAACCACAATTACCCAACGGAGGGATTTATATGAGAATTTTTGCGGACAGCGCAAGTGATTTACCAAAGTCATTCTTCGAGGACAACGATGTAACGCTTTTCCCATTACGCGTCCTCATCGACGACCAAGAGTACGACGATATCATGACTATTGATTCAAAAGAAGTCTATCAAGCCATTCGCAATGGCAAGCAGCCTAAAACGTCACAAGTATCACCTGAACTGTTTCTTCGGAAGTGGAAGGAGCTCGCATCATCAGGCGAAAATGGCATTTACATCGCTTTTTCTTCTGAGTTATCCGGAACATTCGACACCGCAATCATGACTGGAGACCAAGCGAAAGAAACGAATCCGAATATGAATCTTATTATTATTGATTCAAGATGCGCTTCGATTGGTTACGGGCTTCTTGTAAAAGAAGCCGTTCGACTACGCGATGCGGGAGAAGATGATGTGCGTACGATTGAGCGAAAAATCCGATACATGGCGGCACATATGGAGCATCTCTTCACCGTGCAGGACCTTGATTATATGGCGCGCGGCGGTCGCGTTTCTAAAACAAGTGCATTCATTGGCGGGCTGCTTAACATTAAACCGTTGCTCCACGTCGAAGGCGGTAAACTTGTTCCAATTGAAAAACACCGCGGACGCAAAAAAGTACTACGCCGTATGACTGAGCTCATGGCAGAGCGCGGCGATCATCTTGCTGAACAGACGATTGCAATTTGCCATAGCGACGACGAAGGTATAGCACTTGAATTAAAAGCCATAATAGAAGAGCTATTTCATCCCAAATATATCGAAATCCATATGATTGGATCTGTTATCGGCGCCCATGTTGGTCCCGGTACAGTAGGCGTCTTTTTCTTGAATAAATTAAATCAGTAATTTACCTCTGGGAGGATTGTTGATGAAAGTAATAATAGTCGGTGCTATTGCAGGTGGTTCCACTGTCGCCGCACAAATTAGGCGCGCAGTGCCAGATTCTGAAATCACATTAGTTGGACGAGATCCGGTACTAGGTTATGGTACATGCGGGATGCCCTATGTCATTGGTGGGTTAATTGAAGATAAATGGCAGTTAGTCGGTTCGTCTCCCGAAGAGTTTAGTGAGCAACGAGATATTACTGTCAGGTTAGGGCATGATGTACTGGCAATTAATCGGGAACATAAAACGGTTGAGTTACGTAACATGGAAACAAATCATGTCTTTACAGAATCATACGACAAACTTATTTTATCGCCCGGTGGAATCGCTCGTACACCTGATTTAAAGGGACTCGGTGATTTGCCATTATTTACGCTGAAGAACTTTGGGGAAATGGAAGAAATCATCGACTATCTAGAACGTGAAAAACCGAAGTCTTGTGCTGTTATTGGAGGCGGATTCATCGGGATTGAACTTGTTGAGAACTTCATCCACAGAGGATTAAAAACAACACTAATAGATCGCAATGAGCGCGTCATGAAAGTAATGGATCATGAAATCTCACAAGTGCTAGGCAAGGAAATGAAAGATAATAAGGTCGACTTCTACTTCGAGGATGCCATCGAACGCATTGAAGGCAAGCGCCTGATTATGAAAAACGGCATGAACTTTGATGTTGACTTTATCGCGGCCAGTATAGGAATCGATCCTGATACGCAACTTGCGATTGAAGCCGATTTACATATTGGACCAACGAAAGGGATTGTGGTCAACAGGTATATGCAGACAAATGATCCTGACATTTATGCAATTGGCGACGCGGCAGAATGCAAAGATTGGTTCACTGGTAAACCGAAAAGCGTGAAACTAGCTTGGCCTGCGCACAGGCAATCGTTCATCGTTGCACGCCATCTCGCCGGCAATCCAATCGAAATGAATGGGCTCCTTGGAACGACGATTACGAAACTATTTTCTCTGACAGCGGCTATGACAGGTCATTCGGCGAAAAGTTTAGCAGATGAAGGAATTGAGTTTGCCACTGCCGTCTATGAAGGTCGAACGAATGCAGGCTATTATCCCGACCATGGACACATTTTATTGCGTGTTCATTATGATAAAAAGTCTCGGCTCGTCCTAGGCGCTCAAGCAGTCGGTGACAAAGGGGTCGACAAACGAATTGACGTCATTGCGACTGCTATCATGGGTAAAATGACTGTCGATGACCTTGCCGCCCTTGAACTCGGCTACTCCCCACCCTATTCATCGCCGAAAGATCCCGTTAATATGATTGGTTATAAAGCGCGCTAACAAGAAAAGCGTAGGGAGCTTGAAGCTAGACATCAAAAACACCAGCATCGGCAACTTTCGCTGATGCTGGTGTTTTCTGTCTTACTTCACTTTCATTCCAGCTTTTCGATCTTGTCTGCCTTGACGCCCTTTTCTCCAAGCCATAAACAGGAATCCAAGGAACAATACATAGATTAAAATCGATGCGATTAGATAAGGCGTATTGAACCCTTTGTCTTCATCAGCGATGTAAATCTCTGCAATTTCACGTTCCAGTACGACGCGATAAATCCCATCCTTACCTTCTCGTACCAAATCGCCACCGAGTAAACCGCGCAATTTTTTATTGTCTCCGATTACTTCTTTCGGAATTTCTAAATTGGCTGTCCCATTCGTATTATTAAGCGCGACAATCCATGTCTCCTCATCATTTGAAAGCTTATACACTGTAAATCCGTTCTCGTTGTGCAACATTTCAAAGTCTCCGTTACGGAACGCTTCTGATTGGTTACGCAACTTGTTAAGATCACCGATATGTTCAATTAACTCTTCATCAATTTTGAAATTCAAGAGCTGATGACTTTCAGGAGCCGATTGGCCATTCACAGCAATTTCGGTACCATAAGGCATAATCGGTACGCCTGGCATTGAAAATAGTGCCGTAATCGCAAGTTTCCACCTTGTCGGCGGGAACATTCTTGCTTCTACGATATCGTATGTAAAACGCGGTCCTGTTAATTCATCGAACTGGACTAATTCCTTTTCAGTCGCATTTGAAAATATCGATAGCGGTGAAGAGTCCGTGTCATATTTAACAAATGATTTTCTCATTCCGCTCAGCTTTTCGTTATTCGGAGCAGAATCGAAGTCAGCGTCACTTTCTTCATTCGTTAGTACATACGCTTTTGGATTAACTGTTTTTACAGCCTGAATGATTTCATTCAAAAATGCTGTGTCGATTTTGGCAATCTTCGTTAAACGGATTCCGTCCAATTTATACGTTTCCACGAAATCAACGATGGCTTCCTTCAACGCTTTCTGTGTTGCCGCGTCTGAAGTATCCCAATCGATTGTTCCATCAGCAACAGGAAGTGCTTTGACAGTTCCCTCTTTTGCCCACACATGATTTGCACTCACTCCTGCAAGTGGAAAGTCAGCAATCACGGACATATCCTGCTTATGAATTTCTTTGATCATCTTGTTAAATTCTTTTGAAGTCCCAAAATGGGGTTCAAGTTTCGCATAATCAAGTACTTTACTTCCATCATACGTTTCCGTTTCAAAGACGGGTCCAAGTGAAATAAGCGTGAAGCCCATTCGTACAATATGCTCAAGTCTCGTACCGACTCCTGTAAAGTCGCCTCCGTTGAACGCACTCAAATCTTGCGTATTCACGTCAAAGTCGTTCTTGCCGTCCGCGTTATTAAACCGGTCCACAAGCAAATCATATATACTTTCATCCTCTATTGTTCTTTCCGTTTCTGCAAAAACTCCTGCTGGAGATAGGGTAGATGCCAATAATAGAAAAGTTGCAATAAGTCCAAACCATTTATTCGCTATCACAAAATTGCCTCCTCAATACGAACTGTCATCCGTCATTTTACCAAACGCCACCACATGTCGCCATTGTTTACGCCAAAAACCTCATCCTTCCCAATGAAATAGGTCGATATTGTGAATAAGGAAAAGCGCAAGGTGCCGTTTAGCCCCGACAAGGAGGAGGGATGCAGTTCAATCCTCCCCTACTGCATGACCTGCATGACCCACTTCGTGTGGGACCAGGGGCTGGCACCCGAAGCCTAGACAGCGATCAAATCCCCAAAACGAAAAAAACACCCGCCAGCACAATCGCCAGCGGGTATCCGCGATGCCTTCCAGGTCGCGGCCGGGAAGCGGCAGCCCGAGCTGGGCGTCGAACAGGTACAGCTGATCCTTTACGACAACTCC
>CAZWAW010000104.1:0-9143 GCA_964632025.1 uncultured Sporosarcina sp.
TACGGGTGAGGTATACCACCTAGTTAATTCTAAATAAGTAGTGCCGAATATATAGTAATGTAAAAAAACACCCGCCAGCACAATCGCCAGCGGGTGTCTCATTCATCAAATAGATCATCATCTTCAACAGATGACCGCTTTTTCCGGGAAAACAGGAAGACGGAAACGGCAAAAAACACCATTAAAATCATGACAACGACAAGGAATATCGGTCCGATACTAGATTCCATCTTCATCCCCCGTTTGCATAAAACAGCGCATTTTCAGTAAGCATTCCCGTAAAGATTAAGCGAACCAGTCGATGCCGATTGGCAATTTAAATCCAAGGAACATCGTCGCCAATACGAAAACGAAAAACAAGATCCATACTACTTTGACACTCTTATTCTTCGCAGAACGAACGAGCACCATTTCCATCATACCTATTGTCACGAAGCCCAATAGGAATTTGACGCCGTACAACGCGCCGTTAAGCGATGAGTATTTGAAGAATAGCAATGCGCCAGAAATTAGAATCAGTACGTAGAATAGGCGTGCAACCATATGAAGAATCTTTCTGCCTTTTGACTCTGTATCCATGCTTGCAGCAACTAGGAATAAAATAATTCCAACAACCCATGTGAAAATATGAAGATGTGTAGTGTTTGCTAATACGTCCAAAATAGTCACCTCATTTAGTTAGTAATACTAAATAATCGTATCACAATTGACTAAATCACAAAAGGAATACTACTCAAATAAACTTATTTACGAGTGTTCCGATGCTTTCAATGGACACTTTTACAGTATCGCCCTGTTTTAAAAATGTCGGAGGCGTCATGCCTTTGCCGACACCCGCTGGAGTACCCGTCAAAATGACATCGCCTGGTTCAAGTGTCACGAAACGTGATAGTTCAGCAATCAGTTCATCGATTTTGAAAATCATCGAAGCTGTATTGCCATTTTGTCGCACTTCATCGTTCACTTTTGTCACAATCGATAAATTATGTGGATTCGGGATTTCATTTTTCGTCACGATATACGGCCCCATTGGACATGAACCATCGAGACTTTTCCCTAAAAAGAACTGGCCATGTGCCGCTTGTACGTCACGTGCTGTCACATCATTTGCAATTGTGTAACCGAAAATATAATCATAGGCCAATTGTTTCGGGATGTTACGGCCTCCCTTGCTAATGACAACCGCAAGTTCCCCTTCATAATCAAGGCTATCCGTCACATCGGCATGGACTGAAACGTCTTGCTCATCCGCTGCAATAGCGGTTGGTGATTTCGTGAAGATCATCAGTTTTTCAGGCGGTGCATCTGCACCCATTTCCGCTGCATGATCTGCGTAGTTCTTGCCTACACACAGGATATTTTTAGGCGTTCTTGGAATTGGGGAAAGCCATTCAATAGCTGTGAATGCATATTTGAAACGCTCCGAATCTTCATCCACTCGCGCCTGTTCAGCAAGTTTCCGCACCCTTTCAACAAAATCCAGACCAGATGCAATACCTTCCGTGATTGTTTGCGGAAAATCAGTATCCTCAAATGCTTCTGCAATAGCTAACATATCCCATACTGCATCTTCCTTCTTCACTTTAGGTCCAAATAACGTCCTGCCGTCGTAACGGAACGATAATAATTTCATCTGTCAGCCCATCCCTTCATTAGTAAAACCCTTATTCTGATTACTACGACAAAGGTTGATCCTTTTCCTCTTTATTCGGCAAATTTTTTCCGTTTGTTCCTTTACGCCACAACCATTCCAATGGACCCATACGGAATTTCGACAGCCAAAGTTCTGCAAATAGGACTTGAATAAGGAACACGCCGACTGCAATTCCTACTCCCGTTGCCACGTCTACTTTGCCATACATGCCGAAACCGTAGGCGTAAAAAATGAGTGTCCCCACAATCGATTGGGTAATATACGTCGTCAACGACATCCTACCCGCTTTTGAAATAGGTCGCAGTAGTGTGCGAACTAACGGCAGTTGGTAAAGTAAAAGTAGCAAGCCGATATAACCAATCGCTAATACAGGTCCGCCGAATTGTGTTTGCAAGGTAATCGCATCCATTGTTGGACCTCCGATAAACGGCGCCGCTTTCATCCAAATACCCGCTGCTAGTGAAACTACAGTCACGATTGCGATACCCACTTTTAATTCCCCTGCACGCTCAATTACTTTCCACTTAGACAATCCTGCCCCAATCATTATCAGCGGCAATATGACAAAGACCCCCAGTAACGATGCCGGCAATCCGGAAGTTAACCATTCAGAAAGACGGAAGCTAAAGATTTCTCCATAACTACCGTAGGCATACGCTTCAAGCGACCGTTCAATTTGATGAATATCTGCGTAGCCTTCCATCATTGCATTCGGATCCAATTTATTCAGAAAATAAGCGAGTCCATAGATGATTCCCGAAGGTACAATATAGAAGAAAGCAGCTAACGGCAGCATCCACTTCTTCGGAATTCTAACAAACGCAATCATCATAAAGCCCATTAATGCGTATGTGAATAAAATATCACCCATCCAGATGAACAATACATGGAGCATACCGAAGCCGAGTAAAATGCCCATACGACGTGCCATAACCGGCGCAAATGGCATCTTGTTTTCAATCGATTTCTCATATTGCATATTCAACCCGTAGCCGAACAGCATGGCGAAAATCGGGTAAAAACTCGCTTCTACGAAGATATCAATCCATTTAAATGTCGCCATATCACCTGGCGTACTAAACCACGTATACGGATCCATATACATATATGGCGAATGGAATACGAGCATATTCGCGATGAATATCCCGAGTAATGCAAACCCACGCAGCATATCGAGTGCCTCAATACGATTGCCAAGCGTTGTTGGTGTTAATTTCAACTTGATTCCCCCTGAATAGTTACAGTCCTCTGTCCGTCAAATAAATAAAGGACCATCTCTTTAATGTCGATTTTCACAATTTCTTCAATCGCCTTCTTGTACAAATTCAACTGGATGCCATACCGGACCTGCATTTCTGCGTCGACTTCTTCATCGGAACCAAATTGTCCGCGAACTCGGTCAGTTTTATAATCCAGCAGTACCCAGCCATCTGGCTCTTCGAATAAACAATCCGCAATCCCTTGCAAAATTTGATAATCCCCGTCGCTATCATCAAAAGCGTACGTAAACGGCAACTCTCGCTTCACTTGCTCAGCTTTCATAAGCCGCTTCGCAATCGTTGTTTGGAAAAACTGTGCAACTGCATTCGCATCGACCGCAATCGCTTCTTCTGTAGTAAGCAACTGGCGGCCCGTCAATTCTGTTAAGAGCTTCTCAACCTCAGCGACGCTACTTTCTTTTTGGATATCAATATGTTGCATAATCGTATGCATCGCCGTTCCGACTTCCGCCGCAGACAGTGCCCGCGATTGCATGAAAGCCGGTCGATTATGAAGATACGCCGTACTGACATCAGCATTCGTAGACACCAACAAGTCATCTTCCGCCTGCTGTTCAAGAATAGACAGCCGCTTCAACTCACTGACCGTCTGTTTGGACCGTTTTGTCACTGATGAAAGATGGGGATATATCGCGTCAAACCTGCGTTTCACTTCCAGTAACATGCCCTCGTCCACTTCTTCAATTGGAACCGTGTCCAGTGATTTTACCGTTCCCTCATTGCTTTCTTCAACCTTCGTAAACAATGCCGAAACAGGAAGCGCATCTATTTGCCACACTGAAGCATCAATTACAGACTGACCTCCCGGAATACTGCCAAATTTCTCGAACGCCGGATGTCTCGCGACTGCTGGACCAATCCAGTCTAAATAACCGTTTGCGCGTGACCTCGTATACTCAGGCAACATCAGATCAGGGTCAACCAACTGGGCATCTTGCCATTTGACAATCGACTTTTCGATATCCTTTACGGAAGCAATGATTTCAAGATGTTCTTTCGCCCGCGTCATAGCCACGTATAACACACGCATTTCCTCCGCACGCATTTCAAGTTCTTTCTTTTCTTTCATTGCAAGAAATGGCAAGGACGTATAGGTAATCCGGTTGTCTGGATCAATTGCTTTCACTGCCAGTCCAAAATGCTGGTCAAATAAATACGGTTCATTGAAATCCATCTTATTGAATTTCCGACCTGCCCCTGCGATGAAGACAACAGGGAACTCTAGTCCTTTTGATGAATGAATGGTCATAATTCGGACAACGTTTTCCTTTTCAGTAAGCGAACGCGCCGCACCAAGATCATCCCCACGCTTTCGCATGCGGTCAACAAAACGGAGAAAACGGAACAGCCCACGGAAAGACGTTTTTTCATAATCGATTGCCCGGTCATGCAGCGCGCGTAGATTGGCCTGTCGCTGTTTACCATTCGCCATTGCACCGACCATTTCATAATAATGCGTATCGGAATAGACTTGCCAAATTAGTTCGGACAACGATCCACGCCGTGCCAAGTTGCGCCAGTCCTCAAACTGATTGAAAAAGCGTTGCAATTTTTCCTGCGTTGCCGCCGCAACACCTGCCCCGCCTGTAGTAACGAAACGCTTCAACGCTTCAAAGAACGGCTCACTTTTTCCAGCAAGCCGGATTTGCGCCAATTCATTTTCCGTCATGCCGATAAATGGTGAACGAAGGACAGATGCGAGCGGAATATCCTGATAGGGATTATCGATAACACGCAACGTATTCAGCATAATCATCACTTCTAGCGCATCGAAATAACCGCGTTTTAGTTCAGCATAGATTGGAATTTCCGCCAGTTTGAATTCCTCTGCGATTTCACCAGACCATGTCATTGAACGCATCAAAATAACGATATCTCTATATTCAAGCGGACGCTTTTTATCGCTGAACGCATCCGTCACTTCAGCGCCTGATGCGATCATATCACGGATTTTTTTAATCATAAATCGTGCTTCCGCCTGCGAGCTCTTCAAACTTTGGCCAGCTAATTCCGTGGCAGCGTCTAGTTCCTGTTCGTCTTCCTCTTCTTCATAAAGCAGCGTCAAACCAGCTGTTACGGCTTTTTCAGGATAGTTAGCGCCATATTTCAACGCCGCCGCATCATCGTATTCGATTTCTCCGACACGCGCGCCCATCACTTGTGAAAAGATGAAATTTGTCGCATCAAGCACTTCTTTACGACTCCTAAAGTTGGCATTCAAATCGATTTTCAATCCTTGATGGCCATCCGTTGCCGTAAATCGATTGTATTTGCCAAGAAATAGCATTGGTTCAGCAAGACGGAAGCGGTAAATCGACTGTTTTACATCGCCAACCATGAATAAGTTGCCATCCTCTTCCCCGCCGCGCTTGACGAGCTGGATAATCGTCTCCTGCAACATATTGACATCCTGGTATTCATCGACAAGAACTTCTGAAAAACGATTTTTATAATCAACGGCAATATCAGAAGGCACCAGTTCTCCATCCTGAGCATTCGATAAAATCCGTAGCGCATAATGCTCCAAATCCGAGAAATCGACAATCCCACGGTCGATTTTCACAAGTTCAAAACGCCTGCCGAACTCAATTACTAAGTCAATAAGTGTATGCATAGTCGCCGCCATTAAACGAATTTCATCAAGTAGACGCGCTGGCGTTCTCGTGAAATAGGATTCTTTCAAGGTATTAATAATTTTCTTCACCGCATCACGCAGCGCTTTCGCTCGTTTTGCAAGTTCTTCATCGCACGAGTCTTTGCGAATTGTCCCCGCTTTTGCCCATTTAAGAGAGCCGAAAAATGCGTACGTTTCTTCCCACGTACCATCCGTTACGCGCCGAACGGCTTCATTGATCCACATCAAATCTGCTTCAGCCGTGGCAGCAAGTGGTTCCGGACCGTCTGGCATTAGCGCAATGTTTCTCATATCGCTGGTTAATGCCGCGGCCTCTTCAAGCGTATGGCGTATGGCCGTTTTCAGCGGTTCAATGAATTCAAGATCATCTATAGAAGCTTGGTCACCAATTTCATATTGCATTGGAATTTCGCGCAGCCATTGTTCCGGTACTGGGTGAACGCGGGAATAATCGTACAAACGGTCGATCAGTGTTTCGATGGACTGATCGTTGCGGTCAGACGTAAAACTATCTGCCAGCCGGTACATCGCATCCGGATTTTCCGCACTATAAGCATCTTCAAGAACTGCCCCAATTGTATCGTCACTTAACAGCGCTGCTTCCGTACTATCCGCAATTCGGAATCCCGGGTCGATATCGATTAAATAAGCATATTGGCGAACGACGTTCATACAAAATGAATGCAGTGTGGAAATCTGTGCTTTGTTCAATAAATTCAACTGCCTGCGCAAGTGAACTGATTCCGGCCTTGCAGCAATCGCTTCTTCCAATGCTTCCGCCATCCTGTGTCGCATTTCCGCAGCAGAGGCATTAGTGAATGTCACAACGAGTAATTCATCGACATCGATTGGATTATTTTCATCCAGTACTTTTTCAATCATTCGTGTGATTAACACTTTCGTTTTCCCTGAACCAGCGGCAGCGGAAACGAGAATATCTTTCCCTGTCGCCCAAATGGCTTTCCACTGAGCGTCAGTAAATGTTAATCCCTCAGGTTTCACGGGTATGTGCATCATCCGCCACCTCCTTACGCATTTTATCGAGAGACATTTCCGGGTCCATTTCAGCATAAGACCGATGTTGTGCTGACGGATCCGTTTGATCGAACTGACAAACAGAACGATACGAACAAAATTCGCATGGCATTTTATTTTTCAATTTATAGGGATAGACACGCGTATCGCCCGCAAGCATGGCATCTCCGGCTTTTTGATGGCGCGTTCTGACAAACGACCGCATCATCTGTAAATCATCGGATGATAATATTTTCGACGTTTTCGCAAATGTGCCGTCCGTTTTAATCGAAGCAGGCACGATTGAAGATGATCTGCCAATATCAGCATCCATGCCGATAACAACTTCCTGATTATCGAGCAAATAGCCCCTCATCTTATAGGATTTCGCGATTTCTGCTTCAAGGAGTGCTGGTGTTAATTCCGAACCGGAACGAATCATCGGGTTATGAATATGCATATACAAAATACCCGCTGCATCCGCATGTATGCCAAGCCATTCATCTGCGTTTTCTAGTGCTACGTCAAGATAGGTCATCATTTGCAAGGACAAGCCGTAATACACTTCCGTTAAATCTAAGCTTTTAGCGGATGATTTGTAATCGACAACACGGACATAGTTTTTACCACCAATTTCTGTCGCATCGACACGGTCAATCCGACCACGCAGTTTCATCGAATCACCGCGACGCAACGGAATTTCAAGCGCTGGCAGTTCTTCGCCTGGTCCAAATCCTGCTTCAATGGCAACCGGTTTGAACACCGTCGATTTTGCCTGCGTACTTAGTGAATAAATTGTCCGCTGAATAATTTGCATGAGCTTGCGTTTAATATAAACATAACGGTTCGTTGACAATAAAATTCGGTTGAAGAAGTAAGGCGAAATATCTTCCACCGCTGCTCTCGCAAGCTTCCAACATTCTTCGCGCGTCAGTTCTGCCCAGGACTTATCGAGACGCATGGTTTCATCTGACACCCATTTAAGAGCAGCGTGAAATAAATCCCCAATTGCCGGTGCTTCCAGCGTAAATTCCGTCCGTTCGCGCAAGCCAAGTCCAAACGACGCATAATGCTGGAAAGGACAACTGTAATAGGATTCAATCCGTGACACACTGGATACGAATGATTCCCCGTATAATCCTTCCGTTATTTCCGGACGCAGTCGTTCCGACCCATTGTTCGCATTCATCGGACGGATAATATGACTGATTACAGACGACCAATACGGATCCTCGTCGTAATAGGCCATGACCGCACGCCATTCGCGTTCCAGCACGCCCGACTGTTCCGCCTCTTTCAACTTCATCGACACATAAGGAAGTGCCGAACGCGGGTGGCTGATGTAATCGAATTGATCGGCTTCTAGCGGCAATTCGGACGGATCCGTTACCGCTATTTTCGTTTCAGTTCCTGGCAGCATATGCGTAATTCTCGAAATGTACAGCGATGGAATAAGTGCTTTTCCTTCCTCGTCTGCCACCGGATACGACACATATAACTTTTCACGCGGTGCCGTAAATGCACGATACGCCATATACGTTTCATCCATCAATTTCATTTTCGAAGTGGGAGCCAGTTCAAAGCCAATTTCCGAGAACCATTCACGGTCGGCATCCGACAGAAGTCCTTCATTATCAACGCGTTTCGGCATGACGCCATCGTTGACCCCGAGGACAAATACTGCGTCAATATCCATTAAACTTGAAACTTCGACAGTCGACACCGTCACCTGGTCAAGCGACGGCGGAATGCGAGCAAATTCGAGCGAGTCGAATCCTTCATCCAAAATACGCGCTGCTTCTACAGCATCCATTTTTTTATCTCCGAACATAAGGACAAACTGATCCAGCACATTAATCCAGCCGTTCCAAGCTTGTTCATGTTCCGTTGCGCCAAGTAATCGGCCAGCACGCTCTTCTTCCGCACGCAGATCGATGATTTTTTCATAGACATTTAGATTTTCCATGAATAAAAACAAAGATTCCGCGACATCACGTCCCGTTTTGGACCGTTTCAAACGCTTTTCAAACGCAGCAAGTGGATCCCGGATTTCATCGCGAATCACATGCAGCTCTTGCTCCATCGCACGTTCTTCGTCGGTTTGTACATCTGTATACAGTTCAAGACCGCGATACTTCTTCACGCGCCAGCGGCTGTCATCGAACCAACGTTGGCCGTAAATTCCATGTGCAAGAACATAGTTTTCGAGTCTGTCTGCGCGATCACGCCATAATAATTTCGTTTCTCGGTGCGGGAAAAAGAGATCTGTTTTGACCGCGCGGAACACCGATTCATACGACCAACCCATTGTCACCGCTTCTAATACAGAACGTGAAAACTCGATAAGCGGATGATGCAACATCGGCTTTTTCTGGCTAATGAACACTGGAATATCATAATGTGGAAAAATGGTCTCAATGAGTTCATCATACTTTTCAGGCTGCCTGTACAAAATTGAAATGTCTTTGTAACGTTTGCCTGCAATCATTAACTCGCGGATTGTACGCGCCACTGAATGGATTTCCGCACGACGATTCGCCGCTTCAATCAAGACAACATT
>CAZWAW010000105.1:0-9040 GCA_964632025.1 uncultured Sporosarcina sp.
TCGAAAGAGCTTGCGATTATGTATATGAATTTCATCTTACACGGAATTGATTTGAAGGGGGAATGAATGATGAGTGCGAATGAAATTAAGCATATATTCCTATTAATCGTTGCTGATAAGGGGGAATTAAAATCAAGAGAATAGGAAGTGATTAGGGTGATAACAACAACTAACGATACGATACCTGTCCGAAAAGGAGAAGGATTGGACGAAGAAGTCCTCTTGCGATTTATTCGGGAGAATTGTGCCCATTTACCTGAAGGTGAACTTGGAATTCGGCAGTTTGGGACGGGCCATTCTAATTTAACCTATGAAATCGAAATAGGGACTTGGCAAGCGGTACTTCGACGTCCACCACTCGGTCCGGTTGCTGCGAAAGCGCATGATATGGAACGAGAATTCAATGTATTAGCTGCACTTCATCCTGTTTATCCAACGGCACCGAAACCACTTGTCTTTTGTGATGATCCATCTATCTTAGGTAGCCCATTTTTCGTTATGGAGAGACGGCATGGAATTGTTCTCGATACAGGGTTTCCGAGTGGTACGAATTCTCCTGAAGAATTAGGAAGAAAAGTATCTGAAATTATGGTTGATAAACTTGTGGAGTTACATGCGATTGATTATAAAAAAACTACACTTGTTGAGATGGTCAAGCCGGATGGGTTCTTGGAAAGACAAGTCCATGGCTGGATTGGACGCTATAAAAAAGTACAGACAACTGCTATTGAGGAAGTTGCAGCACTAACTTCTTGGCTGCAAAATAATATTCCGGAATCAGCTGAACCAACGATTATTCATTATGATTATAAATTAAATAATGCAATGTTTTCACCTGATTATTGTGAGATGACAGGATTGTTTGACTGGGAAATGACGACTGTTGGAGATCCGCTTGCGGATGTCGGGGCGGCGCTAAGTTACTGGATGCAGGCAGATGATCCGGATCAGCTACTACTTGGACTTGGAAAACCGCCGATCACGATCCAAAAAGGATTTTTTACACGGGAAGAATTTATTGCGCGTTACGCGGAGAAAAGTGGACGAGATATAACGAACATTAAGTATTATAGTACCTTTGCATACTTTAAACTCGCCGTCATTTGTCAGCAAATTTATTACCGCTATAAAAATGGACAAACGACAGATACCCGATTCGCCCATATGGATAAATTTGTAGAGATACTTGTCAAGCAAGCGATGATTGGAACGACAAAATGATTGTGAAAGGGGATAAAGCGATTGATTACTAATCAACTAACCTATCGTGGTACTTCATTTTTACACAGCGCGTCGCAGCCAGAAGCTATTTTTACCCCAGAGGATTTTACAACTGAACACCAGATGATTGCTGATACGGCGAAGAAATTCATTGAAAAAGAAGTGCGGCCCCACAATGAACAAATTGAAGGAGGAGACTTTACACTTGTCAGGTCACTCCTTGGGAAAGCGGGAGAACTGGGTTTGCTTGCCCATAGTATTCCCGAGAAATACGGGGGGCTTGGTCTTGATAAAATCACGAAAGGGCTTGTAGGAGAAATTGTTGGTGCTGCAGGTGGTTATAGCGTTGCGCATTCTAATCACACATGTATTGCAACGCTACCGATTACTTATTTCGGATCGCAGTGGCAAAAAGAAAGGTATTTGCCGAAGCTTGCATCTGGCGAATTTATCGGAGCCTATTGTCTTACAGAGCCTTCTGCCGGGTCGGATGCTTTAGCTGCATCTACTACAGCGCTATTAAATGAAGAGGGAACGCATTATTTGTTGAACGGAACGAAGATGTTCATTACAAATGCTTCGTTTTCCGATACCTTCATTGTCTATGCAAAAGTCGATGGTACCAAGTTTACGGCATTCATCGTTGAAAAAGATTTTCCAGGCTTATCACTTGGGCCGGAAGAACAGAAAATGGGCATCAAAGGTTCGTCCACGACAGCCGTGTTTTTTGACAACTGTGAAGTGCCTGTCTGGAACTTATTAGGCGAAATTGGAAAAGGACATCATATCGCATTGAACGTACTGAATCTGGGCCGCTTCAATCTAGGTTCTGCCTGTACAGGAGCTGCAAAATTCAGCGTCAAATTAGCTATTGATTATACGAATGAACGTCAACAATTTGGCAAGACGATTGCATCATTTACAGCTACCGAAGAAAAAGTTGCTGATATGGCCATCCGTATTTATGCAGCAGAGTCTCTTCAATACCGAACTGCTTCCTATCTTGAAGATGCACTCGGTGAGTTGGACGGGTCAAGTGACACGAAGCTTATTGCAGACAGAATGAGGGAATATGCGGTTGAAGCTGCTATCTGCAAAGTATACGGTTCTGAAACCTTGGATTACGTTGCTGATGAATCACTTCAACTTCATGGCGGTTATGGCTTTATAAAAGAGTATAAGGTAGAACAAATGTATCGTGATTCGCGCATTAACCGCATTTTCGAAGGCACGAACGAAATCAACCGCTTGCTCATACCAATGGCTCTTTTGCAACAGGCGGGAAAAGGAATGCTCTCACTACCGAAGCTAGTTGGTCAGGCTGTTGCGGAACTGAAGCGATCAACTGCGCTAGCTGATGACATTCTGGCTCGTGAAAAAGAAGCAATCCGCGCAATACGCAATGTATTTTTGCTGTCCATAGGCTTTGCTTATGAAGCTTTTGCAGCTCGTATTGTGGAAGAACAAGAAACGGTACTGAAACTGGCCGACATAGCAATTGCACTATATGCAGCTGAATCTGCTGTGCTGCGAACTGAGAAATCAATTGCAAAAAATGGTGAAGAAAAATCTACCCTTAAAGTGCAACTAACAGAAGCATTGATTGACGATACCATTTTAGAAGTTGAAATGATTGCCCGTAAATTGATTGCAGGCGTTACAACAGGAGACAAGCGCAAGATAGCAGTGGCTGATGTGACAAATCGATTGAGTGAACTGGCGCGTGAAGGAACAATCCAAACGAAAAGAGCAATTGCAAAAGCCATTAATGAATCACGGCAGTATATATCTTAAAGGGGGATTTTGAAGATGAAGGCAATTCGATTTGAAGCGTATGGAGGTCCGGATGTGTTGGAGCTAGTCGATATCGATAAACCAACCATCCGTGATCAAGAAGTCTTGGTTGAAGTGAAGGCGATTGGCGTGAATTATGCAGATATCGCGCGTCGTGAAGGGAAATATGTTATACCTACTCCGCTGCCGTTCATTCCTGGTGCTGAGGTTGCGGGCATTATCATCGCAGTAGGAAAAGACGTTAAACGTTATAAACCTGGTATGCGCGTTGTGTCTCTAATCGAATCGGCGGGTTATGCGGAGTATGTCAATCTTCATGAGATGGCACTCGCACCTATTCCTGACGGTGTTGATTTTGTTAATGCAGTCGCGCTACCCTTGCAAGGGCAAACGGCTTACCATATTTTAAAGACAATGGGTCGGCTAGAAAAAGGAGAAACCGTTCTCGTTCATGCAGCAGCGGGCGGGGTCGGTGCAATTGCAGTCCAACTTGCAAAAATATTTGGAGCAGGCAAGATTATTGCTACTGCAAGCAGTGCTGAAAAATTGGCGCATGCAAAAGAAATGGGTGCCGATCATGTTGTTAATTACACAGAAGAAGGTTGGGAATTAAAGGTCCGTGAACTAACCGACGGTAAAGGCGTGGATGTAGCACTTGAAATGGTCGGTGGCGATATTTTCCGCAAGACGCTGAAATGTCTTGCCCCATTTGGTTGTGTGGTTGTATTTGGTGCAGCAAGCGGTGAATCCTCACCACTACTGGCTGGAGAATTGATGCGCCGCAATCAATCTGTCGTTGGGTTTTTCCTGCCACAAATTATGAAGAATTATGACATGTATCAAGCTAGTTTCAAGGAATTACTTGGTTTTATTGAGAATGGTGATTTAGCATTGACGATTGGCGGCACATACAGATTAGAAGAGGCGGCGGATGTACATCGACTGATGCAGGGGAGAAAAACGATGGGGAAACTTGTTTTGGTTCCTTAATGAATAGGTAGGTTGAAATAAATATTCCCTACTCGTAGTGTTGCTATGTGTAAAGAAAATGAATTGTAATTTAATTGTAAGATTGGGGTAAGGCGGTCATAACAAGCTTCGTGCCGGTCATAAACAGCCCCATGCCGGTCATAAGTACATTCATGGCGAGCATAACAAGCACCTATTCAATTGAGATTAGTGCTAGAATAGAGTCAAGAAAAGATAATGGGGATAGATGGATGAAAACGTATCTGATTAAGAAGGCATTGAATAATAATGTGCTCATTGCTACTGATGTTAATGGTGATGAGGTCGTTTTAATTGGTCGGGGCATCGGCTTTGGTAAAAAATCTGGGGAGTCTATTATTCGAGAAGAGGTTGAAAAGTTATTTGTATTGAATGATCCTGAAGAGCAGGAGCAGTACAAACAACTTATTTCAACTCTTGATGAAGAAACGTTAAAAGTACTCATTTCGGCAACAGAAATGATACAAGCACGAGCTGACATACCGCTGAATGAACATATTCACGTGGCGCTGACAGACCATTTGTTTTTTGCGGTCAGCCGAATGAGGCAGGGCATGGCAATCCGAAACCCTTTTTTACTTGAGACTGAGGCCCTTTATCCTGATGAATATAAAATGGCTGCTGAAGTGACAGCGATGGTTAATAAAGAGCTTAATGTTGTGCTCCCCGAAGGCGAAATTGGTTTCATTGCTTTACATATTCACAGTGCCCTGGTGAATAAAAATGTACGCGAGCTAGCGAGACATTCAGAGCTGATAATTCGGTTGGTCAAAATGATTGAAGATCAACTTGACATCGTTATTGATAAAAATAGTATCGATTATATGCGCTTGATCCGTCATATTCGTTTTACAATCGAGCGAGTACTGCGAGGAGAGAGAATTGCGGAACCGAAAAAGATCACGCTATTGTTAAAAGCGGAGTATCCGATTTGTTACAATCTTGCTTGGAAGCTGATTAAAGTCATGCAACAGACCTTGCAAAAAGAAATCTATGAAGCAGAAGCGGTTTACTTAACACTCCATCTCCAACGTATTCAAGCAAAAAAGGAATAAAAGTTGTAGTCCGTTATGGATCCAATAAATTCAATTGCAAGATTCTACTAACTATGGTAGGGTAATTGTATAAAGTCATTGGGCAATACAATTGGCGTCAGACATAATCTATAAAAATATTATCTTCGTACGTGTTACTGATACGATCAGGCATGAGTAAAAAGATGATTGATGATAGTTTTGGGGGTAACTCTTAGACTTATTTCAATCTCCCTTTTTCTCATGTCTTTTTTTATGTATATTTGTTGAACCCGATGACTTATTAACGATTTAGGAGGTTATGCAAATGTTTAAAAAAACTTTTGGTGTTTTGCAAAAAGTTGGCCAAGCTTTAATGCTTCCAGTGGCTTTGCTTCCAGCGGCAGGTTTGCTGCTTGGTATAGGTAATGCTGCACAGCAAGAAACAATGCTTAATTATTTGCCGTTTTTATCTGCAGATTGGATTCAGTTGATGGCAACAGTTATGGAAGATGCGGGTGGAATTATTTTTGGTAACTTACCGCTCATCTTTGCAATTGGTGTCGCGATAGGGTTAGCAAAAGACGGCGCTGCAGCACTTGCAGCACTTGTAGGTTACCTCGTATTGAATCAAGTGATGAGTTCATGGCTTGGGATTACACCGGACATGCTTGCTGATAATCCGGCCTATGCACTTGTTTTCGGAATTCCAACGTTACAAACTGGGGTTTTCGGCGGGATTATCGTAGGTTTAATAGCAGCGTTTTGTTACAACAAGTTTCATGATATTGAAATGCCTTCCTTCCTTGGGTTCTTTGCAGGAAAACGGTTCGTTCCAATTGCTACAGCTGGTGCGGCTTTCATAGCTGGATTACTATTAATCGTTATTTGGCCGACAGTTCAAGCTGGAATGAACAGTGCATCGCTTTGGTTACTCGATGAAGGTACGTATATCGCGGTATTCTTCTTTGGATTTATCAAACGTTTGCTAATTCCATTTGGATTGCACCATATTTTCCATGCACCATTCTGGTATGAATTTGGTACATATACGACGGCCGCTGGTTCAGTGGTTCGCGGTGACATGACAATCTTCTTTGCACAATTAAAAGATGATGTACAGCTTACAGCTGGTAACTTCATGGGCGGAGAATTCCCGATTATGATGTTTGGTTTACCGGCAGCAGCGCTAGCGATGTATCATGCAGCGCGACCTGAAAAGAAAAAGTTAGTTGCAGGACTATTAGCGTCAGGTGCTTTAACCTCATTCTTAACAGGGATAACTGAGCCACTTGAATTTTCATTCTTATTCCTGTCGCCTATACTTTTCTTACTCCATGCTGTTTTAGATGGATTATCATTTGTATTGATGACATTCTTGGAAGTTCATATCGGTTACACCTTCTCAGGTGGAGCCATTGACTTCTTCCTCTTCGGTATTTTACCGGGTAAGGAGGCTTGGTGGATTGTAATAGTACTCGGTCTTATTTTTGCAGTGATTTATTACTTCTTGTTCCGCTTTATGATTAGTAAATTTAATCTAATGACGCCAGGACGAGAAGCAGATGATGAAGATACAGAAGAAGCGAAAACTGGTCCAAAGGGGAACGCTGATCTTGCTTACAATATTCTTGAAGCAATGGGTGGTCAAAAGAATATCAGCCAGTTAGATGCTTGTATTACAAGGCTACGTGTATCTGTTATCGATGTTCAAGCCGTTAATAAAAAAGAATTGAAAAAGTTAGGTGCGGCAGGTGTACTTGAAGTTGGTAATAATATTCAGGCGATTTTCGGCCCACGTTCTGAAATTATTAAAGGTCAAATTCAAGATGTAATCAGTGGAAAACGACCTCGTTCTGAAGTGGTTGAACAACCTGTTCAAACTGAAAGTAAAGTTACTTCTAAACAAGTGACAGATCTGTTTATATCACCAATACAAGGTGAGATTAAGCCACTTTCAGAAGTACCTGATGCTGTGTTTGCCGAAAAAATGATGGGTGACGGTTTTGCAATTGTTCCAACTGAAGGAACTGTTGTTTCACCAGTGGACGGGACAATTGTTACCTTCTTCCCGACAAAACATGCATTAGGGATTCAAGCTGATTCAGGAAGAGAAATATTAATTCATGTTGGAATTGATACGGTTAAATTAGATGGTAAAGGTTTCGAAGCTTTAGTTGCACAAGGGGATCGTGTTCAACAAGGACAGCCTTTGTTGAAATTCGATATTGATTATATTAATGAGCATGCGACTTCAATCATTACTCCGATTATCTTCACTAATCTTTTTGAGGGTGAATCAGTCGTTATTAATAAGTCAGGTACTGTTGAATTGAAAGAAAAAAACATTATCACGATTAAAAAGTAAGAAAAGTAGCTGGCGCCTGGAACTATACAATAGAAATGGGTGCCAGGCACCTTTAGAAAGAAACCAGCCATGTATTAAATGGCTGATTTCTTTCTTTTTTTTGAATATCGCCCTTATAATTAGTGTCAGAAGACTTCCTTAACTGACGAATGGCCCCTGTTTGTGAGATAATACACTTAGAATGAGAGGCTGATTAACAATGACATTTCAAGATTACAACTTAAGCAAGGAGATTACACGGGCGCTAGACGGGCTTGGGTATTCTTCACCTACAGAAGTGCAGGAGAAAGTAATTCCTGCGGCACTTACTAAAAACGATTTAGTTGTTAAATCACAGACGGGTAGCGGGAAGACGGCGGCTTTTGGAATTCCCATCTGTGAAATGGTGAACTGGGACGAGAATAAACCACAGGCACTAATATTAACACCGACACGTGAACTTGCAGACCAGGTCAAAGAAGACATTACCAACATTGGCCGTTTTAAGCGTATTAAAGCTGCTGCTGTCTACGGGAAATCTCCATATGCTTATCAAAAAGAAGAACTAAAGCAAAAATGCCACGTAGTTGTGGGAACACCGGGGCGTGTATTCGATCATATTGAGCGTGGTTCGCTAGTGCTTGATCAAATTGAATATCTGGTACTTGATGAAGCTGATGAAATGCTAAATATGGGCTTTATTGACCAAGTCGAATCGATTATTAATAAATTGCCGAAAAACAGAACGACTATGCTTTTCTCAGCAACACTGCCTGAAAAGATTGGCAAACTAAGCAGTAAATATATGAAGAGCCCGAAAAATATTGAGATAGCTTCAACTGTGACATTGACGGATCAAATTGACCACTCACTCATTATCGTAAGGGACCCGCAAAAATTTGACCTGTTGCGCGATGTGACTGTTGTTGAAAATCCAGATAGCTGTATAATCTTTTGCCGGACAAAAGATCAGGTGGACAGTGTTACTGAACAGCTTGAAAAACTACACTATACTTGTGATAAACTACATGGCGGTATGATGCAGGAAGACCGTTTCTCTGTTATGGATGAGTTCAAGCGCGGTGAATTCCGCTACTTGGTTGCTACAGATGTTGCTGCCCGTGGTATTGATATCGACAGTATTACGCACGTTATTAACTATGACCTGCCTGTGGAAACTGAAAGTTATGTGCATAGAGTAGGGAGAACTGGACGGGCTGGTAAGAGGGGGAAAGCAATTTCTTTCGTCACACCTAATGAAAATCACTTCCTTGATGAGATTGAAACGTACATCGGATTTGAAATTCAACAACGCAATGCTCCATCGAAACAGGCAGTTGTTGTAGCAATGGCGGCGTTCACTGAAAAGCTGGAGAGTCTACCTGAATTGAAGAAGAACAAAAATGTATTAGTGAACAAAGATATTATTAAATTGTATTTCAATGGCGGCAAAAAGAAAAAACTGCGTGCTGTTGACTTCGTCGGTACAATTACTAACATTCCAGGTGTATCGGCAGAAGATATCGGTATCATCAAAATCCAAGACACTGTGACGTATATTGATATACTGAACGGTAAAGGAAAACTCGTTTTGAATGAAATGAAAACGACAACGGTTAAAGGAAAGTTATTGAAAGTGCATATAGCGAATAAATAA
>CAZWAW010000106.1:0-9003 GCA_964632025.1 uncultured Sporosarcina sp.
CAATATTCTTTTTCACACGACGTGTACGAGTTTGTTGTTTACGTGCCATGTTAAGAAGATACCTCCTTTACCTATTATTTTTTCTTATTCGCTACTGTCCGTTTAGGACCTTTACGAGTACGTGCGTTATTTTTCGTGTTTTGTCCACGAACAGGTAGTCCGCGACGATGACGGATACCACGGAAGCTACCGATTTCCATCAAACGTTTGATGTTAAGGGAAGTTTCACGTCGAAGGTCACCTTCAACTTTAAGCGTGTCCATTTGTTCACGGATTTTATCAAGCTCTGCGTCAGTAAGATCGCGAACCCGTGCATCCTCAGATACTCCAGCTGCCGCCAATACTTTTTGAGCAGTAGTTTGTCCGATTCCGAAAATGTAAGTTAATGAAATGACTACGCGCTTATCGCGCGGAACGTCTACACCAGCAATACGTGCCATATATATTGTGCACCTCCTTCAGACTTACCCTTGTCTCTGTTTATGTTTTGGATTTTCACAGATTACCATTACTCGGCCGCGTCTGCGAATAATTTTACACTTTTCGCACATCGGTTTTACAGATGGTCTAACTTTCATCTTACCCAACCTCCTTCAGTATTCCGGAGTTACAAAAGTTTATTTGAAACGGTATGTGATACGACCGCGTGTTAAATCATAAGGCGAGAGTTCCATTGTCACTTTATCGCCAGGTAGAATACGGATAAAGTGCATACGAATTTTGCCAGATACATGCGCAAGAATCGTATGGCCGTTTTCCAGCTCTACTTTAAACATTGCGTTTGGCAGTGTTTCGAGTACGGTTCCTTCAACTTCAATTACATCATCTTTCGCCATCAACCCAGTCTCCCTTCTATATCCAATAAAGGTTCTCACCATCGAGCGGCATCAGTCGCCTTTAAAGCTTCCTTCAACATATGTCCGGATTGCATGAGTGATGTTCGAAAGAGGTCTGCCACATTCCGTTTTCCTTAAGTCCGTCCTCGACTTCTTGTTATGGAAAATCGTGTCGAAATGGACCCGACTGTCCAGAATGCCGTGGATGAGTTCCCAGTTGCGCTATACAGTTCTTTCCACGAAACCCATTATACCTACCTAAGCAAGAAAATGCATTTACTATGTTTCAGAATCCTATATCGCTAAAAATCGTCTAGTTGTTATACCGGGCATCATATGCTTTTGCAGCTCGTTGAAACGTTCTTCAATACTTCTATGCTATACTGCCCAAAAACTGCGTATAATATCTAAGTTCGATAAAGGATTATTGTCCGTTTCCTTGCAGAATAACGTCCAGATCCTTGAAAACGTCTTTGATGTCTTTTTGTCCATTGATATTTACCAACACCTCTTTGGAATCGTAAAACGCCAAGAGTGGTGCAGTTTGGTTCATATTTACTTCCAGACGGTTTGTGACAGTTTCCGGATTGTCATCGGCTCGCTGATAAAGCACTCCGCCATCCTTATCACATATGCCTTCAACCTGTGGAGCGTTGAACAACAAATGGTAGGATGTACCGCATACTTTACAGATACGGCGGCCTGTCAGCCTCGCGATAAGTTCTTCTTTCTCGACTTGGATATTGAGAACATGCTCAATTTTCCTTCCCATGTCAGCCAAAAGCTGATCAAGTGCTTCAGCTTGTGGAACTGTACGCGGGAAACCATCGAGTAGGAATCCATTATCGCAATCGGATTTGCTTAATCTTTCACGAACAATTCCGATTGTCACTTCATCAGGGACAAGTGCTCCCTGATCCATGAACGATTTTGCTTTGACTCCAAGTTCCGTGCCTTCTTGAATAGCTGCACGGAACATATCGCCTGTAGAAATATGAGGGGTTCCGTACTTTTCGACAATTCTGTCTGCCTGTGTACCTTTACCGGCTCCTGGCAGACCCATTAATACGATATTCATACGTGTTGCACTCCCATTCATATTCACATTACGAAGAGATGAACCTTCGTAATTATTACTTCATGAAGCCTTTGTAATGCCTTTTCACAAGTTGTGATTCAAGTTGTTTCATCGTTTCAAGGGCAACCCCGACGACGATGATCAAACTTGTTCCTCCAATTTGCGCAGACTGTGGAAGGTTTGCGAAATTGATAAAGAATATTGGCATGACCGCCACTGTAGCGAGGAATATCGCCCCTACAAATGTCAGTCTATACAAAGTGCTCGTTAGGTAATTTTGTGTATTTTGTCCTGGACGGATGCCCGGGATATAAGCGCCTTGTTTTTTCAAATTATCCGCAATATTTTCCGGATTCACCTGGATGAATGCGTAGAAGTATGTGAATGCAATGATCAATATCAGGTAAAATACCATTCCAACCGGTTTCGTATAATCGAACACGTTTGTAATTGTAGTCGTTACACTGTTAGTGCCAAAAAAGGTCGCTATTGATTGTGGTGTAATAAAAAATGCAGAAGCAAAGATTACCGGGATAACCCCTGCCGCATTAAGTTTCAATGGCAAGTGTGTCTGTTGGCCTGCAGTCGTTGGACCTCGTCCAGTGACACGTTTCGCATATTGGATCGGAATTTTCCGTAGTGCTTCTTGGAAGTAAATAATTCCGACAGTAATCGCAATGACCAAGACGAGTAGAAGAGCCATAATTGCTAATTTAATGAACAATTGCTCGCCAGCATCTTGAATCTGTGTTGCGTAAAGTTGGTTGACTGCATTAGGGATTGCTGCGACGATACCAGCGAAGATAATGATGGAAATACCATTCCCAACACCTTTTGCTGTAATCTGTTCACCAAGCCATAAAAGAAATGCAGTTCCTGCCGTCAATACGATCGCGATGACCACATATGTCGAAACACCTTCGTCTTTTATCAGCGTACCACCGTACATTTGGTTGAAACCAAATGACATTGCGATTGCTTGAATAAAGGCTAGGATTATTGTGAAATACCTCGTGAACTGCGCAAGCTTTCGTCTTCCGACGTCTCCTTGTTTCGCCCATTCAGTAAATTTAGGTACGACATCCATCTGCAATAATTGCACAATGATAGATGCAGTGATGTAAGGCATGATTCCCATTGCAAGGATCGAGAAGTTCGCAAGGGCACCTCCACCAAACACGTTCAGTAGACCAATAAGGTTATTATCAGTTTGCTGTAGTGCTGTTGCATCAACGTTTGGGACTGGAATAAATGTTCCTAGCCTGAAAACAATGAGTACCAGTAGTGTGTAAAAGATTTTAGACCGTATATCTTTTACGCGCATAAAATTGGCGATCGTCTGGAACATTAAATCACCTCGGTCTGTCCGCCCGCCTTCTCGATTGCTTCTTTAGCAGAAGCAGAGAATTTGTGAGCTTTGACAGTGATCTTTTTCTCAAGAATTCCGTTACCCAGAATCTTAATACCTGATTTAGCATTGCTCACGATGCCTGATTCAATTAGTAGCTCAGGCGTAACTTCAGTACCCTCGTCGAAACGATTAAGTGTGTCTAGGTTTACGATTGCATAATCCTTACGGTTGATGTTCGTAAAACCACGTTTAGGAAGTCTTTGGAAAAGTGGAATTTGTCCACCCTCGAATCCAAGACGTACGCCACCACCCGAACGGGAGTTTTGTCCACCGTGACCTCTACCAGAAGTTTTACCAAAACCTGAACCGATTCCGCGACCAATACGCTTACGCTTAGTACGTGAACCTGCAGCAGGCTTCATAGTGTGTAATTTCATCTCATTGGCACCTCCTTATTCAAAAAATCGTAATTATAGTTCTTTAACTGTTACTAGGTGGTCTACTTTGTTGATCATGCCGCGAATTGCAACATTATCTTGATGTTCGACCATTTGGTGTAATTTGCGAAGTCCAAGGGCTTCGACAGTTTTACGTTGTGCTGGCTTAGCGCCGATAGTGCTTTTCGTAAGGGTAACTTCAAGTTTGTTCGCCATTGTGTTTCCCCCCCTTAACTATACAGTTCTTTCAAGGATATACCGCGCAACTTAGCTACGTCTTCAGCGCGTTTTAAACTCGTCAATCCTTCGATTGTTGCACGAACCATGTTAATTGGTGTGCTTGAACCAAGAGATTTAGAAAGGATATCAGTGATGCCTGCAAGTTCAAGTACCGCACGGACAGGTCCGCCGGCAATAACTCCAGTACCAGGAGCTGCTGGTTTGATGAGGATTTTTCCTGCACCAAAATGCCCAAGAACTGCGTGTGGAGTTGTTCCTTTGACCATTGGCACAACGATCAAATTCTTCTTCGCATCTTCGATAGCTTTACGGATTGCATCCGGAACTTCTTGTGCTTTACCAGTACCGAAACCAACACGGCCATTTTTGTCTCCGACAACGACGAGAGCAGTGAAACGGAAACGACGTCCGCCTTTCACAACTTTCGCTACGCGGTTAATCGTAACTACGCGTTCTTCGAATTCGCTTTTATTCTGATCATTACGACGCATGAAATGTGTACCTCCTTTTTAATTAAAATTCCAGACCGTTTTCACGTGCTGAGTCTGCAAGAGCTTTCACACGGCCGTGAAATAGGTATCCGCCACGGTCAAATACTACTGACTTAACGTCCTTTTCAACAGCTTTCTTTGCGATCATCTCGCCGACTTTTACTGCTGCTGCAGTGTCCGCTTTGGATTCAGATCCGAAATCTTTTTCCATTGAAGAAGCACTTACAATCGTTACTGCATTCACGTCATCAATCAACTGAGCATAGATATGCTTGTTTGAACGGAATACGTTTAGGCGTGGACGAGCTGCAGTCCCGCTGATTTTACGACGTACACGTGCATGACGTTTCTTACGAGTAGCATTCTTATCTTTTTTCGTAATCATCGTGATCACTCCTTCCAGATGCCTTAAGCGGCATTATTTACCAGTTTTACCTTCTTTACGACGGACAATTTCTCCTTCGTAGCGAATCCCTTTGCCTTTATACGGCTCTGGTGGTCGTACTTTTCTGATGTTCGATGCAAGAGCACCAACGCGTTCTTTGTTGATACCGCGAACAGTAATTTTAGTGTTAGTAGGAACTTCAACTTCAATTCCTTCTTCTGGTGTAAATTCAACTGGGTGAGAGAAACCAATGTTCAATACTAATTTCGGACCTTGAATTGAAGCACGGTAACCTACACCTACTAGTTCAAGTTTACGTTCGAAACCTTGTGAGACACCAATCACCATATTATTGATAAGTGAACGAGTCGTTCCATGAATAGAACGGTGTTCTTTAGACTCAGAAGGACGGATCAAAGTGATCACATTGTTCTCCTGTTCGATTTTAATATCCGTGTTAAATGTGTTTGTAAGTTCGCCTTTAGGACCTTTAACTGTAATGAAGTTACCTTCTGCGATAGTAACAGTCACGTTTTCAGGTACCTCAATCGGCTTTTTGCCAATACGGGACATTCAATTGCACCTCCATTCATTTGTTACGAATTACCAGACGTAAGCTACTACTTCTCCGCCTACTTGTTTAGCACGCGCTTCTTTGTCTGTAAGTACGCCATTTGATGTAGAAACGAGGGCTATACCAAGACCGTTCAAAACTTTAGGAACTTCGCTTGTTTTAGCATAAACACGAAGACCTGGTTTTGAAATACGTTTAAGACCAGTAATAACACGTTCGTTATTTTGACCATATTTAAGGAAAATGCGGATGATACCTTGTTTGCTATCCTCAACATATTCAACATCACGTACGAAACCTTCACGTTTCAAGATTTCTGCGATTTCTTTTTTCATGTTTGAAGCAGGTACTTCAAGCTTTTCGTGACGAACCATATTGGCGTTACGAATGCGTGTAAGCATGTCTGCGATCGGATCACTCATTGTCATTACATTTACCTCCTTCCCAAATTTAGGGGTTTTACCAGCTGGCTTTTTTGATGCCAGGAATTTGTCCCTTATATGCTAACTCGCGGAAACAAATACGGCAAAGCTTGAATTTACGATATACGGAATGCGGACGACCACAACGCTCGCAGCGTGTGTATGCCTGAACCGCGAATTTCGGTGTGCGTTTTTGTTTAGCAATCATTGATTTTTTAGCCACGTTTACGCCTCCCTCTTATTTACTTTTGGAACGGCATGCCGAACTGCGTTAATAACTCATGTGCTTCTTCGTCCGAGTTTGCAGTCGTAACGATGACGATATCCATACCGCGTATTTTAGAAACTTTATCATAATCAATTTCAGGGAAAATTAGTTGTTCTTTTACGCCTAGTGTATAGTTACCGCGACCGTCGAATGCTTTTTTAGAAACACCACGGAAGTCACGTACACGGGGTAATGAAACCGAAATCAGTTTATCTAGGAATTCATACATACGCTCACCGCGTAGTGTAACTTTCGTCCCGATAGGCATGCCTTCACGGAGACGGAATCCTGCGATTGATTTCTTCGCTTTTGTAACAACAGGCTTTTGGCCAGAAATAATAGTTAACTCTTCCACTGCCGCATCTAGTGCTTTCGTGTTTTGAACAGCATCACCAACACCCATGTTAATGACGATTTTATCAACTTTTGGTACTTGCATAACTGATGTATATTCAAACTTGCTCATTAGAGCAGGAGTGACTTCGCTTTTAAACTTTTCTTTTAAACGGCTCATCTGATGGACCTCCTTTCATCCGTTACTTATTTATCCAGCAATTCTCCGGATTTTTTCGCAACACGAACTTTTTTGCCATTTTCGATCTTGTATCCTACACGAGTAGGCTCGCCTGTCTTAGGATCGATCACCATGACGTTTGATACATGGATAGCTGCCTCTTGGCTGATGATTCCACCTTGAGGATTTTCCTGATTAGGTTTCGTATGTTTCTTGACGATGTTAACACCTTCAACAAGCACACGGTCCTTTTTAGGGAAAGCAACTAGGATCACACCGGTTTTACCTTTGTCTTTACCTGTGATTACCATAACTTTATCGCCTTTTTTAACATTCATTCTGTCGCACCTCCTTGATTTGGCACTATCATGTGATTAAAGAACTTCAGGAGCAAGTGAAATAATTTTCATGAAGTTGCTGTCACGAAGTTCGCGAGCAACTGGTCCGAAAATACGAGTTCCACGTGGGCTCTTGTCGTCACGGATAATAACACAAGCATTTTCATCAAATGTAATATATGAACCGTCTTTACGGCGTACTCCGCTCTTCGTACGAACGATAACAGCCTTGACAACTTCACCTTTTTTGACAACACCACCTGGCGTTGCTTTTTTAACTGTTACTACGACAACATCACCGATGTTGGCAGTTTTACGGCCTGAACCGCCTAATACCTTAATTGTAAGTACTTCACGAGCGCCTGAGTTGTCGGCGACTTTCATACGACTTTCCTGTTGGATCATTGAGGCTACCTCCTCCCGGATTTATATCTCCGAACGTTATTAGATGATGACCGCTGTTTCGACTACTTCAAGCAGACGAAAACGTTTTGTTGCCGATAATGGACGAGTTTCCATAATGCGAACAACATCACCGATTTTCGCTTCATTCAGTTCATCGTGGGCCTTGAATTTCTTAGAATATTTTACACGTTTACCGTATAGTTTGTGTTTCTTTTGTGTTTCGATCATTACAGTTACTGTTTTATCCATTTTGTCGGATACGACACGGCCTGTATACACCTTGCGCTGGTTACGTTCCTCAGTCATGGCTGCAACCTCCTTCATCAGTTATTTGCACTGATTTCTCTTTGACGTATTACTGTTTTCATGCGCGCAATCGATTTACGTACTTCTCGGATGCGTGCAGTGTTTTCTAATTGACCTGTCGCTAGTTGGAAGCGTAGGTTGAAAAGCTCTTCTTTCAGTGATTTTACCTTTTGCTCAATCTCTGCAGTTGTTAAGTCACGGATTTCATTAGCTTTCATTAGATTCACCACCAATTTCTTCACGTTTTACAAACTTAGTTTTAATAGGAAGTTTGTGAGATGCTAGGCGAAGCGCTTCACGCGCAACTTCCTCCGAAACACCTGCTATTTCGAACATAATACGACCAGGTTTAACAACTGCTACCCAGCCTTCTACAGCACCTTTACCGGATCCCATCCGGACTTCAAGAGGCTTCTTTGTATATGGTTTGTGTGGGAAAATGTTAATCCATACTTTACCGCCACGTTTCATGTAACGTGTCATTGAAATACGTGCTGCTTCTATTTGACGGCTTGTAATCCATGCCGCATCAAGAGCTTGTAGACCGAATTCGCCGAATTGAACTGTTGCTCCGCCTTTTGTAGTACCGCGCATTTTACCACGGAATACACGACGATATTTAACTCGTTTAGGCATTAACATAATTAGTTGCCTCCTTCCTCAGAGTTCTTCTGTTTCTTCACTGGAAGGACTTCTCCACGGTAAATCCATACTTTAACGCCAAGCTTACCAAATGTAGTATCTGCTTCAGCATGCGCATAATCAATGTCTGCACGTAATGTATGGAGAGGAACAGTACCTTCACTGTAATGTTCCGACCGAGCGATGTCAGCACCGCCAAGACGTCCCGAAACCTGTGTTTTAATACCTTTAGCGCCTGAACGCATAGTACGTTGAATTGCTTGTTTTTGTGCACGACGGTAAGATACGCGAGTTTCTAGTTGACGAGCAATTGACTCTGCAACTAATTTAGCGTCAAGATCGGCACGTTTAATTTCGATGATATTAATATGAACGCGTTTACCAGTAATATCGTTCAATTGTTTACGAAGTACTTCAACCTCAGTACCACCTTTACCAATAACCATTCCTGGCTTAGCAGTGTGGATGCTGACGTTAACACGCTTTGCAGCACGTTCGATTTCTATTTTAGAAACAGAAGCTTCTATAAGGCGTTTTTCAATGAATTCACGGATTTTGATATCTTCGTGCAAGAAAGTCGCATAGTCTTTTTCTGCATACCATTTAGACTCCCAGTCGCGAATGATACCGACCCGTAAACCGTTAGGATGTACTTTTTGACCCACGGATTATCCCTCCTTCTTTTCAGATACCACTAATGTGATGTGGCTTGTACG
>CAZWAW010000107.1:0-9001 GCA_964632025.1 uncultured Sporosarcina sp.
AAGAAAGCAGAAATTATACAAACCGAACTCTTCGTTGTTCGGTTGGCTAGCCCCTGTAAGACGCCTTCGCTCAATTTATATAGAAAGTGACACTGCCATAAATTCGAAAAGGAAATGCTATAAAGAAGGTGTAAGCAACCAAAATTGCATCTTTGGTTGCTCCTTTCTGCATAGGAAAGTGGTTATTCACTTGTTCCCAAAAGCTTTATCTTTAGCACTTTGTACACCCGTATCATTGGAGAGCGACGGACGAACGGCCACCATACGATTAACAAAAAAGCTGCGTAGAGTGCGACAAAGTCGCATCCTACGCAGCAAGAAATCCCGATAATTGTATAGTAGTTGTTCAGTCCAAAGCAATCCAAAAGTACCTGTACATAGGGCGCCTTCGTTCAGTTTATATGGATATTCATTTACCTTCCTAAATTTCGTTATTTCATATCCATTTTGAATTCCAAAAACAATTCATTATAATGGCCAAGCATCTCAAGACCGAGATTTCTATATACTTCAAGGTGATTGCGCGTTTCTTCATCAGGATAGAAACGTTCATCTTCAGTCACTTCAGGATCCATCAGATCGAGAGCCGCTAAATTCGGTGTGGAATAGCCGACGTAATCGGCATTTTGTGCGGCAACTTCAGCGTCGAGCATGAAGTTAATAAAAGCATGTGCACCTTCGATATTTTTTGAAGTGCGTGGAATAACCATATTATCGAACCACAAATTTGAACCTTCTTCAGGAACGATATAATTGATATCCTCGTTCTCATACATCATATCTGCAGCTTGACCAGACCATGTAAGTGAGATGGCAGCCTCCCCGTTAATCATCAGTTGCGTCACTTCATCCCCGATGACGGCTTTGATATTAGGGCTAAGTGTTTTCAACTTATCTGTCGCTTCACGCAATTCGTCCATATCGGTGGAGTTTAATGAATAGCCTAACGAGTTTAGCCCCATTCCTATTGTTTCACGTGCGCTATCGACAAGAATAACTTGCTGCGTAAGAGTCGGGTTCCATAAATCATCCCATTCTTCAAATGTCTGTCCCTCTAAAAGTGAAGAATTGTATGCAATCCCGACCGTTCCCCAAAAGTAGGGCAGTGAATAGTTATTACCGGGATCAAAGGGTAAATCGAGAAAATAGGGATCGATATTTTTGATATTTGGAATTTTACTGTAGTCGAGTGGCAGCAGTAAATCTTTTTCCTTCATCATTTCAATCATATATTCAGAAGGCATCGTAATATCGTATGATGTGCCACCTTGTTCAATTTTCCCCATCATACCTTCATTTGAATCAAACGTTTCGTACGTGACTTTAATGCCTGTTTCTTTCTCGAACTGTTTGAGTAAATCAGTGTCGATGTATTCTCCCCAGTTATAGATGGTAATGGAATTCTTATTGGCATTTCCTCCGCCTTCAATTAACTTGCCATTGATGAGCAGTAAAATAGCGGAAATAATAACAATCACTACTGCACCACGTATTATACCTTTCATTTCTTCACCCCCGAAAGCGGTGTTTTGGTTTTGCGGCTAACGGCGTAATAGCCTAGAACAAGTACAACCGTCACTAGGAAGATAAGTCCCGACAATGCGTTGATTGTCAACGTAATACCAGCGCGTGCCATTGAATAGATTTCAACAGACAGCGTGGAGAACCCGTTTCCAGTGACGAAGAATGTGACGGCAAAATCATCGAGAGAGTACGTCAATGCGAGGAAGAATCCTGCAAGTATTCCCGGTTTAATAAATGGAATAATAACGCGTGTCAAGACGTCGCGTTTTGAAGCCCCAAGATCGAGTGCCGCATCGATAAGCGTTGGACTCATTTCCTGTAGCTTAGGCAGTACCATAATGACAACGATCGGGATACTGAAGGCGATATGTGAAATAAGTACGGAAGCAAATCCAAGCTTGACGCCAATCAATGTGAATAAAATTAGGAAAGACGCACCGATGATAACGTCCGGGCTGACAATCAAAATGTTATTGAGTGACAACACGGCATTACGCATCGCTTTATTGCGCATGAAAACAATAGACAATGCACCAAGCACACCAATTGCAGTAGAAATGAGTGCAGACAATAGGGCGACAACAATTGTGTTGATTAAAATAACAATCAGCCGTGTATCCTCAAAAACTGCTGCGTAGTGCTCAAGTGTAAAGGATTCGAAATTGGACATGTTACCGCCTGAATTGAACGAGTAAAAAATCAAGTAGAAAATCGGAGCATATAAAATAATGAACACGACTACCAAATAGATTTTAGGAAGCTTACTTAATTTTTCCATTGATTGTCGTCCCCCTATCACTACTGCTCGTAATCAACATGATGATAAACATAAATAAAATTAGGAATACGGCGATGGTCGAACCCATTCCCCAGTTTTGCGTGACAAGAAATTGTTGTTCAATCGCGGTCCCAAGTGTGATGACTTTGTTCCCGGCAATCAGTCGTGTGATCATGAACAGTGACAGAGCGGGGATGAAGACAACTTGGATTCCCGATTTAACCCCATTTAACGTTAAAGGCCAAATGACGCGCCTAAATGTCGTCCATGAATTAGCACCGAGATCACGTGAAGCGTCGATAAGCGCAGGATTCAATTTATCAAGTGAATTGAAAATCGGTAAAATCATGAACGGGATGAAAATATAAACGGAAACGAATATGAAACTGAAATCGGTGAATAGAATTTGCTGATTACCGATGCCAACCGTTTCTAACAATGCATTTATAGGGCCATAAAGTCCGAAAAGACCAATGAATGCATATGTTTTTAGGAGAAGATTAATCCAAGATGGAATAATAATGAGCAAAAGCCAAAGTTGCTTATGCTTCGTCTTCGTCAGGAAATAAGCGGTCGGATAAGCAAACAGTAACGTGAACAATGTAATAAGAAACGCATACCAAAATGAACTTATTGTCAGTTTCAAGTAGACAGAAGAGAAAAAGTTTTTATAGTTGTCAAACGTGAAATGGCCTGCTAAGTCAAAAAATGAATAGTAAATGATAAGCGCAATTGGCGCGATGACAAATAGAAGGATCCAAACTGTATACGGAATTGTGTACAACGGGCGTAGCGGTTTATTGTTCATTATCCGATACCCCATATGCCTCAAGTCTAGCGTCGAATTCCTCTTCAGATTCGTTTAAGCGCATAACATGAATGTCTTCTGGATCAAAATCGAGTCCAACCGTCACACCGACTTCCGCTTTTTTAGTTGAATGCACCAGCCATTCATTTCCATCGGCATCGTACGTGGATAGCTCATAGTGAACACCGCGGAATAATTGCGTATCAACTGTCACGTTTAGTTTACCTTTATCGACAGTAGTGAGTTCCAAATCTTCCGGTCGGATGACGATATCAACTTTCTCATTTGGATTTAGCCCTTTGTCTACGCATTCAAATGTCTTTCCAGTAAATCGAACGACAAAATCTTCAATCATCATGCCTGGAACGATATTAGACTCTCCAATGAAATCAGCTACAAAACGGTTGATAGGTTCGTCATAAATATCGAGTGGAGTGCCTGATTGTTGGATTTCTCCTGCATCCAAAACGAAAATTTCATCGGACATTGCAAGTGCCTCTTCCTGGTCATGTGTAACGAATACGAAGGTTTTACCTAAACGTTGCTGTAATTCCCGGAGTTCGTATTGCATTTCAGAACGTAGTTTCAAATCGAGTGCTGATAGCGGTTCGTCGAGTAAAATAATTTCCGGATCATTGATGATTGCGCGTGCAATGGCGACGCGTTGACGTTGCCCACCGGACATTTCTGCAATTTCCCGATTTTCATAGCCTTCAAGATTGACGAATTTCAGTGCTTCAATAACACGGCGTTTCACTTCATCTTGTTTAACTTTTTTAATACGTAATCCGAATGCAACATTTTCAAAAACATTCAAATGTGGAAACAGCGCATAATCTTGAAAAACCGTGTTTACTTGGCGTTCATTGGCAGGTACGTTGTTGATCTCTTTCCCGTTGAAGAAAATTGTGCCTTCAGTTGGTTCGATAAAACCTGCGATAAGACGAAGGATTGTCGTTTTCCCACAACCTGATGGACCCAGTAATGTGTAAAACTTTCCACGTTCCATTTCAAAGGAAACACTGTTCAATACAGTTGTATCATGGTTATATTTCTTTGTGACATTTTCAAATCGAATAATTGGCTGAGAAGTCATACTGACACTCCTTTTCTTCATAAGTAAGATTCTGTGGCGACAAGTAAAATTTCGCTCGTCCCGTTATGTGCGTTTGATAAACAGTGATGCTCGGATGCATCATAGTAGACTGCATCTCCTTTTGAAGCGATGTGCTGTGTAGTGCCAATGATGACAGAGACTTTTCCTTTCAAGACATATATAAACGTTTCTGCAAGAGATGGCTCGAACTTTTTGAATTCGCCCCGTGAGTGAAATGTGATGTGGACAGGTTCCATTTCATTCTCATTTGATCTGGGAACTAACCAGCGGATGCTATATTTCATCTCATCATCCGTATAGATTGTCTGATTATCAGTCGAGTAGACAACTTGAACATTTTTCTTGGGTTCGTCAAAGAAGTCTTTAGGTGTTGTTCCTAACACTTCTAATAGTGCGAAAAGCGTTTCAATCGAAGGGGAATTCAAATTTCGTTCCAACTGTGAAATATGCCCTTTCGTTAAATCAGTTCGTTCTCCAAGTTCTTCCTGAGTAAGCCCTTTTTTTAAACGAAGGCTTTTAATCCTGCTTCCAATCTCCACGGACATCCCCCTAATCGTAATGGAGTTTAGTAATACTATACTTGAAGTTTACTGAAAACCCTTCTTATTATACAAAATATCATGCGAAAATCAAGCGTTACTTTAATTTCATTCAGCAGAAGTCTCTCACTTCTATAAATGGCACGATTGATAATAAATAAAACCGGATTAGCCTCCTTTAAGAAAAGAGGGTCCGGTCATTATCACATACGGGAATTTGATTTCTTACGACGCAGTTTACTCATCATGATCTTGCCAAATGTAGTTACAACTAAATAAGCAGAAAGACCAATTCCACTCAGTGCAGTAACAAGTGAGATCCATTCAAAAAACGTGTAGCTGGAAAATTGCCTCCAGCCAGAAGGAGATTTCCAGTCTTCGATAACGAGATTCATACCATAAATTCCAGAAATGACGGTGAAAATAGTGAGAATGAAAAGAAGCATGTTCATCTTGTCAGAAGCATGATTTTCTTGACTTTTGTACAGTTCGTGCAAAGTTGTATTTACTTCTTTGTAAAGGCAATCGATATTGAATGCTTGGCGGAACATATGTGTTAGCTCTTTTCCTTCTGAGCGTGTACTCACTTCCTGAGAATAATAGCCGGCTGAAAATAGCGTAATGAACTTAATCAGTGATTTAACATATTCTTCGTCTTTTTCCCATTCAATTTGGCTATATTCGAAAGACACTCGCAGTAACATAATCTTATAAAAGTAATGGAGAAGAAAATTATAATAATGAGTTCCCGTGTATTGTGAAAGTTCCCTGGTCATATCTTCAGGCAGGCAGTTTGTAACAGTTATAAATGCATGTTCAGTTGTAACTGTATACGTGTTGGGAGCCCATCTATCATGTAGTGACTGATCCAGACAACGCTGGATATAGCTGGGGTTATTAGCGGAAATGAATAGCTGACCATTGGGTAGTCTACCGTCCAAAGCACCCATTCGATACAATTGATCATCTGTGATAAGAGAATCTTGTTGGCTGAAAAGGAATGCAGTAACATACATCCTCTTATCTTCAAAGTAAGGTAGAGTGCCGAAATGGCCGTTCGGTTTATCATCATGCAATATAAACTTCTCCAAAAAAGGACAGAGACATTCAAACAGTAGATGTCGAACGGATAAATGACTTCCATTTTCAGGACAGATGATTACCATCCCTTGTTCCTCCGCTAATTGAGGTTCGACTGCCCTGAAATGATGCATGAAATCAAGCACATCTGCTAGTTCAGTTCCGGGACTAGCTAATTGAACTCTGACAGTCAAAAAAGCAATGTCGAAAGGGCCAAGTATTACATTGACACTCTGGATAACAAAAGGTATATTCGTATTTCTAAGTTTGTATTCAAAGGGTTTCATGATAGACTTTGTAAATCTGTGAAATCCATTTTCATCTAACGAAGCAGGAAAGAGTTTGTCTTCGATGTAGGGGAGAAAATACTGTTTAAGTTCTTTGCTATTAACAGAGATGTCATGTTCGTTAACGCAAGCTTCACTTAAAGACTTGTCCATCTGAAAAAAGGAATAGCCATTAGTCTTGAGTATTAGCGCAAGGTCATCCTTTCTCATACTGTCATATCTTAAAGGAAGAGTAAATGACATATGCGAATGATGAATATCCAGTTTAGTAATTTGAATTGTGTTCTGCATTTTCACTCATCCTTCTTCAATTGAAATTATGGTTTTTCGTGGTACAATATAGCGAATAAAGGGGGGCTTTGATTGGGGAAAAAGAAAGTTTTTTATTTGGACCCAGATGACCGTAAATGGACAATGGAAGACCTCGGACTTAGTTGGGAATCAATTGGTAGTTTAAGGGGAGATAAAAAAGAAGTCGAAGGCATATTTCTTATGAAAAACGGAAAAATCCGTAATTTACTAGAACTGCCCAATCACTGTAAAATCTGCCTTGATCCATTAGATTATAATGACGAACACGATTCCATATTTTGCCCATCGTGTGATGAATGGCGTGAAAGCTCTTGTAGTGATCCAACCTGTGAATATTGCCTAGCGCGGCCTGCAAAACCGTCTAATTGTAAATAACACTTACAACCCTTTTCCCTCAATTGGGATAAGGGTAAACATAATAATTGTATATACGTCATGAAATTGCCACATATTGAATGGAGCGCTGTTTGGACAAGGCACTCCGTTTGAAATGGGGCCATTTTTTTGTTAGTCTTGATAAGGATTGTGCAGGCGAATGTCCTGGCACAAAAGAATTAGTGGAGGGGTTATTTAATGATTAACCGTATGGTAGGTAAGCAAGCACCAGATTTCACATTGGATGCGGTACTAGCAGATAAGTCTTTTGGTAAAGTAAGCCTTCAAGAAAATATGAAAAACGATAAATGGACAGTATTATTCTTTTATCCAATGGACTTCACATTTGTATGTCCAACGGAAATTACAGCAATGTCTGATCGTTATGATGAATTCGAAGATTTGGATACAGAAATTATCGGTCTATCTACGGATACAATTCACACGCACCTTGCGTGGATCAACACAGACCGTAAAGATAACGGCCTAGAGCAGTTGAAATATCCTCTTGCAGCAGATACAAATCACCAAGTCTCACGCGACTATGGTGTGTTGATTGAAGAAGAAGGTATCGCACTACGCGGCCTATTCATCATCAACCCTGAAGGTGAGCTTCAATACCAAACAGTATTCCACAACAATATTGGCCGTGATGTAGACGAAACGTTGCGCGTGCTTCAAGCTCTTCAGACTGGCGGACTTTGCCCGGCTAACTGGAGACCTGGTCAAAAGACTCTATAAGCAACAGTTGAAATTTTGCCAAATGAAATCCCCGTGCATATATTAGCAGTGGGGATTTTTTTGGAAAATGAAGGAGGAAAAAGCATGAAATTACGAGATCAATTGCCTGAGTTGGATGGTGCAACAGCGTGGTTGAATGGGGAACGCACAAAAGAGGAATTGGTTGGCGAAAAACCGACACTAGTTCATTTTTGGTCTGTCAGCTGTCACTTATGTAAGGAAGCAATGCCTGAAGTCAATGAATTTAGAGACAAATACAAAGAAGATTTAAACGTCATCGCAGTTCATATGCCACGTTCAGAAGACGATTTAGATCTAGTTCAAATCAAATCAGTAGCAGCTGAACACGACATTACTCAACCGATTTTTGTCGACAGTGAAGCGACACTAACGGACAAATTCGATAACCAATATGTTCCGGCTTATTATGTGTTTGATAAAGACGGACAGTTACGTCACTTCCAAGCAGGCGGCGGTGGCATGAAAATGCTTGAAAAGCGCGTTAATCGCGTGTTAGATGAGATGAAAAAAGAGTGAAAAATCAGCCCGATTACGCATTTGCGTCGTCGGGTATTTTTTATGTTCATGAAGTAACCAGCGAATATTTGAGCGTGCTAATTCAGTGTGATACACTAATCAAATCCAGTAAGTGGATAGGGGAGGGTGCTCTATGAAAAAGGAATTTGCAGTGATCGGTTTGGGTCGTTTTGGGGGGAGTATCGTAAGGGAGCTAATTAAACTCGATGCTGATGTCATGGCAATCGATATTTCATCAGATAGAGTGGATGAGTATGCTCACATTGCCACACAGGCGGTAGCAGCTGATACGACTGATGAGTCTGTTCTCAGATCACTTGGCATCCGAAATTTTGAGCATGTAGTCGTTGCGATTGGTGAAAATATCCAAGCGAGTATTCTGACAACACTTATGTTGAAAGAAATTGGTGTCAAAAGAATAACAGTGAAAGCGCAAAATGATTCCCATGAAAAAGTGTTGCGTAAAATTGGGGCTGACCAGGTAGTACACCCTGAACGCGATATGGGTATCAGAATTGCGAACAATATGGTATCGAATAATATACTCGATTATCTTGAGTTGTCTGATGAGTATTCCATTGCGGAGATAAAGGCGAATGAAAAACTCGTAGGATCAACATTAATAGATCTAGACATTAGGGCCAAATATGGTGTCAATATTGTTGCCATTAAACGTGGTAAGCATATTCTTGTATCGCCTCAAGCGATTGAAAAAATCCGGCTTGAAGATATCTTGATTGTTATTGGATCGGATGAGGAAATTCATAAGTTTGAAAAGAAAGCACTGCATTAATGAATCACGTCTGTTGATTAACCATTTATTCGCATAAAATACTGGTGAGTAGGGCTTGACGACTTTCATTTTAACAGCACTATTTTAGGCCCGCTTTCGACTAACTATTC
>CAZWAW010000108.1:0-8954 GCA_964632025.1 uncultured Sporosarcina sp.
GGAATGGAATGTGCGGGGGCAATCAGTCAATTACGGCTGAAGAATTGTTGAAAGAAATTAAGTTGGTAAAGCAGAAGATAGCAGATGAAGATCTGTTAATCAGTTTGGAAGTTATTGAACAAGAACTTTCGATAACTAACTATCGAAAACCTGTTATTTCGGGGATGTTGTCCAATTTTAAGAACAATGAACAAACAGAGCAATTGGTAAGGAAATTAAAGAAATTCTTGAACTGACTAGAGTAACACCATTCTTCGCTTTTTGGGCTGTTTTATGGTAGAATCTAAGTTCATAACAGAAGAGGACGTGACGTTTAATTGATCACAATTACTATACCAAACCCAGATGTAACAATTGTACAACGCAAACAAGAAATGGGTGCCGATGTTGCACCGATTAAACCGATTTACGGCTTTATTGATTTACATGAAATTCCACGTGATAAAGGCGGCATCATTTTGTTTTATAACAACAAAGATGAATTGCTATTTGCTGGGAAAGCCCGTAAACTGCGCCAACGTGTCAAAAAGCATTTTGAAGACACTGTCTCTCCAATCAAAAATCATCGTAACGAAGTGCATGAAATTGCTGTTATCGTTGTCGAAGACCCGATGGAACGCGAAATTTATGAAACGTATATCATTAATACACAACGTGCGAAATATAACCTTGACAAAGTATTTTTTGAATGAACAAAAGAGCTGACTGCCATGTGCATTCAGCTTTTATTTTTGATTATTTATGTTGAACAAATGAATACCTATATAAACTTAGCGAATTCAATGAAGTTTTTTATTTCAACATACATAGGAAAAGGGTGGGAACATGGACAAGAGACTACAAAAGATTGTTGATGAAGCGCAAGAAAAGTTTGGTTTGAATGCGTATAGGCTGGAAAGACATTCGATTTATAAAGAACGAGATACTACGGGAGATGCTTATTATACATTCACAATGGAGTGGTTTCCTAAGGAATTAAATGAGCCAATAGAAGAAGATTATAATCCAGAGGGTACAGCAATTGTGGAATATGCTATTCAAAAGCAACACTTTAGTGATGTGTCATTCGTACAAGGCGAATCATTTTCCACAAAAACGCACTTTCCGGGTAAAACCGTTGATGAAGTCGCTACGTGGCTTGAAAAGGAAACTGGATTGGTATACAAACAGGATTTCAAACTAACCCAAGCGAATGCAAATGGCTTTCAATTTGAATCAGATGTTGATGGTATCTACTTTTCACCGAGCTGTATGATTGAAGTTGATTTTGATGATGTTGGTAAGCTGACATCCTACCATTCGTACGGTATGAACCTGTCTCAGGATCTCGTTAAGCGATCAAAATTCATGTTGACACTTGAAGAAATTGAACCAATCGTTAAAAAACAGCTTCAACTTGTAAATTTCCCATCTGAAACTGAAAAACGTTTCGTTCCGGTCTATGCAATGGAAGAAGTATATGTAACTGCGGATGGGGAGCGAGTCATCCCATTTATGGAACATGAGCGTTCAGAAGTAAAAGTAGATGAAGTAATCGAATGGGACAAGCCATTGGAAGGGCAAATTAATCGTGAAGAAGTTACGGTTGTTGTTGAAGTAAGTCCAGAGGAAGCATTCAGAAAAGTAGATGTTGGTGAAAAACTGACGTTGTCAGCTGAACAAATTGAACGAAGTAAAAATATCATTCGAGATGTCTTGCGAGTCGAACATCCCTATGAATCAGGGAAATGGAGACTGTCTAAACTTCAGCGTCAAGAGAACTTTATCGAAGGGCACTGTGAAAGAGATGAAGAAAATCCAACGCTTTTTAATCGGAAAGTAGTAGTGTTCATAAATCCGGAAACGATGAATGTACTGAATTACCTTGATAATGATTCGATGTTCGAGATTTTTGATGTCTTTGCCCCTGCTGAAAAGGCTGTCGTAACACATGAAGAAGCTTTCGAGAAAATGGTTTCTTACATTACACTTGATCCGACTTACGTCTATGACGAGTTCACTGGTAAATACATTCTGTGTGGTTTGCTCGATGCTGCGGAAGCGGTCGATGCAGTAACGGGTGAAATTATTTCATTGGGAGATATTTAAGACTTCACTATACGCGAAAAATGAGGACGCCATTTTATTGGTGTCCTCATTTTTTTGACAGTTTAACTAATTTCAAAACTAATACTTTACATTTAATCTGATATATCTTATTATGAAGTTAGCAAAGTTTCCTAAGGGAAACAATAACGCGATTCATTTTTTTGCCTATAAAGTTTCCCGAGGGCAAAAAAAATTTACTTTAGAAGTTGCCTTAAGGAAACTTCGGCATATAAATAGATGTATGGAGGTGTGTAAATATGAAAGATGCAATTGTAGTTTCGAATCTGCATGTGTCGTATTTCGGAAAAGAAGTGTTACACGATATAGGGTTTACGATATCTAAGGGAAAATCGGTTGGGATTATTGGACCAAATGGAGCAGGGAAATCCACTTTGCTTAAAGTATTATTAAATTTGATTTCAAAAGATAAAGGCGATATTACAATCCTTGGTTCCGCGCTGAAAGAGGTGCGTAAACGAATTGCTTACGTTCCACAGCGCAGTACAATCGATTGGGATTTCCCGATTACTGTCAAAGATGCAGTTCTAATTGGTACGTATCCGACAGTTGGATTATTGAAAAGGCCAGGTCGAAAGGAAAGGGAATTGGCTCTTAAATGTCTTGAAAAGGTTGATATGGTCGAGTTTCAGAATCGGCAAATTGGAGAGTTATCTGGCGGTCAGCAGCAGCGTGTTTTCTTGGCAAGGGCACTTGCTCAGCAGGCAGATTTGTTTTTACTCGATGAACCATTTGTTGGAATTGATGCTACGAGTGAAGAGATGATTGTGAAGATTTTAAAAGAGTTGCGCGATGAAGGAAAAACAATCATTGTTGTCCATCATGATTTGAACAAGGCTGAAAAGTATTTCGATGAATTGCTTCTATTAAACAAGGAGTTAATTGCGAAGGGCAGTGTGAAAGAAGTATTTACGCCTAAAATGATTTCAAAAGCGTACGGCGGACAATTATCATTTTTAGATGGGGTGATGGCGAAATGATGCATTTCATCGAGGCAGTCATGCAATATGGTTTTCTGCAAAAAGCGCTTATCACATCTGTGATGGTTGGTATCATTAGTGGTGTCATTGGTTGTTTTATTATTTTAAGAGGAATGGCGCTCATGGGAGATGCGATATCTCATGCAGTATTACCTGGCGTCGCAATTTCCTTTATGCTGGGTATCAATTTCTTTATCGGAGCGGTGATAACAGGTATTTTAACGGCTATTGGTATAGGATTCATCAACCAGAATAGCCGTGTGAAAAATGATTCCGCGATTGGCATCATGTTTACAGCTGCGTTTGCTGCGGGAATTATCCTTATCACATTTCTGAAGAGTAGTACGGATTTGTATCATATCCTGTTTGGGAATGTGTTGGCGGTCAGGCCTTCTGATATGTGGATGACGCTGGTAGTTGGTATTTTTGTGTTGGTAAGCGTGTTTATATTTTATAAAGAATTGCTTGTCAGCTCGTTTGATCCGATTATGGCTCAAGCATATGGACTTCCGACTAAGATGATCCATTACTTTTTAATGGTTCTACTAACACTTGTCACGGTCGCATCGTTACAGACAGTGGGCATCATATTAGTTGTTGCGATGCTTATTACACCCGCTTCGACAGCTTATTTATTAACTGATCGGTTGTCTGTCATGATATTCATTTCGGCTACATGTGGAACGATTTCGGCGGTAATTGGTTTGTATTTGAGCTTTACGTACAATCTTGCATCTGGCGCAACGATCGTACTCGTCGCAACAGCTTTATTTTTCACAGCGTTTATTTTCTCACCGAAACAAGGTTTATTGTGGCGGGCAATTCGAACAAATAAACAAAAATCAGCCGTTTCATAAATGATAATTTAAAAAAGAAGGGGAAGTTTGATTATGAAAAAAAGTATTATGCTGTTTGCAATGATTATTGTAGGGGTCTTATTGTCGGCGTGTGGCCAAGGTACTACTGCTCCAAAAGAGGAGGGGGAAAAACTGCAGGTTGTTGCGACGTATTCGATTGTCTACGATATTGTGAAAAATGTCGGGGGAGATTTGGTCGATGTTTACAGCCTTGCACCGATTGGATCAGATCCTCACCAATATGATCCACTTCCGGCAGATGTCGCTTTGACGACAGATGCAGATGTTGTTTTTTATAACGGTCTAAATTTAGAAGAAGGAAATGCATGGTTTACTAAATTGATGGAAACCGCTGGGAAAACGGGGACGGATGCGCCGGTGTTTCGTGTAAGTGAAGGCGTTGAACCGATGCTCCTCAATTCGAAGGACCATTTAGGGGAAGAAGATCCCCATGCTTGGCTCGATGTGCGGAATGGCATCAAGTATGTAGAAAACGTGCGTAAATCCCTGAAGAAAATAGATCCAGAAAATGCAGATCGTTATGATGAGAACGCGGATGCATATATCACTGAACTCAAAGCTCTTCATGAAGAAATCGTGGAGAAAATGAACAAGATTCCAGAAGAACGACGGATACTCGTCACAAGTGAAGGTGCGTTCAAATATTTCTCCAAAGCGTATGATTTTAATGCAGCCTACATTTGGGAAATCAATTCACACCATGAAGGAACACCTGAACAGCTGACAACTATTATTTCAACTATCAACGAGGAAAAGGTTCAAGCGCTATTTTTAGAAACAAGTATCGATCCACGTAGCATGGAAATGGTATCAAGGGAAACGAATGTGCCGATTAAAGGGAAAATCTTTACGGACTCTCTAGGGAAACCTGGTGATGATGGCGATACGTATATTAAAATGCTGAAATGGAACGCCGACATGATATCTAGCGGGTTGAATGACTAACAAAATAATGAAGCAGCCAGGACTTTTACAATAAAAGTTCTGGCTGCTTTTTGGAGTCAATGGCCGTGTCGGTGATAACACAATCCAAGACGGTGATAAACCTGTTTAAGGCGGTGATAAAACAATCCATGGCGGTGATAAACCCGTTTAAGACGGTGATAAACCCAGTATAAGCTTGCTTCCTAGTTAGTCCATATTAATAAAAATACCATCAAGATTGGCTTCCTTCTTCAATAATCCGGTTTCTTTCATCCAATCAGCAGTTGCTTTCCATGTCTCCCCATCCTGCTCGCCAAATGTACCAGGTGCTTTCATTTTCGGAAGAAGGATGGATAGTGACTCTCTTTCAACAACCTCGACGAGTGGGAAATTCGCTTCATCTTGGTATTTCAGTAAGGTAGACAGCGCTTCTTCAGGATCTTTCTCCATATCATCAAAGGCTTTTCCGGCTGCACGCCAAAATGCTTCGATGTTCTTTTGGTCTTTCTTCCAAGTATCGTCACTTGTCACAACAACAAGCTCATAAAATGAAGGTATTTCGAAGTCTGTCGGGTCAATATAGCCTGTTGGAAATCCTTCATATTCAAGTAGCGGTACTTCGTGATTAATATAAGCACCGATAACAGCGTCTGCTTTTTTTGAAATCAATGAAGAATTTAACTCAAACCCGACATCGACCATGTTTACTTTACTGTAGTCTGCATTGTCTGCGTTCATCATTGTTTCAAGTATTGCTTCGTTCAAAGGGATTCCTGAATAGCCTACAGTTTTGCCTTCTAGATCTTTTGGTGACACGATACCACTTTCTTTCAAAAATGCTACGTGATTTAATGGCGAACGGACGAGAACTCCGACGGATTTGATACCGATATTCTGTTCGGATTTCGCGATGATAACATCGGGCTGATAGGTGATGCCCATTGTCACTTTTCCTGCCGCTGCAAGGTTAATAGGATCAGTCGGGCTTGCAGGGAACTTGATATCCAGTTCAATGCCTTCGTCTTTGAAATAACCTTTTTCCTCCGCGACATAAAGGAAGCTATGTACCGCATTCGGATACCAATCAAGCATGATACTTACCTTTTCTATTTTTTCATTATTATTGCACGCGCTGAGCAATAGGATTAGCGCAATACTTGTAAGTGATAATGTGATTTTCTTCAATTCTTATTCCTCCATTTTAATGTTCGATTTTCAATGATGGTCACACAGATGAATAGACCGATTCCGACGGCACTCAGTACGAAAATGGGTGCGAAAACAGCTGCACCATCGAACTGCGTCATCATGCGTCTACTGAAGTAACCAAGGCCTGCCTGCGCTCCTAGCCATTCTCCGATTGCCGCGCCAATCACGCTTAGTGTCACCGCGACTTTCATACCAGAAAAGAAATGGGGTAGTGCAGTTGGCACGGAATATTTATAAAAAATATCTTTTTTTGTAGCACCCATCGTCAAAAAAAGTTCTTGTATTTCTTTTTTTCCTGACGATAAACCATCGAATGTATTCACTGTTATCGGGAAAAATGTGATAAGTACGGTAACGGCAACTTTGCTCCAAATTGTGTAGCCGAACCACAGTACAAAAATAGGTGCAAGCGCAATAATAGGAATCATTTGGGATGCAATGAGGATGGGATAGAGTGCTTTTCGTACGCCTGGACGAGAAGTCATCAGCACCGCAATTGCTGTTCCTGAAATAACCGAAATGGCTAGGCCGATAACAATCGTCATCAAAGTAACCGGCAGATGTTTCAACAGCAATACTTCCTTCAGCTCCCAAAAACGAATAAAAATTTGAATCGGAGAAGGTAGAATGAACGCTTTACCGTAAAGACGTGCGCCCAACTCCCAGATACTTAGGAATACTGCAATGATTACCATGGATGCCGCATTTTTCATAGTGTTACCTCACTTTGCAGCTTACTGAGCAGCTGTTCTTTCAGTTTGAGTATTTCAGGTTGATGCAAATCACTTCTTGTTCGTGGCCTTCCAAGTGGTACTTCGATTTCCACGAATGAAGTAACGGGCTTGTTTTGCAACAGTAAAATACGGTCTGACAGAAACAATGCTTCCTCTACATCATGTGTGATGAAAAGTACAGTTGATTTACGCTTTTCCCATTGATTGATGAGCCACTCTTGCATAGTCAGTCGAGTGATCGCGTCGAGTGCCGAAAACGGTTCATCCAACAACAGCAGGGGATTTCCGGAAAGGACAGCGCGCAAGAAAGCGACGCGCTGCTTCATCCCGCCAGATAGTTCTCCGGGATAGTTGTCCTCAGTTCCACCAAGACCGAACTCATGTAATAACGGTAGCACTTGTTTCCCAGCAGTCTTTTTATCTATCCCGGCTATTTCAAGCGGAAGACATGCATTTTCTAAAATAGTCCGCCATGGCAAAAGAAGATCTTGTTGTGGCATGTAGCCGACCTTTCCGAGACGCGGACTATTTTGGTTCCCCAGAAGGGAAATGGTCCCCTCCGATGGTTCATCTAATCCGGTTACAAGGCGGAAAATCGTGCTTTTCCCGGAACCACTCACACCGACTATTGAAATAAATTCGCCGGGAAGGATGTTGAATGAAAGATTATCCAGAATGCTGTTGCCTGATTGGTACGTGAATGAAACACCGTCAAACGTTAGCATTTGCCATTTCAACCCCAGGCCACATTTGTTTTGTATTGGCCATATCCCAAAACATATATTCATAACGAGTTGTATTAAGGAAGATTTCCTCGAGCTTTAACAGTTCATGCTCCGATTTTTCTTCTGCCGATTTGTTCATTAAATCGATACACCAGCCCGCAAGTTCTCCGAATTCTTCAGAAGAGTACATACGAACCCAATCGCCATATAACGGGTGATCGGCGGCGCCTGGAAGGGCATTCAGCTCCTTGCCAATCTCCCAGTAACTCCATGCACAAGGAAGCAATGCGGCCATTACTTCGGCAACTGTTCCATTTTGACAGACGTGCAGCATGTAGTGCGTATAGGCAAGAACAATCGGAGACGGTTTAGCGTTTTCAAGTTCCTGTTCGGAAATACCGAACCGCAATGCATAGCTACGATGCAGTGCCATTTCCTTGTTTAGCGTCCCGTCGAGAAGTGTTGCGAACTTGCCCATCGTTTCCAAATCGTCGGCTTTTACAGCCCCAATCGCAAACAGTTTTGCATAATCAATCAAGTACAAGTAATCCTGTACCATGTAAAACCTGAACTTATCCGGGTCAAGCGTGCCGTCGCCAATCCCTTGTACGAACGGATGGCTATGATTCTGTCTCCAGATTGGTAATGCCTTTTCAAGTAATCGGTCAGTGAATTTCATAATTCCAACACTCCCTTTGATTTTTTGAATTAATCAAATCCATTAAAAAACCCACACCTTGAAGAAGGAGTGGGTTGTAGACAGTCAAAAGTATCCCGGAAAATAGACCGGCAGAATTATTGTGTCAGCACCTCTTCCTTACGCTGGTATTAACCAGTTCAAGTTATAAGGGTCAAGGCACATGCCTCTCTCAGCTCTGTTAGAGCACCCCTAGCGGTGGATCATATGAAATTGGATTCACTCACATTATAAGCATACTAAAAATAGAAGGTCAACCCTAACTTTGGAAATAATGAAAAAGGAATGTATGTTTCCTTTTTTAATAATTATCCTGTAAAGTAGAGGGAAAGAGTATTGAAAGGGGAAGAGAAATTGAAATTTTTCCATACAGCGGACTGGCATTTAGGCAAACTTGTTCAAGGGATTTATATGACAGATGGACAGCGTTATGTCCTTGATCAATTCGTAGAGGCAATTAAAAAAGAGAAGCCGAATGCGGTCGTTATCGCGGGGGATTTGTATGACCGTGCGGTGCCACCTACAGAAGCGATTGCACTACTTGACGAAGTACTTGAAAAAATCACTATGGAACTCGGAGTACCTGTCCTTGCGATTGGAGGGAACCATGATAGCCCGGGACGCCTCCATTTCGGAAGTGGGCTTATGCGTGCGAATGGCTATCATATTGCGGGTCAAATGACTAAAATAATTGATCCGGT
>CAZWAW010000109.1:0-8840 GCA_964632025.1 uncultured Sporosarcina sp.
TGCTTTATGATCGGTTCGCGCTGCTTTATGATCGGTTCGCGCTGCTTTATGATCGCTTCACGCTGCTTTATGATCGGTTCTAGCTTTCATCACTTCATTCAACACAAAAGACCGAAGCTATTAAATTTCGCTTCGGTCTTTTGCTCGTTATCCTACCAAAAACTGTGCAAGCTTTTCGATGTCCGGCGTAAAAATACGGTCTTCTTCTATCGGTTGAACAATGGTACTTAATTGCTCGAACTTCACACGCGTTTTCGGAGCCATTTGCTCGGGTCCACGAATATGGCAACCCGTCATCGCGCAAAGCGCTTCAATTGCGAGTACATTTCGCGCATTTTTAATGATGGCATGCGCATGCCTCGCGCCAATTGTTCCCATCGATACATGGTCTTCCTGATTACCGGACGATGGAATCGAATCAACAGACGCCGGATGTGCAAGTGTTTTATTTTCAGAAACAAGGCTTGCTGCTGAATATTGTAAAATCATTGCACCCGATTGTAACCCCGGTTCCGGACTAAGGAATGGTGGCAATCCTTCATTTAATTGAGGATTAACGAGTCGTTCGATACGGCGTTCGGAAATACTTGCAAGTTCTGCTACACCCAGTTTCAAGAAGTCCATCGCAAACGCAATCGGCTGACCGTGGAAGTTACCACCAGATACAACTGTATCGCCATCATCGAAAATAAGTGGATTGTCGGTTGCGGCATTCATTTCAATCTCTAGCTTCTCTTTTACATAACCAAGCACTTGCCAGCTCGCGCCATGCACTTGCGGAATACAACGAATGGAATAAGCGTCTTGAACACGTTTTTCGCCTTGAATGGTTGTCAATCGACTTCCTTCTAACCAGTCCAGCATCCTCGCTGCAACATCCATTTGTTCCGGATAACCGCGCGCCTCGTGAATCGCCGGATGAAATGCGTCTGTAATTCCATATAGCGCTTCCATTGTCATTGCCGCAATCCACTCACTAGCATAGGCAAGTGATTCCGCCTCTAAATAATTGACAACGCCTTGCGCAGTCATCGCTTGCGTCCCGTTAATGAGCGCGAGCCCTTCTTTCGCTTCGAGCACAATCGGCGATATGCCATGCTCTTTCCAAATAGCGGCAGCTGGAACATGCAATCCGTCTTGCCAGACAAATCCTTCACCAAGCAAAACAAGTGCGAGATGGGATAACGGTGCAAGATCGCCTGATGCACCGAGTGAGCCTTGCTGCGGAATGACCGGGTGAATGCGATTATTCACCATATAAGCGAACCGTTCCAGCACTTCGGCACGGATTCCTGAGAAACCTTTCAAAAGCGCATTCAAACGAAGCACCACCATCGCACGCGAAACGGTTTCAGGAAATGCTTCTCCAACGCCGCAAGAGTGGGATCGAATCAAGTGCAATTGCAATGCTTTTGTATCTTTTTCATCGATTTTAACGTCGCTAAATTTGCCAAAACCCGTATTGATGCCGTAAACGGTCCGATCTTCCCGAACAATCTTCTCGACCGCAGCACGACTTTTATTTACACGTTCCAAAGCTTCATTGTTCAATGAAACCCCAATTTCTTCATATATGATATCGTTCATTTGAGCTAGACTTAGAGTCGAACCTGTTAATTCAATCATGACAACCATCCTTTAGTTAATATTAATCATCCAACAACTTTCACACCTTTTTTCCAGACGGACTTAACGTGATTCACCCCAAACAAGTATTGAAGTTCTTGGTAGTTTGAAATGTCCCATAGAACGACATCCCCTTGTTTACCTGGTTCCAGTGATCCTGTCGCGTTTTCCATTCGAATCGCACACGCCGCGTTATATGTCGCGGCAGTAAGCGCTTCTGCCGGTGTAAGGCGCATCGATATGCATGCCAAATTCATAACAAGTGGCATCGATGTCGTCGGTGAAGATCCGGGATTACAATCTGTCGATATCGCGACTGGCACGCCAGCGTCAATCATCTTGCGTCCTTCCGCTGCCTGCTCTCTAAGGAATAAAGCCGTTGCTGGCAATAAACAAGCGATTGTCCCCGCATCTGCCATCGCTTTAATTCCTTCATTAGAAGCTTTCAATAAATGCTCTGCTGAAATCGCGCCGACTTTCGCCGCCAGTTCCGCACCGCCATAGGGTTCAATTTCATCCGCATGGATTTTCGGTATCAGTCCATATTTTTTCCCTGCTTCTAAAATTCGTTGTGATTGTTCAGGTGTGAAAACACCGACTTCACAAAATACATCGTTGAAGACCGCGAGTTTTTCATTCGCAACTGCAGGAAGCATTTCATTAACGACAAGATCTACATAGTCGTCTTCCCGGCCTTTGAATTGTGTCGGGACTGCGTGTGCCCCCATGAATGTTGGCACAAGGTCAATCGCATGCTCTAGCTGCAAGCGTCTCATGACACGGAGCTGTTTTAGTTCCGTTTCTAAGTCTAAGCCGTAACCGCTTTTCCCTTCGACAGTCGTGACGCCATGCTTCAGAAATGAATCAAGACGTTTCTTCGCCTGCTCAACAAGTTGATCTTCAGTCGCTTCACGTGTCATTTTTGTCGTCGCGTGAATACCGCCGCCTGCATTCATGATGTCCATATAAGTCGCGCCTTCAAGTCGCATTTCAAATTCACGTTCGCGACTGCCGCCATAGGCAATATGCGTGTGCGGATCGACAAGACCTGGCGTGACAAGATGACCTGTTGCGTCTGTGATTTCCGCTTCATGGGCGCGGTGTTTGAACTGCTCTTCTAATTCTTGGGTCGTTCCAACCGCTTGAATGATGCCCTCTTCAATCCAAATACTGCCGTCTTCTATGATTGTTAACTCATTCATCGCTTCTTTTATGCGCGGTGCTGAACTTGGTTGAGCTAACGTCGCAAGTTGCGCTGCGTGTTTAATCCAAACAACGTGTGTCATTCTTGAATCGCCTCTTTTGCCATCATTGGGATATTGACCCCTTTTTCACGGGCTGTTTTCTCGGCAAGTTCATAGCCCGCATCAACATGACGGACGATACCCATTCCTGGATCTGTCGTCAATACGCGTTCAATTCGAACTTCTGCTTCTTTGGTTCCATCTGCAACAATCACCATACCTGCATGAACCGAATAGCCCATACCAACGCCACCACCTTGATGAATAGAAACCCAAGTAGCTCCGCCAACCGCGTTAATCATTGCATTCAACAGCGGCCAGTCAGCTACTGCATCTGATCCGTCTTTCATCGCTTCCGTTTCACGGTTTGGCGATGCAACTGACCCCGAGTCAAGATGATCTCGCCCAATCACAATCGGTGCTTTTAATTCACCCGAAGCCACCATATCATTAATGATTTTTCCGAACCTAGCACGTTCCCCGTAACCTAACCAGCAAATCCGTGACGGCAATCCTTGGAACTGAATTTTGTCTTGCGCCATCCGAATCCAATTGCATAAATGTTTGTTGTCACTAAATTCACGTAAAATAACTTCATCCGTTTTATAAATATCTTCAGGATCCCCTGAAAGTGCGACCCAGCGGAAAGGACCTTTCCCTTCGCAAAACTGTGGACGAATATAGGCGGGAACAAACCCAGGGAAATCGAATGCACGCGTCACACCTTCGTCTTTGGCCACTTGACGGATATTGTTACCGTAGTCGAACGTAATCGCTCCTTTATCCATCATTTCGAGCATGGATTCAACGTGTTTTGCCATGGATGCTTTCGAACGTTTCACGTACTCCTCAGGGTTATCCGAGCGAAGTTTCGCAGCTTCGTCGAGTGACATGCCAGCCGGGATATAACCGTTTAGCGGATCATGTGCGGATGTCTGATCAGTTAGTACATCCGGAATAAACCCGATTGCAAGCATGGCTGGAAGAACTTCCGCTGCATTGCCTAGCAAGCCGATTGACAGTGCACGGCCTTCTTTTTTCGCTTCTTGCGCAAGACGAATCGCTTCTTCGAGTGAATCTGTTTTCACATCGGTATAGCGTGTTTCAATTCGGCGATCAATTCGCGTTTCATCCACTTCGATACCGATACAAACTCCCCCGGCCATCGTTACCGCTAGCGGCTGTGCAGCACCCATACCCCCAAGTCCGGCAGTTAGTGTGATTGTCCCTTTCAGTGACTCCCCGAAATGCTGTTTCGCCAGTTCTGCAAATGTTTCGTATGTCCCTTGCACGATTCCTTGTGAACCAATATAAATCCAGCTTCCCGCTGTCATTTGTCCGTACATCATAAGTCCTTTTTTATCGAGCTCATGGAAATGTTCCCAGTTGGCATAGGCCGGGACTAGGTTCGAGTTAGCAATCAATACTTTTGGTGCGTCTGTATGTGACTTGAATATCGCAACCGGTTTCCCCGATTGCACAAGTAGTGTTTCATCATTTTCAAGTTCTTTCAACGAGCGGACAATTGCGTCAAACGACTCCCAATTTCGTGCCGCCTTTCCAATGCCACCGTAAACGACTAGATCATTGGGATGCTCCGCCACTTCCGCGTCTAAGTTATTCATAAGCATACGAAGTGCCGCCTCCTGCTGCCACCCCTTCGTGTTCAACTTAGTCCCACGGTAACGAATGACTTTTTCAGATGCTTTCCCCACTATGAACCCCTCCTTGCTAATCTACTATTATCGTACACGATGAAAGCGTTTTATTGTACGGTATTCAGAAAATTTAGTCCGTGCTAATAGGGTGCTATTGTAGTGGGATAAAGCGTTAAAGTTACTAGTTAGTCGGCACTTAACAAATTGAATGTACTTCCAACAACGCTTTGTCGCTTTGTGATGGCCTAACGCAATAAGTCCGTCATCCCCTCATACACATTAGACCCGCGAAACATCCAATAAATTTTCATAAAAAAAAAGTCCATTCCTTTTCACCCATAGTCGCATAGGATAAAGGGAATCGCTTGGAAGGAGTGAACGAATGGTAAACATGCAACCAGGTGGTCAAGGGGAGCAGCAATGGTACCCGAAATTACCTGAAGGATATGAAGGTAACCGAACGCAAGATACGTCAGGGTATGAGAATGATAGCTGGTCTCCAGGCATGGGGATGTCCGGACAGGGCATGCAAGGTTACGACATGCAAGCTTTTTCTCCAGAACAAGAGATGCAAGGTTACGACATGCAAGCTTTCTCTCCAGGGCAAGAGATGCAAGGCTACGACATGCAAGCTTTTTCTCCAGAACAAGAGATGCAAGGCTACGACATGCAAGCTTTCTCTCCAGGGCAAGAGATGCAAGGCTACGACATGCAAGCTTTTTCTCCAGAACAAGAGATGCAAGCTTTCTCTCCAGGGCAAGAGATGTCAGGCTACGGGATGCCGGAACAAGAAATGGTTGCTTTCCACTCGGGCCACGATATGCAAGGGTTTGCTCCACCGAACCAAGGAATGCCAGGATTTGGTCCTCCGGGACGACCGACGGGGCCAGGAATGCCAGGATTTGGTCCTCCGGGACGACCGCCGGGGCCAGGAATGCCGGGATTTGGTCCTCCAGGACGACCGCCGGGACAGGGACAGCCTGGATTCGGTCCTCCAGGACGACCGCCCGGCCACGGACAGCCAGGTGGACAACAAGCCCCGTCATCTCCGCCACCAAACACCATACCCGCTTATCCAAGTAATCAGTTGTTTGCAGTAGATCCAGGTGCAATCCGCGGTTGTCTCTATCGCTACACGTATGTTTGGTTATCGAGAAGACAAGGTTTTTGGTTTTATCCAGTCTTCGTAGGACGTACTTCAGTTGCCGGCTACAGATGGCGTAACAGGCAAAGAAGATGGGAATATATGGGTATAGACCTTAACCGGATTGAGAGGTTCTCTTGTTTTTAAGTAACTATATTCTATTTACTTACACTCACTTATTGAAAAAAACGATTCCGACACCAATGGAATCGTTTTTTTATTGAGCTTATCTGTTTAACAATGACAGAGAGAGGGAATGTAATTAGAGGTTCGTGCATGGTAAAGAAGAATACTGGAGAAGATTAGTCTAAATGATGCGAACCATTATCTTATAAGAAAAATAGGTGATTAAATGAAAAAAGTATCAAGCGTTTTTTGGATTACGCTCGGACTTGTAGTATTGGCGGTTTCATTCGGGGCCTTTGCACCGGAAAGCTTCGAAAACGCAACAAATAATATGAAGAACTTCATCACTTCATCATTCGGCTGGTATTATTTACTCGTCGTCACTGGAATTGTGCTTTTCTGCTTGTTCTTTATCGTCAGTCCAATTGGGCAGATTACGCTCGGTAAACCTGATGAAAAACCTGAGTATTCTCGAATGAGCTGGTTCGCCATGCTGTTTTCTGCAGGCATGGGGATTGGGCTCGTCTTCTGGGGAGCAGCGGAACCTTTATCTCATTTCGCTATAGACCCCGCAACTGAACCGCCAGGAACGGACGCTGCTTTTCGTGAATCCATGCGCTTTACATTCTTCCATTGGGGCATTCATGCATGGGCGATTTACGCTGTCGTTGCCATGTCACTCGCTTATTTCCAATTCCGTAAAGGAGAACCTGGATTGATCTCCTCTACATTGAAGCCACTTTTTGGAGAGCGGATGAACGGCCCTTTAGGCACTTTGGTCAATGTGCTTGCTGTCTTCGCAACGGTAGTAGGAGTTGCAACGACTTTAGGATTTGGTGCTATTCAAATCAATGGCGGATTATCTTATGTATTCGATATTCCCATCAGTTTTACCGTTCAGATTATCATTATCATTATCGTCACGATTTTATTTGTTGCTTCTGCTTGGTCAGGCATTGGTAAAGGTATTAAATATTTATCAAACATCAATATGGTACTCGCAGTCATCTTACTGATTCTTGTTATCCTACTTGGACCGACTTTGTTAATCTTCGATACATTTACGGATACAATCGGCCTTTACTTACAAAACTTACCCCGTATGAGTTTCAGGGCGGCTCCGCTTGATGATGCCAATCGTGCGTGGATTAATAGCTGGACCATTTTTTATTGGGCATGGTGGATTTCATGGTCCCCATTTGTCGGTATCTTCATCGCTCGCGTATCACGTGGCCGAACCATCCGAGAATTCTTGGTTGGTGTCTTGATGTTGCCTACTTTGCTTAGCTTTTTCTGGTTTTCCGTTTTCGGTGCCACAGCAATGGATGTGCAAATGAAAGGAACTGATCTATCTGGACTGACAACGGAAGAGACACTTTTCGCGGTTTTCCATGCGATGCCGATGTCAATGTTGCTATCGATTGTAGCAATTATCCTCATTTCCATCTTTTTCATCACATCCGCAGATTCTGCCACATTCGTGCTCGGAATGCAGTCAACTTACGGATCACTAAATCCGCCAAATATTGTAAAACTGACATGGGGTATCGCACAAGCAGCAGTTGCAATCATTCTGCTCTCGGCCAATGGGCTGACCGCACTGCAAAATGCATTGGTTATTGCGGCATTCCCCTTCTCTTTCGTCATCATTTTTATGATGATTTCGTTTTATAAGGCTCTTGATAAGGAACGGAAGGAGATGGGTCTGATGGTGAGGCCTTATAATAAGACAAAGAGGAAATAATATTTTTAGAAGCCAAGACTGAGCCATGTGCTCAGCCTTGGCTTTTCTTTTTATGTTCCTCAATTTATTTAGACGCTTCCCCCACATTATTGGTTTGATAGGTGAACTTTCATAGATGCGCGTAATCCGCATATATTTTGTAGAGAGGTTTTAAGAATTAGATTGGGTGGGGTGATGAAAGTGGGCGTACTACTACTTGGCGGATTTCTTTTTTTCAGTGTAAGCTTTGGCGGCGGGATTGCTTGGCTAGTCTCCAAGCTATTCCAAAATTCAACCGCAGGATTATCACTTCTATGCGGTGGATTTTTAGTAGGATTACTAGCACTCGATATCATTCCAAGCGGTTTAAAAATGTACAAGTCTATCGGAATCATTCTAGGGGTACTCATTGGCTTTCTATTTTATCTAGTGCTCCACAATTTAGTCCATCCATCTACCGGCCAGAATCCATCCGTTTACTTGCTCTTGCTTGCTATACTCATCCATACAATTCCACTAAGTATGACCATTGGTAGCTTGATGGAAAATTCGATAGTCGGCATCACGATTACAGCATCAGTCATTCTTCATCATCTTCCGGAAGGTTTTGCCCTTACCACTGCATTTCTTTCGCAAGCGAAAAAGCCATGGAAGTTGTTGTTTTGTTTTCTCTGCTTATCAATCTGCTTTAGCCTATTCATCTGGATTGGACATTACGTGAATCTCTCTACAAAAGAGCAAGGTGTTCTTATGGGTATCTCCATTGGCCTTATTGCAGCTACAAGCATTAGCGAATTCATCCTGCATAATATAAAAATTGTCCCTGTAAGGTCATTTATCACGTACATTATCATGGGCTATTTACTAAGTACATTATTTCATTTGTTGTTATAATTTTAGGCAATAAAAAAAGACGAATGCATCTCTAATTAGATGGAAGCGTCTTCGTTTATTATAATCTACATCAGGTTTGTTTATTAACCATTTAGTTGCATAAAATACTGCTAAGAAGGGCTAGGCAAACTCTATTTGCACTTGATCATTTTCGGCCCGCTTTCGGCTAACTATTCATGACAGATTTACTGAGGGGTCCTAGTGTGGCTAGAAGATGAAATTTCGGGCACTCTTGCACGTTGAATAATGTGCTTCATACCTACTTTAACAAAGAGTATGCATCTAATCATGTGATGCCTAATAGAAAGTGACACTTCTTTAAAATGAAAAAGAGAAAACCATGGAGAAAGAATCAGCCGCCAAAATTGCATCTTTGGCGGCTTTTCTCCAGGTAAAAAGCCCTCTATTCATTCGTCCCAAAAAGC
>CAZWAW010000110.1:0-8598 GCA_964632025.1 uncultured Sporosarcina sp.
CGAGCTTGCTCGATTCAATTCCTTACAAAATCTGTGGCATCCGCCGGAGGCTTTAATTTCAATCAGCAGAAGAGTTCTGCTGATTGAAATTAAACGTATGAAAACATTATGCTATTCGAGACGAATTGTGTATCAAGTTCGTCAATGACTTTGTCCGTCCACTCTTTTGTCGATAAAACCCGTTTACCCGGTTCTACAAGATCTGCTGTGAAGAAACCGTCTTCGAACACTGTGTTAACGGCTTCTTCAATCGCTGATGCTTCCGTATCTAGGTTAAATGAATACTTCAACATCATTGCAACAGATAGAATCGCTGCTGCTGGATTTGCCAATCCAAGTCCTGCAATTTCAGGCGCAGAACCATGGACTGGTTCGTATAATCCAAAACCATCCGAACGGATACTCGCTGATGGAAGTACGCCAAGTGATCCTGTGATTACAGATGCCTCATCACTTAAAATGTCCCCAAACATATTTTCCGTAACGACAACGTCAAATGCTGCCGGGTTCGTAATCAATTTCATAGCCGTAGAATCGACTAACATATGCTCCACTTCAATATCGGGATAAGCTTTCTTTTTCTCTTCAACAACTTCACGCCATAACTTACTCGTTTCAAGCACGTTCGCTTTATCAACAGAAGCTACTTTCCCCCTACGCAAGCGCGCAATTTCAAACGCTGTGACAACGATTCGTTCAATTTCTTTGCGTGTATAAACCAGTGAATCCACTGCGGCATCTGCTGTCCGCCGACTCGGTTCTCCGAAATACAGACCACCTGTCAGTTCCCGCACGATCATCATATCTACATCTTTCGCCACTTCTGGTTTTAGAGGAGATGCATGGAGTAAGGATGGGACAGCTTTCACAGGCCGAAGATTAGCAAACAAGTCGAAATGTTTCCGAATCGCAAGCAGTCCTTTTTCCGGTCGCATTGCTGTTGGATTTTGGTCCCATTTCGGACCGCCTACAGCGCCGAGAAGTACTGCGTCACTCGCTTCACAAAGTGCTACCGTTTCATCTGGAAGCGGATTTTGATGTTTGTCAATTGCAGCGCCGCCAATTACTCCGTACTCTACATGGAACGTGTGGTTAAAACGTCTTGCAATCACTTCAAGTACCTTCACTGCCGCTTCAGTCACTTCTGGACCAATTCCATCGCCTGGTAATACTGCTACTTTCTTCTCCATAGAACTTCTCCTCCTCATTGTTTTTGTTTCTATTTATTCGGACTTTTTAAACTGCGCTAACTTTTGTTTGAGAATGCTTTTTGATCAATTGTCTGTTGATAGCATTAAAGTATGCTTTTGCCGATGCGCCCAACACGTCCTGTGCGACATCGCGTCCAATAGACACTTCGCCATTAATGCTTAGATTAACAACCGCTTCGCCAAGTGCATCGCGTCCTTTGCCAATCGATGTAACACGGTAATCTAAAATATGAACTTCGCCTTCAACAAGCATTTCTAGCGTATTGAAAATGGCTTCAACTGATCCTGAACCTGTTGCCGTCGCAGTGACTGTTTCTCCATCCGGATTAACAGCTGTAACGGTTGCAGATGGAACATTCGCAGTTGCATATTGAACTTGAACATCTGTAAATTTATAAACAGGTACATCATTCGTTTGAATTTGCTGATCTGTAAATAATACAAACAGATCATCTTCTGTAATTTCTTTTTTACGGTCCGCAAGTTTCTTAAATTCAGCAAACGCCTCATTTAACTTGTCAGCACTAAGATCGAAGCCCATTGAAATGGCACGGTCACTGAATGCATGCCTGCCAGAGTGTTTACCTAGCGCAAGCGGTTCAGTTTTGCCCCCGATTAATTCAGGTGTAATGATTTCATATGTTTGACGGTTTTTCAGGTAGCCATCCTGGTGAATTCCTGACTCATGCGCAAATGCGTTCTTACCAACAATTGCTTTGTTTGGCTGGATGACAACGCCTGTCAATTGGCTGACGAGCTGGCTTGTGCGTTTAATTTCGTGTAAATTAATACCCGTTTCCAATCCGTAATAATCTTTACGAATATGGAGTGCAACAGCAATTTCTTCAAGCGCAGCATTTCCTGCACGCTCTCCAATCCCATTGATTGTACCTTCGACTTGGTCGGCACCATTTTCAATCGCTGCGATTGAATTGGCTACAGCAAAGCCTAAATCATCATGGCAATGTGCAGAAAGCTTCACTTTGTCGATGCCTGTGACGTTTTCTTTCAGGAACTTGAATAATGCACCGTATTCTTGAGGTGTTGCATAGCCAACCGTATCAGGAATATTGATAACGGATGCGCCAGCTGCGATTACTTGATTGATAATACGCACTAGGAACTCCCGATCTGAGCGGAATGCATCTTCCGCAGACCATTGAACTTGCGGGAAGAACTTACGGGCATATTTTACAGCTTCTACTGCAATTTCGACGACCTGGTCAGGTGTTTTCTGAAGCTTATATTCCATATGGATAGGTGAAGTTGCTAAAAACACATGTAGATGAGGTTGTTCCGCACCGCGAAGTGCTTCCCAAGATGTTTCGATATCGCTTTTCATTGCGCGGGCAAGACCAGTTACCGTCGACTTTTTCACTACGTTTGCGATTTTCTGTACCGCTTCAAAATCACCCGGGGATGAAGCAGGAAACCCTGCTTCGATGATTGTTGCCCCGAATTTTTCAAGCTGCCGTGCAATTTCTAACTTCTCCGCTGTATTTAAGTTAATACCTGCAGATTGTTCACCGTCCCGAAGAGTTGTGTCAAATATGTCAATTTTTCGCACTACCCACCACTTCTTCCTCTTTTGATTTCGCTCCTTCATTGACGAAAGGCATCATTGCGCGAAGTTTTTTACCAACTACTTCAATTTCATGTTGTGCTTCCGTTTCTTCAAATCGATTGAAGTTCGGACGACCATTTTCGTTTTCTGCAATCCATTCTCTCGCGAATTTACCTGATTGAATGTCTGTTAGTACATCTTTCATACGTGCTTTTGTATCCGCGTCAACAATACGTGGTCCTGAAACGAAATCTCCCCACTCAGCTGTATCTGAAATTGAGTAGCGCATGCCTGCCATTCCGCCTTCATACATAAGATCGACAATCAGTTTTGTTTCGTGCAATGTTTCGAAGTAAGCAAGTTCTGGTTGGTAGCCTGCTTCTACTAGCGTTTCAAAACCAGCTTTAACAAGTGAAGTCAATCCACCACATAGTACCGCTTGTTCGCCGAATAGATCTGTTTCCGTTTCTTCTTTGAACGTCGTTTCAAGTACGCCGCCACGTGCAGATCCAATCGCTTTTGCATAAGCAAGAGCTACGTCTTTCGCTTGGCCTGAAACGTCTTGATAGACTGCGAACAATGCCGGAACACCTGCGCCTGCTTCGAATGTTCTACGTACGAGATGTCCAGGTCCTTTTGGTGCAACTAGGAATACATCAACATCAGCAGGTGGAACGATTTGACCGAAGTGAACGTTGAATCCGTGTGCGAAAACAAGTGATTTACCTGCTTTAAGTGCTGGCTCGATTTCTGCATCATACACTTGTTTCTGTTTTTCATCCGGAAGTAGGATCATAATAACGTCCGCTTTTTCAGCAGCTTCACGAACTGTCAATACGTTCAGTCCGTCTTGTTTTGCCTGATCAAATGATTTTCCTTCACGTACGCCGACAACAACATTAAATCCTGAGTCGTTTAGGTTTTGTGCGTGTGCATGACCTTGTGATCCGTATCCGATGATTGCTACTAGCTTATCTTTCAAAAGTCCTTCGTTGATATCCTGGTTATAATACATTTTAGTCATAATTGTTTTCCTCCTAGTGGTTTGGGTTTTTTTTAGTTTGATAATGCTGTCTACATATGTTGTAATAAAGAATTTCATTGAATCCGCTACGGCGCTAGGGGATGCCTCTCGCCATAAGCCAAGCAGCTTCGGCTACCCCTTGAAAGGCGCCTACACTGCTTTTATTATTTTAAAATGGATAACTGAGGTAATTGGACTTTCTGTGTTTCACGGACAAATGCCGTAGCACCTGTTCTCGTCAATTCTTTAATGCCATACGGTCTAAGCAAATCGATAAATGCTTCGATTTTTTCGGGATTTCCGATTACTTGGTAGGTGACAACATTTTTTCCGGTGTCGATAACCGTGGCCCGGAATGGTTCGATGATGCTGTTCATTTCACTTCTCACATGTGGAGGCGAAATGACTTTTACTAACGCAAGCTCTCGCATAACGATTGCTTTATCCGTGATGTCATTGACTTTAAGAACATCGATTTGTTTTTGCAGCTGTTTGACGAGCTGTTCAATTTTCCGTTCGTCTTCCACATTGACGATGAACGTCATTTTGGACCTGCCTGCTATTTCGGTGTGACCGACTGTGATGCTTTCGATATTGAACTGCCTTTTCATAAGCAAGCCGGTCACCCTGTTGAGCACGCCACTTTGGTTGATTACAGTTACTGTGATAACTCGTTTCATAGTTTACTCACCCCGATCATTTCATGTAGTCCTCTACCTGGCGCAACCATCGGATAGACGTTTTCCAGTTGTTTCACACGGCAGTCGATGAGAACGGGTTCATCAGACAATAGTGCTTCTTGGAATACCGCTTCTGCTTCTTCCAATGTGTCAATTCGATAACCTTTAATGTCATATGCTTCTGCTAATTTCACAAAGTTTGGCTGAACCGGCATCAATGATTGGGAGTAACGCTTTTCGTAAAATGTTTCTTGCCATTGGCGAACCATTCCAAGACAGCCATTGTTTAGAATAATAATTTTGACTGGAATGCGCATTTCTTGTAACAGTGACAACTCTTGCGCCGTCATTTGGAAGCCAGCATCTCCAACAATTGCAATGACGCGTGCATCCGGCTTGGCAATTTGTGCACCAATTGCTGCTGGGAAGCCGAAGCCCATCGTGCCAAGACCACCTGAAGTTACCCAATGGTCCGGATTATTCAGTGAATAGTATTGAGCCGTCCACATCTGATGCTGTCCAACATCCGTCGTGACGATTGCATCACCCTTTGTAATGCGATGGATGATTTCAAGCGCCTGTTGTGGAAGGATTGTTCCTTCATCATCGCTGTCGTACCATAATGGAAACTTCTCAGCCGATTCTTTTAAGTATGTCAGCCAAAGTTCTGTTTCCGGTGACTCGAATTGTTGTTTCAACAGTGCCTGCAGTGCCTCTTTAGCGTCTGCCACGATTGGGATTTCCGTTGGTACATTTTTGCCGATTTCAGCAGGGTCGATATCGATGTGGATAATTTTAGCATTCGGAGCGAATGATGCCAGATTACCAGTCAACCTGTCGTCGAAACGCGCGCCGATATTGACAAGTACATCACATTCACTAATCGCCATATTAGATGTAACCGTTCCATGCATGCCGGCCATTCCTAGGAATAATTCATGATCACCACGGATACTGCCAAGGCCAAGAAGTGTATTCGTTACAGGGATCTGATGTTTCTCTACAAGTTCTTTCAATTCATCCATCGCCTGCGCATGCAAGATACCTGCACCTGCTAGGATCAGTGGTTTTTTCGCCCCAGAAATGGCTTCTGCTGCTTTTTGTATTTGTAAATAGTTCGGAGTCGTTGTCGGTTGATAACCCGGTAAATCTACTTCTGCGTCCATATCTCCCGTTGGAATGAAGAGCCCCGTTGCAATATTTTTAGGAATATCAACGAGTACGGGTCCTGGACGTCCTGTTGATGCAATGTGGAATGCCTCTTTGATAATTCTTGGGAAATCGGCTACATCATTCACTTGGTAGTTATGTTTCGTGATTGGCTGTGTGATCCCGATGATATCCGCTTCTTGGAACGCATCGGTACCAATGACTGTATTTGCGACTTGCCCGGTGAAGATAACAAGTGGCAGTGAATCCATCATTGCATCGGTAATTCCCGTTACCAAGTTCGTCGCCCCAGGTCCAGATGTCGCAATGACGACGCCAGGTTTTCCTGAAACACGCGCATATCCTTCAGCCGCATGAATCGCGCCTTGTTCGTGACGTGCAAGTATGTGGGAAATAGGGTTTTGATACAATGCATCATAAATCGGTAATACAGCTCCTCCAGGATAACCGAAAATAACGTCGACACCCTGATCCTTCAAAGCTTGAATGAGTACAGCAGACCCATCTTTCGGTTGTTCAGTCTGTTGTGGCTCCTGCACAGTCTCGGGCGCCGTTTCCTTTACCACTTGCTTCGTTTGAACGTCAGCATTCATCTATAAACTCCTCCTTACTTATACTTTCGAATAATCAATCTTCTCGTCAGAAAAAAAAGCCTTTTCATCCCACGCAAAGAACTTCTCCTTTACATAGGGATGAAAAAACTTTTCATGGTACCACCCTTGTTCGCAGCAATCTAGCCGCCTCATGAATAGACTAGGTCTATTCTTTTTATAACGAGCGCCGATTTCTCGAAGCCCGGGATTGCCTACTAAAATTTCAGCAATCCACTCCGGGGTGATGTCGCAACTAGTTGTATTACCGGCTTCCAGCATTACCGGCTCTCTGTGAATACAAGTTCTAATTACTTTTGCCCCATCATTGATTTTCACTATTAAATTTTCATAACTGCGCCTGTACTTGCAGATGTAACAAGTGCTGAATATCTGGCTAGATAGCCTTTTTTAATTTTAGGTTCGAATGGTTTTAAGTGCGCTCTACGTTTTTCAAGTTCTTCATCAGAAACTTCAAGTTCAATTGTCCGGTTTGTTAAGTCGATTGAGATGATATCACCATTCTCGACTAACGCGATTGGTCCGCCTTCAGCTGCTTCAGGTGAAATGTGGCCAATTGAGATGCCTCGGGATGCCCCTGAGAAACGTCCGTCTGTAATGAGTGCTACTTTCGTCGCCAGCCCACGTCCTGCAATCGCTGCAGTTGGTGCGAGCATTTCAGGCATTCCCGGTCCACCTTTCGGACCTTCGTATCGAATAACAACAACATCGCCTTCTTTTACTGTTCCGTTGTCGATACCTTCTTGTGTATCTTCCTGAGATTCAAACACAATGGCTTTTCCTCGGAACGCTGTAATCGATGGGTCAACGGCTCCTACTTTGATGACGCCGCCGTCTGGTGCAATATTACCGAATAGAACGGACAAGCCGCCTACAGGACTGTATGCATTGTCATGACGTCGAATGACTTCTTCATTGAGAATAGGAGAGTCTTTGACGTTTTCATAAAGTGTTTTGCCGGTAATCGTTATCCGATCTGGATGAACGGCTCCTTCAATCTCACATAGCTCTTTAATAATTGCGCTGACACCGCCCGCAAGATGAACATCATGCATGGTGTAATCAGAGGATGGACTAATTTTAGATAAATACGGAATCCGTTTGGCAACTTCGTTGATATCCCGGACGTCGTATTCGATTTCTGCTTCATGTGCGATAGCAAGTGTATGGAGGACTGTATTTGTAGAACCGCCCATCGCCATATCAAGTGCAAATGCATCATCGATTGTTTCTTTTGTTATAATGTCGCGCGGTTTAATATCTTCTTTCACCATGCGAACAAGATGTTCCGCGGCTTCTTTAATGAGTCGATGACGTTCATTCGAAGTAGCAAGAATTGTGCCGTTACCCGGAACTGTTACTCCCAGCATTTCCATTAGCGAGTTCATGGAGTTTGCTGTGAACATTCCGGAGCATGATCCGCATGTCGGGCATGCACTTTGTTCAATGTCGAGTAATTCTTCAGCTGTCATCGTACCTTGTTTGTAAGCTCCAACACCCTCGAATACCGAAACGAGTGATAAAGGCTTACCAGTTGATGATACGCCGCCTTCCATTGGTCCGCCTGAGACGAATACAGATGGGACGTTCGTTCGAACTGCTGCCATCAACATGCCTGGCGTAATTTTATCGCAGTTTGGAATGTAGAATACGCCGTCGAACCAGTGAGCGTTGATAACCGTTTCAGCAGAGTCTGCGATGAGTTCACGACTTGGTAATGAATAACGCATACCGATATGTCCCATTGCAATCCCATCGTCAACACCGATTGTATTGAACTCAAACGGGATCCCGCCTGCTTCACGAATCGCCTCTTTGACGACTTCTGCGAATTTGTTCAAATGCATATGACCTGGAATAATATCAATATAAGAGTTACAGACACCGATGAAAGGTTTGTGCATATCTTTCATTCTAACGCCCGTAGCGTACAGCAGACTTCTATGCGGTGCACGATCTACACCTTTTTTAATCATGTCACTTCTCATTGGTTTTTCCATTGTATTCACCCCTAATCAAATCACTTACATGTTGGTATTCTGTTTATCTTGCTGTCTAGGTTATGTAGTTTGTGAATTGAATCACGAACTGAATTGGATTGATGTCATCATATCTCGGATATCCGTCGGAGTCAACAGTGTTTTTAAAATTGTTAATCAATTATGAATAGTACATTTAAATGTATCCGCTTACATGCTAGATATACAGCGATATATCGCATATAGCACATTTGAAAAGTTTTTTATTTTTTTTTTGTTAATTCAATTTTTGATGGTTTTTTCCGGAATTGGTACTTTTCTAAAAGCCGCGCAAGTGCCTGTGCTAGGGTTGTTCATTA
>CAZWAW010000111.1:0-8462 GCA_964632025.1 uncultured Sporosarcina sp.
GGTTGATCCAATAATTCTATTCTTTTTTGCTCAACTTCTGGATTATAGCGCTTGCCCTCACACTTTTTACATTCGACATTCTTAGTAGTTCCGCGACCTTTACAACCTGGACACCAGCCTAACTCATTATTAAATGAAAAAACTTCTGGAGACAGATTGAATTTTTCAGCAAGAGTAACACGAATGTCTTTAAATACACCTGTATGTGTGCCAATTGTAGAACGTGGATTGGAAGAAATCGCTGACTTTCCGAGAAAAAGTACTAGAGGCATTTCTTCCATTTTTATGGCACTGAAATTGGTTTCCATAATATTAGGAAATAGATACTGATATTCAGCCTTTGGCAATAAGGAAACGAGACGCTTCTTGGATTCTTCACCAATTGTTTGACAAAAAGTGGTTTTACCAGACCCAGACAAACCAGCAATTCCTAACGATTTATCCACTGGGAGTGCTGCATCTAATTTGTTAATATTATTCGCAATTAATTGATTTATCTTCATAGTGATACCCTCTCCATTCTCTAAATTCAGTATTGCCACGTTTGCAAAATTATAATTAGTACAAATCTTGTTAGTTGACTTCATCCTTTCTTCCATTAAAAACGACGCTTTCCATGTTCCGGAAAAGCGCCCGTTTGTTGAAGAATGGATGAAGAGATTATTTTTACAGTTCTGCTAATACTTTTTCGAGCTGAACACCCATTTGCGTCCAAGCATATGTAGCTCCCTGGATAGCCCCCTCGCGAGCTTTTGTTGCTTCACTAAATCCATTTTGATCGAAATGTAGATGGGTAGTTCCGTCTGAACCTTTTTTCAACGTCCATGTAACAGTAGTACTTTCTCCGGCACTTACCCAAGTGTAAGATAATTTATGAGGCTCGTCTACTTCAAGCACCTCGCTGTCGACAATGCCATCCCACCATTCGTTAGGCTCTGTACGAAACTGAAATTTATGTCCAACGACTGGTTTAAAATCATTATCCCATATCCATTTCGCAAGCGTATCCGAATCTGTTAAAGCGTTCCAAACCTGCTCGATTGAACTTGTAAATTGATAATCTAATGATACATCTGATTTCATTTTTTTTCCTCCAATATAAGATTTAGTTTAGCAATTCTTTCTTTCCAGAATCCTTCATAAAAAGATACCCAATCTTGAATTTCTTTCAACGGAGTGGGATTTAGCCGATATCTTGTTTCCCTACCGACCTTTCGAGCAATTACGAGATCAGCATCTTTAAGGATAGCCAAATGCTTAGAAACTGCTGTACGACCCATTTGAAAATGAACCGTTATCTCATGTAGGGGCAATTCTTCAACGTCTGCCAACATTCGAAGTAATTTTCGTCTTGTTGGATCGGCAACAGCATCATAAACATCCCTCACTTGACTTTTTTCGTTCAAAATCCCCCCCACCTTTTCATTAATATTTCCTGTGATGTTACCAATTAAACTTCATAATAACCTAATAAGACACCATTCGTTGTCTCATTGATTATAGGACACCAAATGGTGACGTGTCAAATTATCTTGCTATTCCATTGTTTGGACATGTATCCTTGAGTGATTTTAAGCTTGCCTTTTTACTTCTTATTAAATCAATCAATTCTAATTGAGCCGTTAACACATAGGCCGATTATTTATTAAGCTTAGATGACAAAATGATAATTACACATGCATTGAATGCAAATATATGCGAAATTCATACCATTTTTAAAACGTAGTGCAAATATCTGCGAACTTGGATGATTCGTTCAGTCAATGAAGCTGATACGATTATATAGAATTGTTCACTCCCATCCGTTTTGTATAAGTTACGCACAGTCCTTCTTTCATCCGGCCAGAAACCAACCAATAAATTTGTTTCTTCCATTTCACGCGCTATATCGTACAAATAGCCATTAGATGGAGACCAACCAAACAAACTATTCAATTGTTCCTGAACCTCGGCCATATGAAAAGATGTACGATTTAAGCTAAGTCGCAGTGCCATAAACCTTACAACGTCTTTTACTGATAACAACTTTGATATAAATGATCTAAAATCTTCGTGTAATGGCTCAACCTCGACTTGTGGTAGCGATCCATTTTTAGTTAAATAATAATAGAACCGATCTATGACAGCTGAAACTTCGCTAAATCGAAGTGCATAAATATTTTTGTATTCCTGAAGACGAGCTTTGCCCTTTTCAGTAATTTTAAATAGCTTTTTGCGGCCTTCTGTTCGAGATTGTAGAAAACCGTTATTTTCTAATGTGTTAGCAGTTCGTGCGACATACTCATAGGAAACGGAACGTCCTGGGAAATCTAAATTGAAGTGTTCATAGAGTGCTCTTGAATAATTTTCTTGTTCCAGAATAGACCTTAATAAGAACAAGGATAGAGCATCACCAACACTAAATCCAACAGCTTGTTGAAACGAAGGTAACTTCATAATCTGGCAACTCCTACTATTTTAAATAATCATACACCTCGTCAGTGCATATATCAATACTATTATCGGTCGCGATGTTTTTCTTCCTTTTAAAGACTTTCCCTTATTTAATCCATCAAATTAACACCCGTTCTTAAATGATGCTAAATAAAACCTCATACGGGAATATATCATTTGCAAAAGAATAGACAATTAGCGAGCAATTTATTTATATATGCACTAGCGAGGTTTCATGTATTAAACGTATATACACTCTTCAAAGTGATCTTAACCTTCAATTATTTTATGTTGCACATCCTTCTCAAGGCAAAAAACCGGTTAGCCCACACCGGTTTTCACAAAATATGAAACTTTTATTTCTTCATAAAATACTTGCGTCCTAAGCGTTCAACAAGCGTCGGCGCGACTGCGTGCATTCTACTCGTGACGCCCATATACCAAGGTAAATTCACATCGCGAACTGGTTTCCCCACTGTTTTAATCACCGCATCGACCACAGTTTCTACGGTCAATAAGTGCCTGCCGAGCGATGTACGATAAGTACCTGTTTCATCCGCGAGATCCAGAAAGGGTGTGTCAATCGGACCTGGGTTAATCGTCGTCACATGGATATCGAATGGAGCCGCTTCCATACGAAGCGCGTTCGTATAACCGATAATCGCATGCTTTGAGGCAGCATAAATAGAAGCCTTGGGTGTTGCCACTTTTCCAGCTTGGGAACCGAGGAAAATCAAATGACCGCTGCGCCGCTTCATCATGCTCGGCAATAGAAATTTAGTGAGCTGCATGGGTGCGATTACGTTGACATTCATCATGCTTTGAATCGCTTCGTCAGACGTTTCGTGCGCGAAATCAAACGAGCCGACACCCGCCGAAAAGATGACGACATCGGGTGAACCAATCTTCGCCATCAACTGCTTAACGTCTTCACTTTCCGATAAATCTGCAGGTATCGTATGCGCGCCTTCACGTTTAAGCTCCTCTAAAACAGTAAGTGACCTGCCGGTTGCCCAAACCTCGTGTCCTTCTGCCAGCAGCCGTTTCGTCAGAGCATAGCCAACCCCGCTAGTTGCGCCTGTTATGAGAATCGATTTAGGCTTGTTCATAATGCAAGACGCCGCTTTCATCCCGCGTTTCACGGACCAGCCCTTCGTCGACAAGGTAATCTGTTTGCCCAATTGTTTCAGAGAGTGTAAGACCCAGTTCTTTTTCATAAACTGCTGGGAACAGTTCCCGTGTTAATTCGAATATTGTCCGTGAGCCATTGTCCATCATTGCACGTACCTTCAACGCTCGTTCGCGCTGCTTTATCAGCCGAATTTCAATAAGTTCATGGGCATTCCGCACTTCATTGCCATGCCCGGTATAAATAATGTCTACCGGCAATGTCAGAATACGTTTCAATGATTCGTTGTATTGCAACAAAGAATGCTGGCGTCCCTGCGCAGGATCAAGTGGCGGTTCAATTAGCGGGTTTGAAGACACTTTTTCAAGTACTAAGTCTCCACCAATCATCGTTCTATTCTGTTCATCCCATAACACGATGTGACTTTGCGCGTGACCCGGTGTTTCCATAACGATCCAGCCAGGGTGCCCCGGAAGTGCATCACCCTCAGCAAGCATGCCATCCAATGGACGTTCGCCCATAAAAGCGACAGATCGTTTCATCTTCTTAACCCAACCAAGGTACTGTTCAGGCACCCCTTCTTCGATCAAACAATCTAGATAAAACGCATCATGGTAATGGAAAAATGCTTCATCCCGCTTGAGCCATAAATCGTTATACTTATGACCAAAAATTTTAGCGTTATCAAACGCGTCAATCCAGCCAGCATGATCAGGATGATGGTGTGTCAATATGACTTGTTCGATATCGTTAAATGTATAACCGGCGCTCTTGATGCCTTGTTTCAATGCTTCATATGCTTCAGGGGTTTTCGGCCCAGCATCAACAAGTGACAGTGTATCTCCTTTTATCAGAAATGCGTTGACATCGCCGACTGCGAATGGTGTTGGAATAACAATTTTCTGTATCATATGTAAAATCCCCTTTATAAATATGAATGAGTATTCAGTACATTGTACCTTTTTTATTCGAAGGCGTCATCTTTTGGATCAATTCTCTACCATGAAGTATTAAAATGGTATAATGAAAGTATCTATTCTCAAATTTAATTAGCAAGATATAGAACTACTAGGAGGGCTTAAGCATGGGGTTATTCGGATTTTTCAAAAGTCAATTTATCGAGGTCATTGAATGGACAGATAGTGGCACGAATACGATGGTCTATCGGTTTCCCGTTCAAAACAATGAAATCAAAATGGGTGCAGAACTAACCGTTCGCGAATCGCAAGTTGCCATTTTCGTCAATGAAGGCGAAATTGCGGATGTATTTGGGCCGGGACGTCATCTATTATACACACAAAACATGCCGATCTTAACGAAACTGAAATCGTGGAAGCATGGATTTGAATCCCCTTTTAAAGCGGAAGTCTATTTTGTTAATACCAAGCAGTTCGTCAATCAAAAATGGGGCACTTCAAATCCAATCATGATGCGGGATCCAGAGTTTGGCATGATCCGTTTACGTGGTTATGGCATTTATTCATACCGTGTGTCCGAGCCGACTGTTTTCTTAAAGGAACTGTTCGGAACCAATGCATCCTATGATACAAGTAACATTGAGGAACAGTTGAAAAAAATGGTGCTATCAGGACTGACAGATCTTTTTGCCGAGTCGAAAATACCGGCTTTAGATTTGGCGATGCACTATGATGAACTCAGTGAACTAGGACAAGAAAAGATGAAAAAGCGATTCAGTTCGTACGGATTTGACATCACTTCCCTATACATTGAAAACTTATCTCTTCCTGAAGAAGTGGAGAAAGTGATAGATAAAAGAACATCGATGGGTGTTATTGGAGACATGAACCAGTATCAGCAATACCAAGCTGCTGAGGCAATTCGAGAAGCTGCTAGAAATGAAGGTGGCGGATTGGCGGGTGCCGGTGCAGGTATTGGAGCAGGGGCTGCAATTGGTAGTGTGATGGCGAATGCCTTTCAAAGCAACCAACAACAAACAAATTCGCCTTCAGCGCCGCAACCGGAAAAATTGACTTGTCCGCATTGTCAGGCACTCATCCATGCAAGCGCAAAGTTTTGCGGCGAATGTGGGAAAACGGTTCAACAGAAAAAAGTACCATGCATTAGCTGTCAGGCGGAAATAAATGAAGATGCCAAATTCTGCGGAGAATGTGGCGCACAACAAGTGACCGAAAAAATATGTGCAAAATGTGGCAAGGTAAACGCCCCTAATACGAAGTTTTGTGGGGACTGTGGCGACAATTTGCAACAGTGATGGGTAGAGAGGTGTTTTAGGTGGATGGTTTAGAAAATGATGAACGTGCGGAAACGATAGTAGTTGAACAAACGGAAGTGAATAAATGTTCTTCCTGTGGTGGTAATACAGTTTTTGAACCTTCAAGTGGAACGCTTAAGTGCCCATTTTGCGGAAGCGAAAAGGAAATCACGACATCGCGGGAAAACACGATTGAACATGATTTCTTACAAGCGTTAGAAACAGAAGACCACAGTTGGGATGATGAAAAACGTGTTTTCAAATGTGGAAATTGTGGTGCTGAAACACTTTTGGATCAAGACAAAGTTGCAGATTTTTGCTCATTTTGCGGATCATCGCATATCGCGATAACGGATGACCACGCAGGCATCAAACCAGCATTGGTCCTTCCCTTTCAAATTACGAAAGACGAGGCTGTCGAAAAATTTAAGGTGTGGATGAAAAAGAAATATTTTGCCCCTTCCAAGCTGATCCAATCGTATAAATTAGACCATTTGGCTGGTGCTTATATTCCATACTGGACGTTCGATTCTCAAACCAATTCATCTTACGTTGTCCAGATTGGAACTTATTATTACGTTACAGTAACACGGACTGTAATTGAAGATGGCAAACCCAAACAAGTAACAGAGCAAGTGAGAAAAATCAGGTGGCGTACGGAACATGGCAGTTATAGCAAGTTCTTTGATGATGTATTGGTGAAAGCTTCACGTAATGTAACTAGTGGGTTGATTGATAAAGTAGAACCTTTTCAACTAAATGGACTTGTTGATTATAAAATGGACTATTTATCAGGATTTTTGGCAGAAAAGTATTCGATTCCATTGAAGGATGGATGGAATGATGCCAAAGTTGTTATAGACGATGGCATTACAAGTGGTATACACGGCAAAGTTCATGGCGATGTTGTTAATATTGTGAGTGTCTCCACCGATTATGACAACATAACCTACAAACATATTCTATTGCCTTTATGGATTTCATCGTTCCAGTTCAACAATAAGGTCTATCGCTTTCTCGTCAATGGACAAACTGGAAAAGTAAGTGGGAAATCACCTGTGAGTGCCGTGAAAGTATCGATTGCAGTAGGCTTGGTTATTTCAATTATGATTGCGATTTTCTTTATCTTGGAATTGAGCTGACAATGACTCGATAATAAATTAGATAGTTGACTTTTTTTAGACGACGTGCAATAATCGGTCTAATTCAAGTACATATAGGCGTTGACGAAGATAAGTAGTTGCGGTAATGGAGAACAGAAAATGTGGTCACCGGCTGAAAGCCACATCCCCTCTCCCGCTTCGAACCTCCTTCTGAGCTGCTGTGGAAACACAGGCGTACCTTTCGCGTTAAGAAAGAACGAGATGTACCGGTTTTATGCCGGTAAATTTAGGTGGTACCGCGGAAACATGTGTTTTCGTCCTTATTTAGTAGGGACGAGAGCGCATTTTTTTTATTGTCTAGATTTCAGCGCCCATGCGCGTACGCATTTATTAGTGGAATGAGAGGGGTAATTTGAATGAAAACGATCGTATTTATAGGTGCCGGTTCTATGGCAGAAGCTGTTATTGCAGGAATTGTGGAACAAGGTGCAGTAGTACCCCAAAATGTTTTTGTTATGAATAGATCTGATGATGAAAGGCTACTTTCATTACACAATAAATATGGTGTATCCATTGTCTGCAAGGAAAAAGAGGCACTGAAAAATGCGGATCTCGTCGTTCTTGCGACGAAACCGAAGGATATCCATCAGGCAATGGCGGATACACTTCCCTTTTTAGCTGATAAAACTGCGGTATTGTCGGTTATTGCAGGTGTTTCGATTCAGACAATCGAAAACGGCCTTGGTGCAAGACCTATTGCTCGCTCCATGCCAAATACCTCCGCTACAATTGGCAAATCTGCCAGTGGTATCGCGTGGAATCAAGCGATTAGCGAAGAGTTGAAAAAACATATCCTCGGGCTGCTAGAATCGATCGGCATGGTGAAAGAAGTGGAAGAAGATGACTTACATGCAGTTACTGCTCTTTCTGGCAGCGGACCCGCGTATATCTATTATTTAGCAGAAGCGCTTGAGGAAGCAGCGATCAGCAAAGGACTTTCAAAAGACATAGCTCGCGCACTTATCATCCAAACGCTTGAAGGCGCGGCTGCCATGTTGAAAGAAACAGGTACAGAGCCAGCGGAACTACGGAACAACGTGACGAGCCCAGGCGGCACGACGCAAGCGGGATTGGAAGCGCTGGAGAACGGAAAGTTCAAAGAAACGATTGCGCAATGTATTGGAAAAGCGGAGGCGCGTTCTCGTGAGCTAGGGGCGCAGTCTTGAAGCTACTCATTTTGCAATAAAACAATGGAACGCAAAACTCGAATAATGGACCACTTTTATAAAAAGTGTCTACTATTCGAGCTATCGTTCAAGTTTTAGAAACGTGCCTTTTTTCTTAACGAACTAGTTTACATATAACTAAATTTGTCCACTTTCTAAATGACTAAAACCACTCGGCTTCAAATATTTCCTTCGATAGACACTTAAAACCACCTCAATTAAAAAGGCATTAAACAGAGTGGGCATTAATCCATAACTAATAAATGGCAAAGAGATAGGGGTGTAATCAACTATCCCAGCCTATCGCTTTTCGATCAATTTCCAATACTAACTGTTCC
>CAZWAW010000112.1:0-8356 GCA_964632025.1 uncultured Sporosarcina sp.
GCTTCATAACAGCCAGCGTCCTGGGCGGTTTGTTTTGCCAATATATTCGGCAGAAGATTTAATGATTTAATGTAGCAGTTTGCCCATCGTTCATCTTCATGGAATATCGCCTTCATTCCTTTTTCTCTGACGGCATCACTTGTTGGTTTCATAGGCCTAATTGTCATTGAAACAGAGACAGGTACGTCTGGGAATAAGTGCTTTCTCATTGCAACGCCTCTCGTAATTTGGATATAAACATCACAATCTGCCAAGCCTGATTTTTCAACTGCTTCGTGGATAAGCTGTTGAATCTCTTCTATAGAGTGGTCACCTTGCAACCTAATTGCTTGTGCGCTTTTAAATAGACGCTCAATATGTTCTTCCAACATGAAGAATTTACCGTCGTAAACCCGAATCACCTCATAAACACCATCACCAAATTGATGGCCTCGTTCATCGATTGGAATAACAAGCTGCTCAACTGGAATGAATTCACCATTAAAATAACCAATAGTCATTTATTAATCCTCCTCAAGATAGGGCATCGCAAATGATCGGTAAATCAGTAGATGCCAAAGTGTTAGTTCATCTAAATCAGAGCTAACGTCTAAAATCCAACACTTGATGCTTCGTTGTGCTGCTTCAAAAATGTTTCGCCTCTATCCGACAACTTCGTTCCGCCCCTGCCTTGACGCGCATTGACTAAACCTATCTCCTGCATTATTTCTAATCGAAGCCGGAGTTGCTGATCGGAAAACGTAATACCAGCATCGCGTAATTTCAATTTCACTGTTGCACGACCAAAGGATTCGAAGTTTTCCTTGGCTTCTTTGTAGATGGCCAAGATTGCTAAACTCTCTTCTAAAAAACCATGTTCTTCGATTTTCCCAATAATCGAACGCATTGTTTCTTCCGGCAAAGGGTTATTCTTTTCCGTTCGATCCTCAACTTTTGAACACTTAGTAGTCTGCTGAACCGACATCTTCTTATACTGAAATCCGTTTTTATCAACCAACTTTTCTGCTAATGCCAATTGCGATTTATAATAGCGATTCATCAATAAAACTTGTTCCAATTCACATTTCACGAATTTCGCTGTCTCTTGCACAGTTTTGAAATCCAGTGTCCTAGGACCAATATCAATCACATTTTCAAATTCCCTCGGAACAAGTTCCATCTCCCCTGGAGTAACAATCCAATCAATATTGGACGGCATTAAATCCATAGGATCATAGGCAATATAGTCGTGTTCAAAATAGATGTTTTTTAGGGAAATTGCTGTTTCTACCGCATGTTCAATCGTATCGTTAATGACAAGAATCTGTTGTCCTTCTTGCAGTTTATACAATTCTTTCGTTGCTGCTATATTTACTTCGCGATTGGCAATAATGATTGGACATGATTCTGGGATGAAAGGACGAGTGATTCCCTTAAGTATCTCTTTTGATAGGATAACAATATCCTGTTCATCAATAACATCCATTGTAAGCTCTTGCAGTGTGATAGCAGATAACTCAATTTCATCCCCGAATATCTCCACTAATTGATTGACCACGATGTCTAAATAAACTTTTTGTATGGATATAACATGAAGTTTTCGCATCAAATTAACCCCGTAATTCTTCTGCAAAATGACAAGCCACAAAATGACCTTCGCCTAATTCGCGGAACTCCGGCACTTGATCTTTGCATAATTGTTGGGCAAAAGGACAACGAGTGTGGAACGTACATCCAGAAGGTGGATTGGCTGGACTCGGTATATCCCCTTTTAATAGTATTCGTTCTCTTTTTAAAGTAGGATCCGGTATTGGAACTGCACTAAGTAACGCTTTCGTGTAAGGATGAAGCGGCTCCCCAAACAATCCATCTCGGTCTGCCAATTCAACAAGCCTTCCTAAATACATAACCCCAACTCGGTCTGAAATATGTTCAACTACACTTAAGTCATGAGCGATAAATACATACGTCAAATTATACTGTTCCTGTAAATCTTTTAATAAGTTAAGAATTTGTGATTGAATAGACACGTCAAGTGCCGAAACCGGTTCATCCGCAATGATGAGCTTTGGATTCACTGCGAGTGCCCGTGCAATACCAATTCGTTGGCGCTGCCCACCACTAAACTCATGGGGATAACGATTCGCATGGTACCTATTCAACCCGACAACTTCTAATAATTCGATAACACGGGCCGCCCGTTTCGATTTTTCGATATTATGAACAATCAGTGGTTCTTCGATGATTTCCTTTACTGTAAGCCGTGGATTGAGTGACGCATAGGGATCTTGGAAAACCATTTGGAATTCTTTTCGTAGCGGTCGAATTTCATCATCCGTTAAATCGGTGATATCTTGCCCCTCAAAAACAATTCGTCCTTCCGTCGCATCCAATAACTTCATCAATACTCTGCCGGTAGTGGACTTTCCACAACCACTTTCTCCAACGATACTTAGTGTCTCGCCCTTTTTCACAGTAAATGACACACCATCAACCGCTTTTACAAACTCTTTCTTTTTACTGAACAGCTTTTTCTTTATCGGAAAATATTTTTTTATGTTGTGTACTTCCAGTAAGTTCTGACTCATCTTGATGCACCTCCTCGTGTAACCAGCACCTAACAGAATGCTTCAATGATACTTCTTTAAATTCAGGTTCTTTTTCCCAGCAAATATCCATTGCATGTGGACATCTCGGGGCAAATTTACAACCTTCCGGCATCCTCGATGGTATCGGAACATTACCTGGAATAGATTGCAATCGTTCCACTCTTTCCCCTATCTTAGGAATAGAAGCCAGTAATCCCTGCGTATAAGGATGTTTCGGATTAGCAAAGATGGATAGGACGTCGCTTTCTTCTACTGCACGCCCGCCGTACATGACCACAACACGATCACACATTTCTGCAACTACACCTAAATCATGCGTAATAAGTAAAATGGCTGTATCTGTTGTTTTCGTCAAGTTACGCATTAAATCTAATATCTGTGCTTGTATTGTCACGTCCAGTGCCGTTGTCGGCTCATCTGCTATCAAAACTTTAGGATTGCAAGCCATAGCCATCGCAATCATAACGCGTTGTCTCATACCGCCCGACAGCTGATGCGGAAACTCATGAACAATTTTATCCGGACGTGAAATACCAACAGCTGTTAGCATTTCAATTGACCTAACTCTCGCCTGCTTTTTCGACATCTTTAAGTGAAGGATAATAGCTTCTTCCAATTGACGTCCAATTTTAAATACGGGATTCAATGAAGTCATTGGTTCTTGAAATATCATCGCAATTTCATTGCCGCGGATTTTCCGCATTTCATTCTCGCTGATTTTGACAAGATCTCTGCCTTCGTAAAGAATTTCCCCCCCTGCAATCTGTCCGGGAGTATCTTTCAACAACCTCATAATTGAAAGGGAGGTAACACTCTTTCCACTTCCCGATTCGCCAACTATGCCAAGTGTTTCGCCTTTTGAAACTTCAAAACTAACTCCATCTACCGCTTTTACAACACCAGAATCACTTGTGAAATGTGTTTGTAGGTTATTTACTTTCAGCACTGGTTGTTCCACTAAAATGCCTCCTTTCTACCAAGTGTCAGTCCTTGATTTTCGGATCGAGCGCGTCACGTAAGCCATCACCTAAAAGGTTAAATGCAAGTACTGTAACGAAAATCGCAAGTCCTGGAAAAACCGTCACATGTGGTGCAATATTTAAATAATCCCGTCCACCACTTAACATTGCGCCCCACTCAGGTGAAGGAGGCTGTGCGCCCAACCCTAGGAAACTCAAGCTGGCAGCTGTTAAGATTGCTGAACCGATTCGCATCGTAAAATAGACAATAATACTAGATAATGTTCCTGGAAAGACGTGCTTCCAAATAATTCGACGTGGCCTTGCACCTATTGATTTTGTAGCTTCAACATAGAGGGTAGATTTGACAGCTAGCGTGGAACTACGGACAATTCGAGCAAACACAGGCACACTGAAAATCGCGACTGCGATGACAACGTTACTAAGCCCTGGTCCTAATATTGCAATAATACCGATAGCTAACAAGATTCCTGGGAATGCAAGTAATACATCACACATCCGCATAATAATCATGTCGATTTTTCTACCGTAATAACCTGCAATAAGTCCTAAGAATGTTCCTCCAATTGCTCCTAAGAAAACGGACGTCAATCCAACGTATAAAGAAATTTGTGTACCTGCAATAATTCTACTGAAAATGTCCCTGCCATAAGCATCTGTTCCTGCCCAGTGTTGGGCTGTAGGACCCGAAAGTACATTGTCATAATCTGGTTCCGCTATATCGTAAGGCACAAAGTATGGTCCGACAAGCGCTAGTGCAATAAGGAATAGTACAAAAAAGAATGATACAAACGCAAGTTTTTGTTTTTTGAACTTCCTCCAAAACTCAGAGAATGGTGTATTCGATGTGATGTTTTCCAAGGTTCGTTGCATGTATTCTTCTTTTTTAGAAAGCTTTACTTCAACCACTTTGGTCCCCTCCTTACTCATACCGAATCTGTGGATTCAAGATGCCATATAATAGATCAACAATTAGATTAATAACGATGAATTCTAACGCAAAGATCATCATTTCTGCTTGAATAACCGGATAGTCACGGTAAGCAACTGAATCGATTAATAGTTTTCCTAATCCCGGCCAACTGAATACAGTTTCAATGACAACGGATCCTCCGAGTAAGAAACCAAATTGCAAGCCTGTCATTGTAACAACGGGTATCATTGCATTTCTTAAGCCATGGCCCCACGTAACATTACGTTCACTTAATCCCTTTGATCTGCCTGTACGGATATAATCTTCTTTCAGCACATCCATCAAGGATGAGCGTGTAAAACGTGCAACTACAGCAGCTACACCAGTTCCAAGAGTGAATGCAGGAAGGATATAACTCTTCCAAGACTCCATTCCTCCAGTAGGCAGCCAGCCAAGTGTTACTGCGAATAGTTGAATAAGCATGAGTCCTAGCCAGAATGATGGCAATGATAACCCCGAAACAGCTCCGAACATGCCCAAATAATCCTGCCATTTATTTCTCTTTGTAGCCGAAATGACTCCTATCACTAAACCAACAATGACCGCCCATGCCATACTCCAAACGGTTAACCAAAACGTTGGCATGAATCGTTCGCCTATTTCTTCGCTTACCGGCCGATTTGTTTTTAGTGAATTCCCCATATCCCCTTTAAACAGATTCTTCATATAAGTGACATACTGTTCTACAATCGGCTTATCCAAGCCTAATTCCTTTCTAACCATCTCCACATCTGCCAGTGTTGCATCTTCACCAGCAACTAGACGAGCTGGATCCCCAGGAATCATATGTACGAATAGAAAAATCAGAATGGATACAATCAACAGGATCGGGATAATTTCGAGTAGTCTTTTAATGATGAATCGAAACAACTTAACCACTCCTTTGGTATAAAGATAGAGCGCTATATATTAAGTATATATAGCGCCCTTTTATCAATTCATTACTCGATCTCGATATCTGATACGCTCAATGAACCATCCGGTAACAGATAGATTCCTTTTAGATAGTTTTTCTTACCAGCCAATGTATTGTCAGCAGATAAGAAGACCCAAGGTGCATCATTCCATATTGTTTTTTGTGCATCTTCATAAGCTTTTGCACGTTTATCCGAATCTGCTGTTTGCAGACCGTCTAGAATTAGCTGATCCACTTCCGGATTATCATAATAAGAAACGTTATATGACATAGGTGGGAATGCATCTTTTCCTCCGAGAAGTGGACGGATGCCCCAATCTGCATCTCCAGTAGATGGTGACCATCCACCGTAGTATAATTCAAGCTCAGCATCGTCAGGGTTTTGAACAGACCAGATTTTGTCTGATAGTGTACCTGATTCCATTGGTACAACTTCAACATCTATACCGACTTGTGCCAACTGCTGCTGCAAGAATTCCATTGCTTTAATCGCTCCAGAGCTGTTACCGCCCCATAGTTTCGCTTTAAAGCCCTTTTCAATACCAGCTTCTTTTAGCAAGCCTTGCGCTTTTTCAAGGTCGAATGCATAAGGCTCTTGTTTTGAGTAGAACTGAACGTCAGGTGCAATAATAGAATCCAATTCAGTTGCTTGATTGTTCATTACAACTTTAATGAAAGCTTCTTTATTGATTGCATAGTTAAGTGCTTGTCTAACTTTAATATCATCATATGGTGCTTTTAATGTATTCATAGACATGTAACGGACAACAATAGAAGGCTTACTTTCTACTTCAATGCCGTTTTTTCCGTTAATTCCCTCTACTTGTTCAGTAGGAACCGGATAGATGAAGTCCGCTTCGCCTGTTTGCAACATTGCAATTCTTGATCCGTTTTCCGATACCGGTTTAAATGTGATGGAATCTACTTTCGGGAATCCAGCATTCCAATATTCTTCGTTCTTTTCAATTTTCAAACCTTCACTCGGTTTCCATTCAACAAATTTAAATGCTCCCGTTCCAACTGGATGTCTCGCAACTTCTTTCCCAAACTCTTCTAACGCTTTCGGGCTGTGCATCAATCCAGCTGGGTGAGCGAATGTGTTGATCATCGCGCCGAAAGGTTCTGATAGTGTGAATTTCACTTCATAGTCGCTAATAACTTCTGTTTTTTCAATCAAAGCGTAAAGACTGTGTCTCTTCAAACCGCTGTTTGGATCTGCTAGTCGATCAAAGTTCACTTTTACCGCTTCTGCATTAAAAGGCGTTCCATCGTGGAATTTCACATTTTCACGTAATTTGAATGTGAATTCCGTTGCCTCGGCATTTGCCGAATGCTCTACAGCCAAAAGTGGAATCACATTCATATCTTTATCAAACCCTACAAGCCCTTCAAGCATTGCTTTTTGAGCTGAACCAGATAACGTGTCATTTGTGTCATGTGGATCCATGCCTGTAAAGTTATCTGCTACAGCAATGACAATATCCTTGCCTTCTTTTTTAGCTTTTTCAGCCGGCTTTCCCTCATCTTTACCAGCTTCTTTACTACCTTCTTTTGACTCGCTGCTACAGCCAGCCAAAACGATTAGCATCATTAAAACAAGTAAAGAAATTAAACCGTAAGCTTTTTTCATCTTCTTCTCCCCTTTACTAACATTATTTATGATAAAATGCATTATGCATTTTTCAATGAAAAGACTGGACTTAATTGTCCGATGATTTCCTGCCTTGCGTTCTTCAATTTCGGATAGTGATAGTCATGTAATAACTCACATTGTTTTTCAGTAAGTAAATCGAGCTGTTTTAATACTTCCAGTGCAACAGGTGAAGTTGCTCGGCCATTGCCATCCTCGATTTTAATGGCAATTCCAAGACCTGTTTCAAGATCACCGATACAATAAACGCCTTCTGCCCCAGCTTTTCCAAACATTCTTCCGTCTACAATCCTCATGAAATCTGAACAAAAGCGATCAGTGCCTCCCACCATTTCTGGTGCAGCCATCATAGCTGCAGTCACTTGCTCAATTGCATTTTTTCTTTTTTCAGGAAAAGATGTTGGTTTTGCCATCTTTGCAAAACTTAATGCGAGGTTTGTTAATGGAATGCCATGAACAGGAACTCCGCAACCATCAATCCCAATTTCTATCTCATTTATGGGTGTTTCAGAGATATCACTTATTACTTCGATAATTCTTTTTTGAACTGGATGATCCATTTTATAGTAATCTTCTAAACTCTCACCCATATGTTTGGCTGTTGTTAGCATGCCGCTATGTTTTCCTGAACAGTTGTTGTATTCAGGTGTAACTTCCTTACCCGCTTTAATTAATCCTTCATACGCTTCCGCCCAGCGCGGGGGATGAGTGCCACATTTCAAATCGTCGGTTCCAAGCCCTAGTCTAACTAAAATAGTTTTTACCCTGTCAGTATGCTGATCTTCTCCATTATGCGATGCACAAGCTAATGACAGATCAGCTTGATTGAATTGATAATGGTCAGCTGCTCCTGTTTCAACAATCGGAATTGCTTGCAAAGGTTTCATTGACGAGCGAGCAAATGTGACTCTATCCGGATCCCCTTTGGAAAATAGAAGTTTTCCTTCACTATTCACTACTGCAATATGTCCCCAATGTTCACTTTCAACATTATCCCCTCTTATTACATCTACTAAATGTTCGGCATCCATAAGTTGCACCTCTAGTTATCTATATTTTCTAATTATATTACCTCATATTACAACCCATTACAACCCTTTATTTCGAATATGATAACTATTCTAAAAATACATTACGGGATAATGTGTTGTTACGTGTGAAAGTGAGTGTATTGCTGTTTTATGATGTTTATGGGTACTGTTCGACAATAAACCACTTAATTCCGCACTGTGAATAAAGTTACTAACA
>CAZWAW010000113.1:0-8307 GCA_964632025.1 uncultured Sporosarcina sp.
CGATGAAGTACGTCGAACAGGCCGTATTATGGAAGTTCCTGTCGGAAAAGAATTAATCGGACGCGTAGTTAATCCACTTGGGCAACCAGTTGATGGATTAGGTCCGATCAATACGACAAAAACACGTCCAATCGAAAGCCCGGCACAAGGGGTTATGGCGCGTAAATCCGTTCATGAACCACTACAAACGGGTATTAAAGCGATTGATGCACTTGTACCAATCGGTCGTGGACAGCGTGAATTGATCATCGGTGACCGTCAAACAGGTAAAACGACAGTTGCAATCGATACAATTTTGAACCAAGCTGACCAAGATATGATTTGTATTTATGTAGCAATTGGACAAAAAGAATCAACAGTTCGTGGTGTTGTTGAAACACTTCGTAAAAACGGCGCACTTGATTACACAATCGTTGTTACGGCTTCTGCTTCACAACCATCACCATTACTATACCTTGCACCTTACACAGGAATAACAATGGCTGAAGAATTCATGTTCGATGGTAAGCACGTTCTAATCGTTTATGATGATCTATCTAAACAAGCAGCGGCATACCGTGAACTTTCTTTGCTACTTCGTCGTCCTCCGGGCCGTGAAGCTTATCCTGGTGATGTTTTCTATCTTCACTCTCGTTTACTTGAACGCGCAGCGAAGTTGAATGACACACTTGGTGCAGGTTCTATCACGGCATTGCCATTCGTTGAAACACAAGCTGGAGATATCTCTGCTTATATTCCAACGAACGTAATTTCAATCACTGATGGACAAATTTTCCTTCAATCTGATCTATTCTTCTCGGGTGTACGTCCAGCGATTAACGCCGGTCTTTCCGTTTCCCGTGTTGGTGGTTCAGCGCAAATCAAAGCAATGAAAAAAGTTGCGGGTACACTACGTCTAGACCTTGCGGCATACCGTGAGCTAGAAGCGTTCTCACAATTCGGCTCAAACCTTGATTCTGCAACTCAAGCTAAACTAGACCGCGGAGCGCGTACAGTTGAAATCTTGAAGCAAGACTTGAATAAACCATTTAAAGTTGAACAGCAAGTTATGGTTCTTTACGCATTGACACGCGGATTCCTTGACGATATTGCAGTCAAAGATATTCTTCGTTTCGAAGGCGAACTTTTAAGCTGGCTTGAAACTAACCACACTAGCGTTTTAGATCATATTCGTACGACGAAAGACCTTCCAGCTGATGATTTGATGGCAGAAGCACTCAACGCATTCAAGAAGATTTTCGCACGTTCAGAATAATTCTAAATGGAATCATCTTTGACGGAAAGCGTCAATAGAGGAATCGTTTTTGGCAAAGAACGTCAATAAAGGATTCATATTTGACGGAAAGCGTCAAAATGATTGATCAAAAAAACAAAAGGTGGTGAGAATTGCCAATGGCATCTTTACGCGACATAGAAAACCGTATTAAATCGACGAAAAAGACAAGTCAGATTACGAAAGCAATGCAAATGGTCTCCGCTTCTAAATTAAGCCGTGCTGAGCTGAATGCGAAAGCGTTCATCCCATACATGGAAAAAATTCAAGAAGTTGTAGGTTCAATCGCAGCTGGAACAAGTGACTTGAGTCACCCGATGATGATAAGCAGACCCGTCAAAAAGACAGGTTATATCGTGATTACATCAGACCGTGGACTCGTAGGGGGTTACAATGCTAACATCCTACGCGTTGCAAAACGTGCTATTGAAACGCGTCACGCTTCGAAAGAAGAAGTGAGCATCATTTCAATCGGACAAAAAGGCCACGACTATTTCGAAAGACTAGGTTTCAACATAGCTGAAAGTAAGGTCGGTCTATCTGACCATCCTTCTTTCGACGAAATAAAAGATATCGCGAAGCGTGCTGTTGGCATGTTCACAGAAGGCGAGTATGACGAAGTGTACTTGTACTACAACCACTTCGTTTCCGCCATCGCAAGTGAAGTGACGGAAAAGAAATTGCTTCCGCTCACTGACATCACATCGACTGCCGCTACTACTTCATATGAGTTTGAGCCTTCAGGCGAAGCGATTCTTGAAGTGCTTCTTCCGCAATACGCGGAAAGCCTTATTTATGGAGCAGTAATTGACGGAAAAGCGAGTGAACATGCTTCCAGTATGACGGCGATGAAAACTGCTACTGATAATGCAGCTGATTTGATAGATTCTTTAACACTTTCATTCAACCGTGCACGACAAGCTGCGATCACGCAACAAATTACGGAGATCGTTGGCGGCGTCGCAGCTCTTGAATAGGAGCGGACACTGTACGGCAAAGAGTAAGACAGGAGGGAAAAAGTATGAATAAAGGACATGTTCTTCAAGTAATGGGTCCGGTTGTTGACGTCAAGTTCGAAGACGGTCAGCTTCCAGCTATCTATAACGCACTGAAGGTCCAAATTGAACGTCCAAACGCTGAGCCTGAAACGTTGACACTTGAAGTCGCGCTACACCTCGGGGATGATTCTGTACGTACTATTGCGATGTCTTCAACTGACGGTCTACAACGTGGTTCTGTAGTTGACGATATGGGTTCTGCTATTACTGTCCCAGTTGGTGACATTACATTAGGACGCGTATTTAACGTACTTGGAGAAATTATCGACCTTGGTGAGGAAGTTCCGGCATCTGAACGTCGCGACCCAATTCACCGTTTAGCTCCAGTATTTGAAAACCTTTCAACAGAAGTTGAAATTCTTGAAACAGGTATTAAAGTTGTAGACTTACTAGCACCTTATATTAAAGGTGGTAAAATCGGTCTCTTCGGTGGTGCCGGTGTAGGGAAAACAGTTCTTATTCAAGAATTGATCAACAACATCGCTCAAGAACACGGTGGTATTTCCGTATTCGCAGGCGTTGGAGAACGTACACGTGAAGGTAATGACTTGTTCTACGAAATGACTGATTCTGGCGTTATCACGAAAACGGCAATGGTATTCGGTCAAATGAACGAGCCACCTGGCGCACGTATGCGTGTTGCACTAACTGGTCTTACAATGGCAGAATATTTCCGTGACGAACAAGGCGCGGACGTTCTTCTATTCATCGATAATATCTTCCGCTTTACACAAGCTGGATCTGAAGTTTCTGCACTACTTGGCCGTATGCCATCAGCAGTTGGTTACCAACCGACACTGGCAACGGAAATGGGTATGCTGCAGGAACGTATCACATCTACAAACCTTGGTTCAGTTACGTCTATCCAAGCAATCTATGTACCAGCGGATGACTATACTGACCCGGCTCCTGCTACGACGTTTGCTCACCTTGACGCAACGACGAACCTTGAGCGTAAACTATCTGAAATGGGTATTTACCCAGCAGTGGATCCACTTGCATCGACTTCCCGCGCACTAAGCCCGGAAATCGTTGGTGAAGAGCATTACGCAGTTGCACGTCAAGTGCAGCAGACACTTCAGCGTTACCGTGAGCTCCAAGATATCATCGCTATCCTAGGTATGGATGAGCTTGGCGAAGAAGATAAGCAGTTGGTTGGACGCGCACGTCGTATCCAGAACTTCCTATCACAAAACTTCCACGTTGCTGAACAGTTTACAGGACAAAAAGGATCTTACGTACAAGTAGCTGAAACAATCAAAGGCTTCAGCGACATCCTTAAAGGTATGTATGACCACCTTCCAGAGGATGCATTCCGACTTGTCGGCCGCATCGAAGACGTTATTGCAAAAGCGAAAAGTATGGGTGTAGAAGTTTAATTTAATTCATCAGGACTTAAATCCCTTTTAACCAAATCCGCATCGACGAATTTGATTAAAAGGGACCAGGAGGAGAACAAATGAAGACAATTAAAGTCAATATCGTCACTCCCGACGGCCCTGTTGTTGAAACTGAAGCGAACATGATCATCGCAGTTACTGAATCAGGTGAAATTGGGATCCTTCCCGGCCACATCGCGATGGTTGCACCGCTTCAAATCGGTGGGCTTCGCCTGCAGAAGGATGACTCGACGGAACATATTGCCGTTCATGGCGGTTTCATCGAAGTCCGTCCGGATGTTGTCACTGTTTTAGCACAAAGTGCAGAACTGGCTTCTTCTATTGATATCGTCCGCGCTAAAAAGGCGGCGGAACAAGCAGAAGAAACACTTCGGGCAAAAAAAGAAGGCAGAGAACACGAATTGGCGGAACTGGATTTAAAACGTGCCCTCAATCGTATCGATGTCTACGAAACAAGAAAAAAATGAGTTGTTGATGTTGGCGGACAGGGGAAAAAATTCTTCTGTTCGCCTTTTCAATGTAATCAAACCAATTCGTCTTTTCTAACTTAATGAACAAAGGAGGGCGTCGAATGGGCGACATCATAGCATTTCAACCACTGTTGGCCATTGTATCGCATACTTTTTTTATAGCTATTTCATTTTATGCACTCCAGGCGATTATGCCAGAAAAAATTATTAAAAAGCACCGTGTCTTCCAGGCACAATTATTATTCATTTTGCTCAGTATTTTAATGGGTTGGGCCGTATCAAATTTCTTTTTAGAGCTATCCTATTGGTCAGGGAGACTGCCATTTATGTTTGGCTAAATTTTTGATTTCGATTTAATAAATGTACTTTTTGTACGATGAGTTGATAAGATACATGTAGTCGCCGCGTATACGAAAAAAGCCTTAGCATGTCTCTGTTAGGACTACTAAAGCTTGACAAAGAGGTTCGTATTCGGGGCGATGACATGAAATTCATCACATTGTGTTAATATAAGGTTTGTAATGACTAATTATGGGGAACTTAAGTGACAAGCGGGGAGACATTAAGACACAAAACGGGATAAGTGCACATAGTATAAACTACTTGGTGCTTAGTCGGAAAAATAGACCAGACGTTACTTGTTTAATAAGCAGGGGCACTGTAGAATAGTATATGTTTTGATGATGAATTTTTTGTAAAAAATAATATATAACTACAACATGTTTGGCTACAACTTAGGAGTCGGAGGGACTTGTTTTGGATAAAATAATTATCAACGGTGGACGTGTACTTAAAGGAAACGTCCGAGTCGAAGGCGCTAAAAATGCAGTATTACCAATACTGGCGGCTGCACTTCTTGCATCAGAAGGTGTAAACGTAATACGTGACGTTCCAAATCTTTCAGACGTTGGGACAATAAACCAAGTACTGAAAAGTTTAAATGCGAAAGTGGACCATACACCGGAATTTAATGAAGTCATTATTGATTCTTCGGGTACGCTTTCAAGTGAAGCACAGTTCGAGTATGTACGGAAAATGCGTGCATCTATTCTTGTCATGGGTCCACTTCTTGCGCGTAATGGCTTCGCACGCGTTGCACTTCCAGGTGGTTGCGCAATCGGATCACGTCCAATTGACCAACATTTAAAAGGCTTCGAAGCGATGGGAGCAGAAATTACATTTGGCCACGGACACGTTGAAGCGAAAGCAGTAAACGGTTTGAAAGGTGCCAAGATTTATCTCGATTTCCCAAGTGTCGGTGCAACTGAAAATATCATGACTGCAGCGGCATTGGCTGAAGGAACGACAATCATTGAAAACGCAGCAAAAGAACCTGAAATTGTAGATCTGGCCAATTTTATTAATGAAATGGGCGGTAAAGTTGTTGGAGCTGGTACGGACAATATCCGAATCGAAGGCATCAATAAATTACACGGCACAATTCATCATATTATACCCGATCGCATCGAAACAGGTACATTCATGGTAGCGGCTGCAATTACAGGTGGCGATGTCATCATTGAAAATGCTGTACCTGAGCATAATGCTGCACTTATTTCGAAATTGGGTGAAATGGGTGTTGTTATTACGGAATTAGATGAAGGAGTTCGCGTTACTGCACAACATCCTTTGAAATCCGTAGACTTGAAAACAATGCCACATCCAGGTTTTCCAACAGATATGCAGTCCCAAATGATGGCGCTTATGTTAACATCGACGGGTACTGGTATTTTAACTGAAACAGTTTTTGAAAATCGTTTCATGCACGTTGAAGAATTCCGTCGTATGAATGCTTCTGTTAAAATTGAAGGTAGGTCGGTTATTATTACAGGACCATCTAAACTTCAAGGCGCTGAAGTAGCGGCTACGGATCTTCGTGCAGCTGCAGCCCTTATTCTTGCAGGACTTGTAGCAGAAGGCGTGACTCGAGTTACTGAACTGGAGCATCTTGATCGTGGATATGTGAATTTCCATGGTAAACTTGCGGAACTTGGAGCGGATATCGTCCGTGTTTCACCAGAAATGAAAACGGAAAAATCGGCACAACTCGTTTAATCAAATTCAATACGTATTTGGAAAAGGCTGTAGAGAATCGACTGCAGCCTTTTTCGCATATCATTTTATGTAAGTATCCGTGCAAGATGTTACGCACTTAGACCGCCTCCGTTTACCTATCTTATGCCTGCCGTATTTAGGCGGTCTCCTGCACTTTTGCTAGTATGCCCCAAAAAACAGGAATAAAACCCAATATGATTCATATAATTAATCATGGACAAACTACTAACAGCATTATTCATCATACTCCTATTTTTCATCCCTTTATTATTGAGGCAGACGCCTGAAAAAGTCAAAGAACCCGGAGAACAGAAAGTGGAACTCTGCCCCGTAGACATCACTATTGTCGGTGCGGACAAGCCAATCTCGCTTGAGGAGTATGTAGTAGGGGTCGTCGCAGCTGAAATGCCTGCCACGTTCCAGGAAGAGGCGCTAAAAGCTCAAGCGATTGCGGCCCGTACATACGCACTTCAGACAACGGCTAACGGCAAAAAACCAATTGCTACTGATGTTTCTGCACAAGTCTATTCATCAGAAGCGAAACGGAAAGAGCGATGGGGGAAAGAATTTAAGCGTAATGAAAAGAAAGTGCGTGCGGCAGTGGAAGCGACTGCGGGAGATACCATTGTTTATCAAGACAAAATGATATCGGCGATGTTTTTTTCCACATCTAATGGGAAGACTGAGACAGCACAAAACTTTAGCGGCAATGATGTCCCCTATCTACAAAGTGTGGAAAGTCCCGGGGAGGGGGACGTTGAGGCGAAGGTGGAACGAACAGCTGAAATGACGCTTGCCAAATGGAATAAAACAATTGGTGGCAAGTGGGATGCGGATAGTTTCAGATCATTACAACTTGTACGCAATCCAACGGGCCGTGTCCAAAAAGTCGTAACTTCTGGGTTCCAAGCGAGCGGCAGGGAAGTGCGTGAATTATTGGGACTGGCATCTACGGACTTTGATATCGCATTTGATGTGACAAATAAAATCGTACATGTAACAACGACAGGATATGGCCACGGCGTTGGCATGAGTCAATATGGAGCAGAGGCATATGCTCAGAAAGGATGGACAGCTGAAAATATTCTTTTACACTATTACACAGGCACGCAAATAAAAAAATTTACATTACTTGATTCCCAATGTTTAAAAACTCCTTCACTTGCAAATAATAGCGAGTGAGGTGATGACAATGACAATGCGAGAAGAAAAACCGAAAGCCCCTTCTCAGAAGAACAAAAGTGCAAAGGCAAAAAGCTGGTTCTGGCCTGTAGTCTATTCGGGTATCGCAATCGTCTTCGTCGGCATGATCTGGGGTTACAATGCATTCATGAAAGATGATGCCCCAGGATTTGCAGACGTTGCAGGGAAGGACCCTAAAGACGGATTGACGGTCGAGACGAACGCTGTAAAGGAGACGCTCAAATTTCCATTCACTGAAGCACTCCTGGATGATGTAGCCATTCTGCAAGATTATTATGATGTAAATGCAGAAGCAGCCATGCGAGAAAGTGCAATGCTCGTATTCGATCAGCAATACGTGACGAACACAGGCATAACTATTTCAGTACAAGGCAAGACATTCGAAGTCGTCGCTTCGTTAAGCGGTACAGTGGAGGATGTCGTGCTAGACCCATTTAAAGGTGACGAAATCATACTTTCTCATGCAGATGGGTTGAAAACAATCTATCGATCCGTCTCAGGTATTCTCGTTAAAAAAGGTGAAGAGGTGGATCAGGGCCAAGTGCTCGGCACCGCTACGGAAAACGAGTGGAATAGTAAAGTCGGTATCCACCTTAATTTCGAAGTACAAAAAGATGGAGTAGCCGTCAATCCGCGCACATATCTTGCATTTTAAAACAGCACGTTCCCAGCCATTCCCGAATCAATCCGGAGTGGCTTTTTTTTTGATAAAATCAATCATAACCGAGTGTCAACCGAGCATATCCTCATGCCAACCGATCAAAACCGCTAGCCAACCGAGCATATCCTCAATCGAACCGATCAAAACCGCTAGCCAACCGAGCATATCCTCATGCGAACCGATCAAA
>CAZWAW010000114.1:0-7902 GCA_964632025.1 uncultured Sporosarcina sp.
CTTACCGGTTTTGAAAAGAAAGGCCTTATTTTAAAAATGCTTAGCCGATTAAAACAGCTCTGTAACCATCCAGCCTTGTTCTTGAAAGAGCCGCACGCTCCAGCAGCACAATTGTTGTCTAGATCCAATAAACTAGACCTAATTGTGTCAATGGCAGCTGAAATCGCTACTAATAAGGAACAATGCCTTATCTTCACGCAATACATTGGCATGGGGCAACTTATCCGTCAATGCTTGTCTGAACTTCATGGAATCGATGTCCCATTCTTGACGGGTAGTATGCCTAAAGGTCAGCGTGACCGGCTTGTCGAGGCTTTCCAAGAAGGCGAATTCCCTATTTTCATCTTATCGTTAAAAGCAGGTGGAACTGGATTGAACTTGACTGGTGCAAACCACGTATTACATGCTGATAGATGGTGGAATCCTGCCGTGGAAAATCAGGCTACTGACCGTGCATATCGCATTGGCCAGACAAAATTCGTCCATGTCCATAAGTTTGTAACGATTGGAACGATTGAAGAAAAAATCGACAAGATGCTTGTCGAGAAAGCCGCATTGTCCGCGGATCTCATTCAATCAAGTCAATGGCTGTCTGATTTATCCGAAACGGAACTGGACGATTTGTTATCGTTCGACAACTAAAGCTATGCTTATAAGAAGACTCCAGAGCCGTCAGTGGCACTGGGGTCTTCTTACTTGCCATTGTCGAATTCTCTTATACACGTTCAGCAAGCGGAATAATATGTACAGACCCGAATTTTTTCTTCCTTTCTAGATCTTCAATTCGGTTCAGGCGATTGTTCTGATTGGCTACAATACTGATCAATTGTTCGATTTGCATTTCCAACCGTTTTACGTCCTTTTCAATTGCAGTCATGTTCCACACTCCCTTCTTTTCATAATCCGCTTGTGTGGATCCCGTTGACGGAAGCAGTCTCCGTTACAAGGACCCACATTAGCGTTTTTTTGACGTAAGATATCCGACCCCATCGGATAGTAGCGATAACATTCCCCTTATTTACGGCGCGTCACAGATACCCCCAAGCATCCTCGACAAGATACTTTTCTTTCACTCTCACCGAACATGGGCAGAACCCCTTCTGTTGACATGTTCGGACATTTCTTTTCCTCACATATAGCATTTGCTTACTACCTATCCATTTTCAGTTGTCGGTACGGCCCCGGTTTGTCGTCCGGCTTATCTATCCACTCCTTTTCTCGACCATTCCCTGGCTTTTTATGTATCATTGTGCCTGGTTAAAATATCGGTAATCCTTCTGTTTCACGGCTGGGCAGATTGAAATGCTCAGCATCGCTTTTTCCCTCTGCCGGCAGCCTCATGTTACCTACCTGTTCACTATACAAGTTATCATTGGTGCGTTGTTTCGTTAAAATGAATCGTATATCCTCACCAATCACCTCCGTTACATAGACTCTACTCTTGTCTTCACGTTCGTAGGACCTAGACTGAATGCGCCCGCCTACGCCGATCAAAGATCCTTTACCGCAATGTTTTGCAGTATTTTCCGCCGCCTTTCCCCACAGCGTGCAAAGTACAAAGTCTGTCTCCACTTCTCCTTTTTGGTTTTTAAAATTGCGGTTCACGGCAAGTACAAAGCTTGTTTGTACCCTTCCTTCTGATACTCTTCTCAGGATTGGATCTTTTGTGATACGTCCGACCAGCGCAACTTGATTCAAAAAATTTCCTCCTCTCTCGTTTATTAATTTCATAATACTTGATTCAGTCAAATTCATGCAATACTCTATATTTCAATTTTCAGTCTATTATTAGCTATAAAACCCTACTTTGACTAACTATAAAATTTCATTTTTCAACACAAACCGCATAACCGTATGCAGTACTTGAATTTATCCGATTGGCCGATAATTTAGTATTCCCATGTTTTAAGTTAGTCGCTGAAATTTCTGCCTATGGTATAATAAAAGGAAAAAGATTGAGGTGGATACCGATGAAAACATTCAAAATGTTGTCTGTCGGAATATTACACGAAGAGCGCATGCAGGATTTCCCACTCATCGACGGAATTATTATCAACCAAGAGAACAGTCACCATATGTGGATACTAGAAATGTTCATTGATAAAGGACATCAATCCACCTTTGAAAAGTGGATGGCTGATGAAGAATTACTGGAAGCGAAAGTCGTTATTTCTTATCCTGAAAATGAGCCTGCTGCTTTCCGCGTCGCTGTCAAAGGCGTTAAGCTTATTGGCGATAATGTCTCCGTGTTAATGAAAGGCCGCTTGAAACGAGTACGTACACAGTATGCAGAACAGCTGTTAGAAGAATTGATTGACGAGGGGATAGGCGGCGCTGATTTGTTGCAACGGTTCGAGTCGGATATGCGCTCACGACCACGTTTGAAAAAGGATAGAGAAAAAGTAGATGAATGAATTCACGCTGCCTGGAAACGGGCAGTTTTTTTGTTGAGTAAAGCGTAAGGTACCGTTTTAGTTGCTACAGGAGCAGGCGCTTCCGCTTTTGCACATAAAAAAACCGCCTCTAGTGTTACGAGGCGGTTTCCGCACGGCTTGCGGTTAACGATTTTTCTCGATGATGACTTCGTTCGGTGTATTTGTCTTTTCGTCGATAATAACATCTTCTTTCGGTGCTACGTTTCCATCATTGATGACTTCGTTACGCACTCCGTTATTGTCATTAATGACTCCTTTATCTACACCGTTCAAATCTCTTTCGTTCTCGAGACCATCCATATTCGGTCCAGTTTGCCCATTGTTCACATCAGGCGTTATGTCCCTCGTTCGATCCTCCACTTTTTCCATTGGAGTTTCGTTCTTATTCGGAACTGCGTCGTTGTTTGCACAAGCAGTAAGTACAAGTCCTGACATAAGAACAAGTGGTATCGCTTTTTTGAACATGAAAAGATTCCCTCCTCTCCACAAGCCGTCTATCACACATACCTGTATGATACTTCGTAGCTTTGCCCGAAACGAGGGAACTATCCATTTTTCTTTTTTAAGCTTCTATATATTTTTTTAGCAATGTGTCAACGTATATCGCTTCGGCTTTACAGTGATACTCGTAATGAGTATCAAGCTCTTCCTGCATGCTTTGGATGACCACAATCTGTTCTTCAGATGGCGGCTCACTGAGGATACGGGCGATGATTTCATTGATACGCTGCGCTAGATCCTCATGGAATTCCGGATCAATTTTCATTTCTTCTGGAATTTTCGAAAACCAAAGCGCTTTTATGGTAATATATTCACGCCAGCTGGCGATATAATCATCGATACTGAATTTTTCACCGGACCACTCAATATCGCTCATGTATTGTTCGAAGGTCTGTGTGATGGATCTTGTAATGCTACTTTTTAGATTTGGAGAAAGATCTTTAAACATACTGATTTGTTACCTCCCACTTTAGAAGTACGTTGTAACCGCACCGTAATGACCATTGTAACTAAATTTTAAGGCGTTCGCAAATTTAGTTCCCATTTTTTGAAACAATAGGTCCTAAGGCAAACGTAATTTCTGTTTCGCATGCGATTTCTCCATCAACCGTTGCGATCGCTTTTCCTTTACCTATCGTACCGCGAAGTCGAGTGATTTCCACTTCCAGTTTTAGCGTATCGCCTGGCGTCACTTGCCGTTTGAAGCGACAATTGTCAATGCCAGCAAAAAAGGCGAGACGTCCTTTGTTTTCTTCTTTTTGCAATAGAGCGACGGCACCAACTTGCGCAAGCGCCTCTACAATAAGTACGCCAGGCATAACCGGATAGCCTGGGAAATGTCCGTTAAAGAAATCTTCATTGATTGTCACATTTTTTATACCAACTGCTCGCTTTCCCTCTTCAACCTCAAGAATCCGGTCTACCATAAGAAACGGGTAACGGTGCGGCAAAATTGCCTGTATCTGTTCTGCTGTCAGCATAGTCATCCTCCTACTATTTCAATATTTTTTACAACAAAAACAAAAGAGCCTTTTACGACTCTTTTCCATTAATGATATCCATAATATGAATCCAAGTTTCTTTCTTAAAGACATCACCCGAATTCCCATCACCGATACTGCTGTAGCCTACCAAGGCGCCAAGATAGGCTGCCCCAGCTAGAAGCAAGAGAACAAGTATTACACGAAGCCAAATTGGAAGGATGCGAATTTGGACCCAAAATTGCTTTTTCGGTGGAGTTTCCTCTGCCGGCTTATTTTGCCGTCCGCGTTCTTTACGAGTAGACCGAATTAAAGGCGGTGCACTCTCCTTTTTCCTTGACTCATTCGAATTCAGGTTGTTTCTTTTTTCATCTGTCATATTCAGTACTCCCTAATTGTCCAGTCTTCAGATACCTACCGGATGCAGGTAGACTACCCTTTTAGTCTGTCTCATACACTTCAGAGCCGAACGATACTATTTTTATCATGAACTTATCGGATGCCGTTAATCAGACCGAGCATTTGGTCTGCAAGCGTCACTGCCCGCGCATTAAATTGATAATTACGCTGCACACTAATGAGATCCGTCATTTCTTTCTGAGAGTTAACGTTAGATCCTTCAAGCGCCTGGCCTTCCAATCCAATTACATTTCGCGCAGTACCTTGCAGCTCAGTTAAGACTTGTTGTTGCGTGACTCCAAGATCCGCCAAGTTTTCAGGCAATGCAAAATTCGTTCCTGATAAACGCTGCATTAAATTTGGGCGTTCCATTACTGTCACAGCTAGTTCGATTGCTTGCGTCGTCCCATCTGCATTTGTTAGTTGCAAATTCCCACCCGATTTAACCGTATAATTTGTAACATTATCGGAAAATGTAATTGGCAATCCCGCACTGTTTGCAACTGGATACCCTTCACCATTCACAAGCATCACTTGTCCATTCGCAACTGGAGAAACGTAGAAATTCCCTTGACGTGTATAGACAGTTTTTTCCCCGCCTCCATCAGGCATAAGGACGTTGAAATACTGTTTTGGTGTCGTCAGTGCAAAGTCGAGTTCGCGGCCCGTCATTTGCAATGAACCCGCTTTCCAGTTCATTTGTGATTGGCCAAGTACAGCACCTGATCCGTAGCGGATACCCGGAGGCGATTGACGCGGCGCAGTATCTGCTTTGTCATTGTCAAATTGTTGGTATAACATCTCTTGGAATTTAGCATCGCTTGCTTTATAGCCATTCGTCGAAATGTTCGCAAGGTTATTTCCGATTATATCCATTTGACTTTGCAATTGACTCAAAGTATTTGTTGCTGTCGTCATTGTGCGTATCATGCATCCCGCTCCCTTTCAAATCGCGTGTCACTAGTTGACACGTCCAACTTCCGTTACTGCCTTTTCCATACTGCGGTCATAGGCTTGAAGAATTTTTTGATTGGCCTCGAATGCACGATATGCAGTAAGCATGTCAGTCATCGTTCGTGCTGCATCGACGTTGGAACCTTCGAGATAACCTTGCTGCATCGAATAGGAGACGCCTGCCGTGCCGTTAGCGGCTGCAAGGCTTTCGCCGCCTTCTGTCACGAACATGCCATCTCCTTGTTTCAGGAGCATGTCAGGGCGCTGCGCGAATGAAATACCGAGTGTTGCGACAGCCGTGTTACCTTCCATAATTACGCCCTCATCCGTTACACGGAAATCATCATTTTGCAATGCGATCCGTTGCCCGTTATTATCAAGAACATAGGCGCCACCTGCACTGGTCAAAAACCCGCTTGGATCAAGTGTGAAACTACCGTTCTTTGTATATTGCTCACTTCCACCTTCATTTTCAAGTCTGAAGAAGATGGCACCCTGAGTCCCTGTTTCTGCATCAATCGGTAAGCGACCATCAATCAGTGCAATATCTGTCGTCAGCTCAGTTTCACGCAATTGTCCCTGCGTGAATAATGGCAACGTCTCCTGCATGTAAACGCCTGTCGAAACTGAACCAACTGGAGATAAGCCCTTCATTTGAAAGCCGTTTGCTGTTGGGATTTTTGCCGTATTAATACTCGACATATACATTTCAGGAAACGAACGAATCACCGATTGCTCTGCCTTGAAACCTGGCGTGTTGGCATTTGCCATATTATTTGCCAGCATTTCTGTTCTGCGTTGCTGCGCAATCATCCCAGATCCGACTGTGTAAAACCCACGGAACATATGTCCACCTCCTCTTACTTCGAAATTAGAGTTGTTAACAATTCCTAACGGTTAGATATTTTGTCCATATTCTCCAATAAAATGCCTGTCCCAATTGCAACGCAATCGAGCGGATTATCTGATATGAATACAGGTACTTTCAATTCATCAGCGAGTAATTGGTCGATACCGTGTAATAACGCACCGCCGCCAGTCAGAAATACGCCTCGATCGATAATGTCAGCAGACAATTCAGGTGGTGTTTTTTCCAGAACATTTTTCGCTGCATGGACAATCATATAGATAGATTCTTTCAATGCTATAGCAATTTCATCTGAGTGGATTGTAACTGTGCGGGGAAGACCCGAAACCATGTCACGTCCCCTTATGTCTATCTGTTCTTTTCGACTGCCTGGGAAAACCGTACCAACATTGAATTTGATATTTTCCGCAGTCCGTTCTCCGATAAGTAATTTATAATGGTGTTTAATATAGTGTGTAATATCGTTGTCAAAAGTATCTCCGGCTACAGTAATAGAGCGTGATGTAACGATGTCTCCCATCGATAAAACAGCGACATCCGTTGTACCTCCACCGATATCGATAACCATGTTGCCGCTAGGTTGGAAAATATCCATTCCAGCTCCGATTGCCGCAACTTTCGGTTCTTCTTCAAGATAAATTTTCTTGCCGCCCGATTTTTCAGCAGCTTGCCGAATGGCTTTCTGTTCGACGCTCGTAATGTTTGTCGGACAACAGATAAGAATTCTAGGTTTAGATAAAAATCCTTTAACGTCCAATTTATTAATGAAGTGGCTAAGCATAGCTTCCGTTACGTCAAAATCAGCGATAACCCCGTCTTTCATAGGTCTAATCGCAATAATATTGGCAGGCGTCCTGCCAACCATTTGTCTTGCTTCTTCTCCGACTGCCAGTACTTTATTTGTGTTTTTATCAATTGCCACGACTGAGGGTTCGTTTAGAACAATCCCTTTTCCTTTAACGTGTATTAAGACGTTGGCCGTACCGAGGTCAATTCCAATATCTTTTGCAAACATTGTTTCTGTTTCCCCTTCCACCTGCATCATCGGATATTCCCGTGTATGTATACGCTTCTAACTAATCATTTTACCATAGTTAACTGGCAATGAATATACTTTAGAACTATTTAATTGAAAGATTAAAGGAAAAGCGGAAGGCGCCGTACAGACGCGACAGGCACTGAAGGATTGAAGAAAAGGCGGTCTTTGCCTTTATCTTAAAGCCTGAGGTGACCCGAGCGTTTTGCGCCTGGAGTCTAGACAGAATAGATAAGGGGAAGGTGCCTTTCAGACGCGAAAGTCTTATGGCGAGAGAGTTTAGCGACAGGAGCTAGATAACATGAAAAAACGGATCGCAATGAGTCTGCAATCCGTCTTTTTTTCTAACTGCTTCCTACTTTTTTCGTTTCGTTCATCCATTTAACCCTGGTCGCCTCGCCGCCCCGTAAATGTCTGACAGACTTATGATAGGCAAGTATTTTTGCGACTTCTTCAGACAGTGCCACATCGACGTTAGGCAAGCGCTCCGTCAAATCTTTGTGGACCGTGCTTTTCGAATAGCCTGTCGCTTTTGCTAACGCCCGTACGGTAAGTCCAGTTTCCAGCAACATTTTTCCGAGGCGCACGCATCGCCTCCGTATTTGCTCGTGCACGCCCTCTTCCTTTCGTATCAGGTCCGATTCTTCCTTTATCTTATGCGATTAATGGGCTTGATATGCGGGCGGTTATTGGGGGAAAGGTTGATTAGTCAGCGTGCAGTTTTGATCG
>CAZWAW010000115.1:0-7849 GCA_964632025.1 uncultured Sporosarcina sp.
AAAAATTACGTGCTAATTTACTTTCTCCGATTGTCGAAGAAAGAAGAGATTTCATTTTACCGAAAAGTGTAGTAGGCACAATTTCCGTAGGAGACGTTCTTTTAAGATCTTTAGTAATTATTGCTTTAGAAAGAAAAGCTTCGGTTTGTAGATTAGCGGGTTCCGCCTTACTGGCAGAAGGCTTTTCGCCATTCTCTGGGGTGTTCAATTTCGACTGGTCATTAGTAGGTTTAATGACGTAAATGTTAGCGCCTAGACCGCTCATGACAGGGCGAATATAGTGAATCCTTTCGATGATTTCTAGCTTTACTAATTTGCGAATGGCTCGTCGTACAGTTGCATTTGATTTCTTGATAGCCTTTTCGATTGTTTCGTGTTTCAAATGTGCAGCACCGTATTTAACGGAGTAGCGGCGAATCATATCGAGAACAGCCCGCTCTGTTTGGTTCATATTGTTCCAGTGCGTAAGTACATGTTGTCTTGTTGCTGCGTCTAAATCGTGTTTGTTTGTGAAGTGAGCGTATTCAGATAGGTAAGTTGTCATAAAGAATATCCCCTTTATTCTTTATATAGAAGAAAAGTGGGGGAAAGGGGACATTCTTGTGAAAATTTTTTAATTCAACAATTCGGGAAAACGACAATTGCTTTTATGGAAATATTTTAGTATTAAGTGATATTATTGTAATAGTTAGGAAAATGGATACATTAACGTTGTTGCGACAACTGAGTGATTAACTTGGGGGGATATTATGAATGCAGACAATAGTATGATATCAGGATTTTATGAGGGGATTTTGATGACAATCAAGATGTTTATGACGTCAAGTGCGTTTCTAGTTGTTGTCCTATTCGTGGTTTTATGGATGATCCTTCAGTGGAAAATGCCGGTTATTAAAGGGAAATACGGGGAGTGGGTTGTAAAGACGAAGCTTCGGAAATTAGGGGATGCATACACTGTCTTCCATGATGTTTATATTCCGAATGGTGAGCGGGGGCTGACGCAAGTAGATCATATAGTTACCTCCGTTTATGGCGTGTTTGTCATCGAAACGAAACATTACAGCGGTTGGATTTTTGGTGATGAATTTAAACCATATTGGACACAAGTTATCTATAAACGGAAAACAAAAATGTACAATCCAATCCGGCAAAATTACGGCCATGTTCAAGCTTTGCTTACCTACATAGGACAAGAAGAAATGCAGGGCGTCAGTTCCATCATCGCATTTTCATCTAACTCTACTTTTAAATTCAATAAGGGTTTCACCTCAGCACATGTTATACAGTTCCCAGATCTTCTAACAACAATCAGACGGTATAAGGGGCAGCACATTAGTGAGGATACCGTGAAGGGGATCAATGAAAAGCTCGCGGAACTTTTGGCTCTATATAAAAATGACAGGAAACTTTTTAAGGCTGAGCACATGCAATCGATTCGAAAAGCGAAAAATTCAAAGCAGACGGCACGTTCACATACAAGCCGTGCGAAAAAGATGTCAATGACTGATGCCTCGCTATTACATACCGCTTGTCCGAAGTGTAATGGGCAGTTGACCTTGAAGACAGGTAGATACGGAAAGTTTTACGGTTGCAGTAATTATCCTGATTGTCGGAATACGGAGAGTGTGAATCTGCATTAGCATCGGCGGAGTGTTTGATTTTGTTAGATACCAAGTCTAGATAGATTGAAACTGACCTGATAGTGGGCACAACAAGTAAATCAATACCTATTCGGTTTTTCTTTGTTTTTTGTATAATTAATCGAATGTGTGAATTGTTCGTCTTTGTGTCTGACAGGTACCTTTCAATAATTTGCATAAAATACTAGTGAGAAGGGCTTGATAACCTTCATTTTCACTGGATTATTTTCGGCTCGCTTTCGGCTAACTATTCTAGCCACATTTTTTCAGTAATCCTGTTGCGAATAGTTGCCTGTCGCGTACCTACACTATTCGAGTGGAAAATGCAGTTGTTTGGAAGAAAAGAATAGATGACTTTCTATAGAGAGTGTAAGTGCCCGAAGATACAATTCCGGGCACTCTTACACGCTGTACAATGTGTTCTTTGCTTACTTTTAGCAAAGAGTATGCATGTAATCATGTAATACTTTATAAAAAGCATCAGCCGCCAAAATTGTATCTTTGGCGGCTTTTCTTCAGGTAAGAAGCCAGCTATTCATTCGTCCCAAAAAGCTCCAAATGTACTACGTGTACTTATGCATTTGGAGTAGGGCGGATGCAGGACAACCATACGATTAACGAATTCGCATCCTTCGCAGCAAGGAATCCCGATAATTGTATAGTAGTCGTTCAGTCCAAAAGCGCAACGATACACGTAGCACCCAGTGTGTGATCAAGTTATTTGCTGGTTATGTTTGGTTAATCAACAGACGAGCTATTTATGAATACTATGCAACGCTTGTCTGCAACCAACATACTATGTTTCAATATGGTATTGTTTTATTTTTTTATATAGACTGACTCGAGAGATACCTAATATCTTTGCGGCGGCACTTTTATTGCCGTATGTTTCGATCAGTGCTTCTTTGATTCGGTCTTGTTCCAAAAGTGCTTTTTCGTGGGCAAGTCCTGTCTTATCTACATGTCCATTCATATTCGTCGGGATTATTGTTGTAATGTCTTCTGCGCCAATCACCTGTTTATCAATAAAGATAATCATGCGTTCTACACTGTTTTTCAATTCCCTTACATTGCCTGGCCATTGATAGCTAGTGAATGTATTCATGGCACTGGTTGAAATAGTGGGGATTACCTTATCATATTTCTCGGAATACTCTTGAACAAAGATTTGTACCAAGGTGGCTATGTCTTCAAGTCTCTCTCGCAGTGGAGGGATTTTCAATGTCACGACATTTAAACGATAGTACAGATCCTCTCTAAATGTACCTTGTTTGACCATTTCTTCTAGATTACTGTTGGTTGCTGTAACGATTCTAATGTCGACTTTGACAGGAGTAGCACTACCTAATCGTGAAACTTCTCTCTCTTGAAGCACTCTTAGCAACTTCACTTGCATATCTAAAGGAAGCATACCGATTTCGTCTAAAAAGAGGGTTCCACCGTCTGCCATTTCGACTTTCCCCGATTTCCCGTCTTTATTTGCACCCGTAAAGGAGCCTTTTTCATACCCGAAGAACTCACTTTCAAAGAGGGCTTGCGGAATGGCGCCACAATTGATAGGTACAAACGGCATTTTTTTCCTCAAGCTTGCTTCGTGAATTCCTTGAGCAAAGAGCTCCTTTCCTACTCCGCTATCCCCTCGTATCAAAACGGTCGCATCCGTTTTGGCTACTCTCAATGCTAGTTCTTTGGCTGTCCTCACGGCAACACTACTTCCTTTAATTTCAGAGAAGGGCCCCATTTGTTCCTGTTGATTGTACTGTTGCTTTACTTTTTGCAATTCGGATGTAGTAATTGAAAGCTTTTCATTTAACTTCACAATATGCGTGATGTCCTGATCGATCGAAACAGCTCCTATTAACTCACCGTTTTCATCAACTATTGGCGACGAACTGATGAGCACATGCTTGTCTGGCCTAGGTTGGTGATATACATTTCGCACCGTTTTTTTTGTTTTCAATATCTCAAGTAATTTCAAATCCTCTATTTTGAAAAAATCACTTATCTTTTTGTTTTCGATTTCACTCAATGGAATCCCATACATATCCTCGGCTGTTGGACTCCAATACATTACTTCTCCCGAAGCGTTAACCATTACAATTGCATCTGCGCTTGTTTCTATCAAGCTATTCAAATAAAACAATGCATGTTGAAGGGGCATTTCATTCATAATTTCACTCCTACTCTAATGTGTTCACTTTACTAACAGTTTTACACAAGTGTAACTATAATGTACATGTTTAACTTTAATACATGATAAGAGTAATCACAACCCATCGATTGTACTGACTTTTAAAAGTTGGCACGCTTCTTGCATATTAGATTGTTAGCATTACATAATGACTTATAGTGGAGGTATACAAACACATGGTGAAGTTAGACAATTATATTAAAACGATTGATGCCCATACGATGGGGGAAGCCGCGAGAATTGTTGTCGAAGGCATCCCAACAATTCAGGGTAAAACAATGATGGATAAGAAACAATATATGCAGTCTGATATGGATCATCTACGAAAATTACTTATGCACGAACCAAGAGGCCATTTGAATATGTTTGGGGCAATTTTGACACAACCTTATAATTCAGGTTGCGATTTGGGTGTGTTATTTATGGATAGTGGTGGCTATTTAAATATGTGCGGTCATGGAACGATTGCAGCTGTTACGATAGCAATCAATCAAGGAATCATTGAAAAGAAAGATATCGTGCATATGGATACCCCTTCTGGAGTAGTCGAGTGTCATGTTACATACGAGAATGGAAAGGTTAATGAAGTTGCGTTTATTAATGTCCCAGCCTTTTTGTTGAAACACAATGTAAGCGTTTTAGTGGAAGATATAGGATCTGTAACCTTGGACATATCGTTCGGGGGGAGCTTCTTTGCTATAGTCGATGCAAATCAGTTTAACCTTAAACTCGACATAGACGAGCAGGATGAAATTGCACGACTTGGAGTAGCAATTAGAAAGGCTGTTAATGAGCAACTTGAAATTGCACATCCTGAAATTCCAGCTATCAATACAGTCGATCTTGTTGAATTTAGTTTACAAGTGGGTGAAGGCCATTATAAGAATACGGTGGTTTTCGGAGATGGACAAATTGATAGATCACCTTGCGGAACGGGGACATGCGCCAAGCTTGCAACGTTAGATTTAGAGATTGGTTCAGAAATCATTCAAGAAAGTATCATTGGTTCAAAATTTAAGGGTACTGTTGTCAACTTTACAGAAGTCGAAGGCATCAAAGCCATCATCCCTAAAATTACTGGATCCGCATGGATGACAGGAATTCACCAATTCTCACTGGACGACACGGATCCATATAAAGAAGGGTTTTTACTGAAATAACGATAACTAAAAGAATAACTACACTAATGGAGGCTATATAATGAATTTACCAAAAGACTTTTTCATGTTTCTCTCACAAAATAGAATGCTTACAAGCGGTGCTAAAAAGTGGGGACTAAAACTTGGTGCACAATCTGTAGTGGCTGGGACAAGTGTTGCTGAAATGGTGGAGAGTGTAAAGAAACTAAATGCATTGGGAATTTCCGCAACGATTGATAACCTAGGGGAATTCGTTTTTGAAAAACAGGAAGCACTTGATGCAACAACACAAATAGTAGCAGTGGTTGAAGCAATCCATGCGAACAAATTGGATGCACATATTTCTTTAAAACCAACTCAACTTGGTTTGGATATTGACTATGATTTTTGTTTAAAAAATCTTGAGGCAATTGTCTCTAAAGCCTATGAATACAGCATATTCATCAATTTCGATATGGAGGACTACGGACATCTTAAACCCTCTTTTGATCTCTTAGATGAACTTTCAAAAGACTACTCGAACATTGGAACTGTTATTCAATCCTATTTCTATGAAGCAGATGAAAACATACAGACCTATAAAAATTACAGACTAAGAATTGTAAAAGGAGCTTATAAAGAGCCAGCAAAGCTTGCTTATCAAGACAAAAAACAAATTGATGAAAACTATATTAAGTTAATCGAGTATCATTTATTGAACGGAAAGTTCACGTCAATTGCAACACATGATCATCATGTAATTGAGCATGTTAAACAGTTTGTAAAAGAACATTCAATCCCGTTTGAAAAGTTCGAATTTCAAATGTTGTATGGTTTTAGAAAAGATATGCAAATCAAATTAGCTAATGAGGGGTATAATTTCTGTACGTATGTGCCGTTCGGAGTTGATTGGTATGGTTATTTCATGCGTAGGTTGGCTGAAAGACCACAGAATTTAAATTTAATAGCGAAGCAACTGTTTACTAAAAAAACAAATGCAATAATTGGAATTGGGGCTGGAGCATTCGCGTTGGGACGAGTAAGTAAAAAGAAAAATAACTAAGGGAAACTCATTAAAATTAAATAGGGATTAACTATTACAAGGGGGATTATAGATGGAGAGGAAAATGTCATTTTCACAAATACTTGCCATTGGTTTTATGTTGTTTGCCATGTTCTTAGGCGCTGGGAATGTTATATTTGCTCCAATGCTAGGTCAACAAGCTGGAACAAATACATGGATTGCGATGGCTGGGTTCCTAATTACTGGGGTAGGATTAGTTCTGCTAGCAATTATTGCACTAACACGTGGGGGAGGAACTGTAGAGAAACTTGCATCTAAGGTTCATCCTACTTTTGCAATCGTTTTCTCTGTGTTACTATTTTTAACGCTTGGTCCGATTTATGTCATCCCACGAACAACATCGGTTGTCTATGAAATCGCAATCAATCCTTTAGTTCAAATGAAATCAAATACAAGTCTTTACTTATTCATTTTTTCACTGATTTTCATTCTTCTTACGATTTTCCTTTCGTGGAACACTACTAAATTCGTTGATCGTTTGGGTAAAATAATTACGCCGATTTTCGTTGTGTTATTGGTAGTACTCGTTACCAAATCGATTATTACACCAATGGGTAGTTTCGGAGCTCCTCAAGGCGATTATATCAGTGGTGCCTTCTTAAAAGGGTTTACCCAGGGATACTATACGATGGATGTCCTAGCAGCCTTCGTATTCGGTGGAATATTCATTAAATCAATCAGTGCGTATGGAATTACTTCCGAGAAAGAAGTATCTAAGATATTCATAAAAGCAGGATTTATCACAGTGATTGGATTAGTTGTCTTGCAAGTTTCGATGGCATGGATAGGCGGTTCAAGCCTAAATCCAATCGGTTACAAAGCAAACGGTGGAGAGGTGTTAGCTCAGAGTGCCATCGTTCTCTTTGGACAAATCGGTATATACATCATCGGAACTGTGATTTTATTAACAGGAATTACAACGAATGTAGCTTGCTTAGCCGCAGTTGCTGAATACTTTGAAAAAATCATTCCTTCAATCTCTTATAAAAAGTGGTTGATTATCTTTGCTGCTTTAGGGTTAATCATTACAAATTTTGGCCTCACTACGATTTTAACGTTAGCGTCGCCGGTTCTACTATTGCTTTACCCATTAGCAATTGCATTAATCGTCTTAATCTTTGCGAACAACTTCTTTAACGGCCAACGTTCTGTTTACGTTTCCACTGTTATTGGTGTTGGCGTTATCGCTATAGTAGATGCTGTAAAAGAAGCTGGTATAGCTCCAGAAGCCATCAATAAAGCCTTCGGATTCATTCCGTTATTTGAAAGTGGAGCCGGTTGGATTAGTACAGGAATACTTGGATTTATTGTTGGGATGTTGATCGCTAAGGTTAGGAAAGAGTCTGTCACAATCATCAATCTTGCTGGAGAAAAGATTAATTAATTTTAAATGGCTATCGAGATATGGACTAACCTAAATTATTGAGACAATATAAAAGACCTTCGAAGTGGTACTCTTATAAAGAGCACTTACATCGGAGGTTTTTTTGCATGGGCACCGAACGAAAGTCAACGAGTTGCCTTTTTTAGGTTTAAAAGGGCTTAACGTTCATCAAAATAACAACGATAACACTTACAGAGATATGGGCTTTTATGATGATTTTATTGAACGCAATTACTTCTTTTGGAATGCAAGCGTCAAATAGGTTCTTTCCACCGCTGGTTGAATTGAAGATATATTCTGTTATAATGGAGTGGAAAAGAATGTGGGTGGGATTGCTTTATGGATGAACTCATCACATTACTTGACGAAAACTTGATTTGTACAGGTACGGACATATCTTCAAATTTCATTTATTTCTTTGTGACATCTAAT